>NZ_JBHKFI010000022.1:0-75675 GCF_042263505.1 Cytobacillus sp. Hz8 | reverse complement strand
TTAGGAATAAATTCAGCGCAAAGGGGAGTATGAGGGAAGCTTCCCTCATACTCCCCCTCAATAAAATAATATAAATAGTGGATTACTGAGAGTATATTCTTCATACACAAACTTCTTGACACAACCTTTTTAAATAATATTGAGGCCTTATTTTCGCGAACATTTTTATCTTTTCGCGAGTAAAATCTATTTTTCGCGAATAACCTTATTTTTTCGCGAACATTTACTGGATACCGCGCGTATCTTTCTGAAGTCGCGAATAAAAAAGGCGTTCGCGAATAAGCAGATTCATTCCCCCCTATTGAATTAACATCAACACATTCTAACAGAATATAATTAAGAAAGCACTACAGAGATACAATTCTCCGTAGTGCTTTCCTTCTATCTGAGAAAAGTGCCGTTCGCCACTCCCCCCTGTTGTGAAACAGAGTTTCTAAAGAAGAGACATCCGTTGCGCTCTCGACCTATCTCACAAAAGAACCGTTCACTTCTTGTCAATACTATGAAATAAGATTATTCGTGGAGTGACAAACCCCCTCCAACTCCCGAATTGCTCTACCGACATCCTCTGAAGTAATCGTTCCAATTGGCATGACATGGATCGATTCGCTTGGGTGCGTGGCTTTTTCGGCAATCCGTGTAATCTTAGCTTCATCGATTTCTGTTACCCCTAATTCAAGGAGCGAAATGGGAAGTCCCAGCCTTTGATAGAAAGGAAGCAATTTCTCTATTTCCTCCCATTTCTTTTCTAGTACGAGTTGAATCAGAATTCCATAGGCTACTTTATCTCCATGCAGAGCATGATGGGTTTCCTCAAGCACAGTTAGGCCATTATGAATCGCATGAGCTCCAGCAATTCTTCCATAATGGTCGCCAAATCCACCGACCATTCCTCCTAGCATGATAATCGTTTCGGCAACCTTCACAAAGTCTTCATTAAGTACTTCACTTCTCGCTGCTTGAATTGCTCCTTCAGCATGCTGCAGCAAAACCTCCTTGCATTGCTTGGCCGCGTAATGAGAAATCTGCAGAGCAATTGGTTTATCCGGGATAACTGCCATTTGCACATCGGCTTCATACCACTTAGCCAATGTATCGCCAATTCCGGCAATCAAAAGCTCGACAGGTGCTGTAATTAAAATACGCGGATCGACAAGAACAAGACTTGCCCCGACCGGATAGACATCAAACCGAATAAACGTCCCTTGTTCATCATAAATCACACTGATTGGCGTCCACGGTGAACAATTTGACGCAAGAGTCGGAATTAAAACAGATGGCTTCTTCACCAAATGAGTAACCGCCTTAACCAGATCTAATACCTTTCCGCCGCCAACTCCAATCACTCCATCAAATTTCTGATTGGTAACCAGCTCCACCAGATGATCGATTTCTGTTAAAGAGCATTCTCCACTATATGAATACTCTGAATAAGAAACGTCCGCAAAGACCGGCCAGAAGGGCTTGGCCGCATTCCAAGACTTCTCGCCATGCACGACCAACACCTTTCGAAGACCTCTTTCTAATAATTTTCCTTCTAACTCATTTAAAACTCCCGCCAACAATACGTATTCACTTGGTGCCCCATGAACTGAAAAAGCTTCCATGAACTTCACTCTTTTCTTATTTTGAAAAATAGATTTCGATAACCCGTTACCGCCTCAAGCCATTATTTCATCCAATCAGGCTTTCCAAATCCTTTGAAATCACTATCAATTACTTTTTCAAATTCAGGTGATTGAATGACTGCCTTCAAGTCTTTCGCAAATTGCGCATCGACATTATCGGTTTTGATAGCTACTATATTGCGATAATCATCCGGCATGTTTTCTAACACTAAAGCACTAAGTAAATCCATTTTTGCGGCTAAAGCAAAGTTTCCAGGAATCGCTGCTAAATCAGTGCTTTCCACAGAACGAGGAAGCTGCCCTGCTTCAATCGGTTGGAATTTTAAGTTTTTCTTATTGACCGTTACGTCCTTCTCAGAAACCGTAAGCGGATCTGCATTTTTATCAATTTCAACTAAACCTTGATCTTTTAAAATATTAAAGGCTCTTGCCGCATTGGTTGGGTCATTAGGAATCGCAATCGTTGCGCCATCTTTTACATCGTCTAAAGATTTATAGCTATTAGAATAAATACCCATTGGTGCTGTTGGAACAATGATTAATCCGGTTAAGTCCATATGATTTTCTTTTTCAAAGTTTTCGAGATAAATCGTATGCTGGAATAAATTCGCTTGAATATCCCCTTTGTCGAGTGCTTTATTTGGTTGAATATAATCACTAAATTCAACGAGCTGAACCTTATATCCCTTTTTCTCCATTCCCGGAATAATCGCTTTTTTGACCATGTCACTATACGGACCAGCCGTTGCCCCAATCTTGATTTCCTTTGTATCCTTATCCACCTTGCCGCTTGCACTGCTATCTTTGCTTCCACAAGCCGCTAATGCTGTAACGCCTATAATTAAAATAAAAGCCAGTAACCATTTTTTCATGAATATTTCCTTCTTTCCAAAAATTTTTAACGTTTGTCTACTGCTTTAGCGATAAAGTCGCCTAATATTTGAATCAATTGGACAAATATAATTAAAATGAGAACGGTGGCAATCATAATCGTATTATCATAACGATAATACCCAAAGCGAATCGCTAAATCGCCAATTCCGCCGCCACCGACAACTCCTGCCATTGCAGAAAATCCAACCAAGCTAATAAGCGTCAAGGTAACCCCTGAGATAATCCCAGATTTTGCCTCTAGAAGGAGGACATCTTTTATGATCATCCAAGGAGTCGCTCCGACTGAAATTGCGGCTTCGATAACACCCTTATCAATTTCCCGAAAAGACGTTTCAATAATTCTGGCAAAAAAGGGAATCGCCGCAACCGAAAGAGATACACTAGCCGCAACGGGTCCGATCGTCGTATGTACGAGAAAATTGGTTAGGGGAATTAAGGCAACCAATAAAATAATAAAAGGAATCGAGCGAATCAAATTAACGACAAACCCTAATACGACGCGAATCACACGATTTTCCATGAAAAGGCCCTTATCGGTAACATATAAAAAGATGCCAATTGGGAGACCCACCAAGACCGCCACCAACAAGGAAATGGAAATCATCAAAATCGTTTGCAGGAAGGCTTGGTTGATATCAGGAATCAGTTCAATGAGATGGTTGAAGTCTATGCCCATGTCGTAACACCTCCACTTGTGCTGATTGTTCCTCAATAAAGCGAATGGCCTTATCGATTTCTTCTGGTTCACCCTTTATTTCCATGATAAAAATTCCTAATGGCGCCTCCTGAATATATTCAATCGATCCATGAAGGAAGTTACCATTTACCTGAAATGCCTTTAAAGTATTCGAAATAACACCCTCTCCAGCGACTTCCCCTTTAAAGATGACCTTTATAATCGCTCCTTCGCATCGATCCAAAATTTCTTTTGGTATATCAAAGGAAACAATACTACTAATAAACTCGTGGGTTAAGTCGGTTTTGGGGTTAGCAAAAACATCATATACTGAACCTTCCTCAATCACCTTCCCTGTCTGCATAATTGCCATCCGATCACAAATTTCTTTTACAACATTCATCTCGTGAGTAATGAGGACAATCGTAATATTTAGTTCTTTATTAATTTTTTTCAATAAACGTAAAATCGATTTCGTTGTCGTTGGATCAAGAGCGGATGTCGCTTCATCGCATAAGAGAACTGTCGGATTATTCGCAAGCGCCCTAGCAATCGCCACCCGTTGTTTCTGTCCGCCACTTAGCTGTGATGGATACACATCCCGCTTATCCAAAAGTCCCACCATATCAAGCAATTCTTCCACTCTTCCCTTAATTTGGCTCTTCGGCACCTTTGCTGCTTTAAGGGAGAAGGCAATATTTTCAAAGATTGTTTTCTGGCTGATTAAATAGAAATGTTGAAAAATCATTCCAATTTTCAACCTCGCTTGCCGCAGCTTTTTATCAGAAAGCGCCGCTAAGTTCACCCCATCCACTGTGATCTTTCCTGAAGTCGGTCGCTCCAGTAGATTGATACAGCGAAGCAAGGAGCTCTTCCCCGCACCGGAGTATCCGACAATTCCATAAATCTCCCCTTCCTGAATCGTCAAGGACACCTCATCCACTCCGCGAACCTGTCCTTTCTTTGTTTGATAAACCTTTGTCAGATTTTCAATTTCAATCATGAACGAACCTCCCTCCATCTCGCTGATTGTCATAAAAAAAATGCTCCTTTCAACTGAAAGAGCATCGATTTTAAACATATCTATGCTTATCTTTCAGAATGAAAGTCATTCTGTGGGAATTGGCACCTTCCCTAAAAAGGGGGTTGCCGGACGTCATAGGGCCCAACCCTCGGTCACTCTTGATAAGTTATTTTATTAGTAAATTAATAAAGTAAGTAAAGTTTACTAACATACGATAATTCTGTCAATTAGCTATTTTGAATCCCCATTAAATGAATGCGATTACAATGTGATAAGGTAGCTATTTTAGGAAAAGAAAAAATTTTTTTAAATTACAGGCACCATCCAACTTTTCTCGAAAAAAGCGCAAAAAAATAACCCTGCCTAGTTTTGTTTTGAACTGGCAGGGTTACGGTTTCACTTCTGTTAGGAAATCCGTGGTCATCACGTCCTTTTTTATAGGGTGGCTATTTTACTGTATTCACTTATTTGCTCCATGGTCAAATGCTTTACAAATTGATGGATGCTAACCCACTCTACCCCATTGTTTTCACAAGCCGTTTTGTAATACTCATAAGCCTTCTGATACATATCCATTTTGGTTTCCCCTTCCACGCTGTTATATAACAAGTTTTAATATTTAAAATTAATATATAACAGATAGATGTGTTGGTCAATACTTTTTTTTAAAAAGCATGGGGACGGTTCGTTCCTTGCTTCTTTCAAAGAGATTGACGAAAGGACACCAAAACCAAATCAACTACTCTATCAGCAAAATCCCTCGAATCCGTACTATTCATGTAAAAAGGACATGATCCATTATTGCTCAGTCAGCATTATTTATAATTGCCAATATTGGAATTAAACTTAGCAAATAAATGAACATGCTAAAGAGTCCTATATACACAGTGACGATCAGCGCAATAAAAAAAGAAGGCTTAAACTAAAAGCTATTCTTTATTATCGCCCTAAAAGCATGAAACAAAGCACCTGTTTCCAAGGCCCTACATACGATCAACAAATTTATGAAATACTAAAAAAAAATGGTGGATGGTGAAACACGATGATTAATAAGTTAATTCTCTGGATATTGTTTATTGCTCCATGGTTTTGTTTTTTATGAAAAGGGAAGGAATCAAACGGTATATTCCCGTTACCATATTTACTGCATTATTAGTAACGATTATTTACGAATTAGCTTATACATATAAATGGTGGGAATTAAAAGTGACCATAGTACCATGGGGATATATAACAAATGTGAGCTACGCCTATGGATCCTTTCTAATTGGGACCATGTGGATTTTCTATTTTACCTTCAAAAAATTTTGGCTGTTTCTAGTGGCCAATATTATAGCCGATGGGATAGATGCCTTTTTAATAAGAGAATTTATGGAATTAAGAGGCATTATTCACTACATTAACTTGAGCAATTGGAACTTATTCATTGTAATGGTTGCACTATCTCTCATTGCCTTTGGTTTTCAAGTTTGGCAGGAGAAAACATTTAAGCTGAAAGAATCTGGAACATAGAGAGAATCCTATTCCAGCCCAAAAAGATAGAAACAAGTAGTAGGGGTTCGGGTTCCACAAAAAAGCCTCTTTCCTTTTAAACCATACAAAAAATGAGAAATTTTTATATAACTTTAAATATTATCTCTCGCAAGAAAATGAGAAAGACTGTTTCACTCCATTTTAGTATCACCCACTTCAGTCAAAATTTCCGGGCTTAAACCACATTAAAATTAAGTGTCTAGGTAGCAAAAAAACAAGAAAAGGAGCTGTCTCAACCAAGATCCATCTCCTTTCCTTTTATAAAATGACAAAGAGGCAGTCGTCACGATCTATCTGCTGGGAAAAATCTCCCCTCTCCAGAGCCTTTTTTCAGTCCTTCCCAACATTTCAAGAATGAGATGTGATGCTTGTCCTTGTATCATCCTGAAGATTGCGAATTTTCACAATATAAGTTAAAGTAATAAAAAGATAAATTCCCAGTGTAATACTAGTAATCATAATCGACGTGGTGAAAATGACGCCAATTAGAATAAGAATCAACGTAATGATGGCAAACCAAGTAGTATAAGGAAACCATTTTACATGATAGCCCGAAACATTTGGCTGCTGTTTACGTGATTTTAAATGAGCTAAGGCAATAATCAGCCAAATAAATAGAACGGTATAGCCTAAAGACCCCATTAAATAATCAAATGTTTTACTTCCTGCAAATAGGGAGATCAACACACCTATATAAAGAGAAGAGGTGCACATTAAAATCGAATAAATAGGGACCCTCTTTTTTGACAGTTTCGCAAAAATTTGCGGAACCCGCCCGTCTACCGCTTGAGTGTATAATACACGGGATGAGCCATAAAGACCAGAGTTCATGGATGAAATAATAGCTAATAAAATGACTGCATTCATAATGTGATCTGCTCCGGGAATGCCTATCATCTTAAACACCAAAACGAAAGGACTTTCCTGGACGGCATTTACTTGATTCCATGGGATTAAACTCACAATGATAAAGAAAGGGAAAAGGTAAAAAGCAATAATTCGTGTCAATGTACTGCGAACCGCTTTTGGTACCACCTTCTCAGGATCCTTCGTTTCTGCTAAAGTTACGCCAATAATTTCGGTCCCGCCATAAGAGTAAATAACAACAAGCATTGCCGTAATTAATCCACCTGGTCCATGAGGAAATAGTCCGCCATGCCCTGTTAAATTGGAAAAGCCAGGAGCTGAGTGTTGGCCAAATGAGACAAATAAAAGCACTAAACCGGCCAAAATAAAAATGATAATGACACTTATTTTGATTAAAGCAAGCCAGTATTCTGTTTCTGCAAAGATTTTAACAGACAGCAGATTGACGATTGTAATTAAAACAGAAACGGATAATGCTAGCATCCAAATCGGATAGCTAGGAAACCAATATTGCAGAAAAATCGCGGCAACTACTGCTTCCGCAGCAATATTTAACACCCACATTTTCCAATAAATCCAATCTAAAAAATACGCAGGAAAATGCCCCAAAGTTGACTGAACCAGATCTCGAAATGTCCTTGCTTTACTATTGCGAACGGCCATTTCCGCTAAGCCCTGCATAATAAATAATAAAATAATTCCGCCAATCAGATAGGCAATAATAACAGAAGGGCCGGCCATATCAATTGCTGAACTGCTTCCTTTAAATAGTCCGGCACCAATGCTTCCTCCTAAGGCCATCATCATAATATGGCGTGAGGTCATGCTTCGTTGCAAGCTCTCGTTGTTACTTTTCATAAATCCTACCTCCATTTTTCCTTAAGAAATTCTTACGTCTACTGGCCGACTTATGCCCACCAAAGACTAGTTGCATATAAAATAGAAAAGGCTCATCGTCTTTAATCTCACCATAAAATGAGAAAAGAGACGATAAGCCTATAGCTAACCGCGGTACCACTCTTGTTGATCCTTTTGAACCCTGCTTTTTAGACCTTTTAACGGAGGTTAACCGTCAAGACATTGGAAACGTCGATACATTCCTTTTGTCAAGCAGCTCCAGGGCGAGTTCAAAGCGATCATAGACTGCGTCACACCAACCCGCAGCTCTCTGCTCCTATTCCATCAGCTTTTACTACTCCCGTTCCTAGCTTTTAAAAAATTTTAAGATATTGGAAAGTTCTAAATTAATACATATCACTATATATGCTGAAAATTCTTTTGTCAATGACATAAGTTCCATTCAAAGATACATAGGGACAAGTTCCTCATTTTATCCCAAGTAACGTTTAATTAACAAAAACAAAGGAAAGGACATGTCTCAATCAAGATCCACCTCCTTTCCTTTTCAAATTGGGACAAGAAACCTGTCCCTGCGCCTCTTCATCCTTGAATCTTTGCCCAAGTAATGTTGAAAGCCAGTTTCCAAACAGTACTCAGATAAATGATGGCAATCGCCAGGTATAGATAGATTCCATAGGGAAACAAAGTGCTGACATAATGAAGGCCGGCAAAAATTAGAACAACCAGCATTAAACCGATTAGAATTGCTAGGTTACTGTTTTGATTGTATTGATCAAAAGACTCCGAAAAAGGAATTGCTTTTTTAAGAATCATAAAACAAATGACCGCATACGTGCATGCATTTATAAAGATTACGATTAGATCCGGAAGAACCCTTATTCCAAAAAATGCAATAAAAAAGATACTTAAAAGTAAATAAACCGGTAAATATAAGTTGAAAACAAACGCCTTTATCGTACCGCTAAACAATGGTTTCAGTTGTTTTAAGGGGGCAGCTTTGTAAATCCACGCACCCTTATATTTTCCTGAATATTTCAAAAAAACCATGATTGTCGGGATAATGATCAAGCTAAAGTAAATCGATAGGTACGATTTCCTAGTAGGTAATTGATCAAAATTGAGATGAAAGTTATTCATGATCCAGAGAAAAGGAATCACGATGGAAAAGCCTAATGATGGATAGACCTTCAACTTAAAATCCCGTTCATTTTTCATCATTAAACCGGCAAATCGAAAAAAGGCCCTTTCTTCAGATGAGGGACAAATCACTCTAAACAGCTTTTGCTTTAGCTTACTGCGCTTATTTTCTCTTGCTTTCCCATGATAAGCAAGCTTTTGCAGATTTTGCTCGAAAACGGGAATACATTTTACATAAACCCAGATGGATAGGAGAGGCATCACGACCCCTAAGGTTGAAAATAAAAGCGAAAAGGGATGAAAGTCACCGTTCATAACCATTTCCGTATTTGCCCCATACCACATTGGAAAAACCAATACCTGCCACCAATGCATTTTAAGCGAAATAGTGAAATTAATAAACTCAAAGGAGCGGACAAGCAATTGATATCCAATCATAATTCCAAGTGACAAACCAATTTGGACATAATTTATGATATCCTTTAATTTTTCCCCATCGAAAAATCGTAAAATAAACAAATAGATGAGTGCTGTTAACACGACGATAAACAAGTCAATGAGAATGATATTAAGAACTGAAACAAGGAAAAACAAGAAACCATTTTTGACAAGTCCAACAATCAAAGGGATTCCGACAAGCGCAATGGATATAAAAGAGAGATAAATAGAAACATGCACCATTTTCGCCATGCTAATCGTTTTTCTATCAACTGGCTTTGGAAACAAGATATTTCTATCACGAATGTCTAGTAAAACAGAAGAAAAATCGGATATCATAGATGTCATGACAAAAAAGGTAAAAATCCCATAAAAGAGACTCATATTAAACAGATAATGATTACCCATAAATATAAAAGGAATCATAAACAGGCTGAATAAAACATAAATCCATAATGATTTTATATACTGATTGCTAGTTTCTTTACTTTTCTTTTTTGCATTTTGTGAGAAAATAGTAGGTACACGCCTGCTATCCATCGTTAACTTTACTTGTAAAATTCTTCTCATGATCTTGTAGTCTATGCCAAATCCGTGAAAGATCCTCTCAAATCGATCCAATAGCTTCAAAGTGCGAAAATCCTGCATCCCTCACATCTCCCTTACAATTGAGACAAATCTTGCACCAATTTCTTTATGCTCCGTAAATCCTGTAAGTTGGTTAAAAATTTGTTCAAGTGAGCCTTCCGTATTTTGCTGTTTTAACTCTGCAAAAGTACCGTCTGCAGCAATTTTTCCGTCATGCAGGAGAATAATGCGGCTGCTTATTTTTTCAACCACATCCATTATATGAGAAGAATAAAAAATCGTTTTCCCCTGTGCGGCAAGTTGAATCATAATTTCTTTGAAAATCATCACACTGTTCGCGTCCAAACCATTGATGGGTTCATCGAAAAACAAAAGCTCCGGATTATGTAACAGACTCGAAATTATTAATAGCTTTTGCCGCATTCCTTTTGAGTAAGAAGCAATTCGAGAATGATAGACTTCCCCTATGCCAAATAGCTCCATTAAGCTTTTGGCTTTATAATCAGCGAGATCAAAATCAAGGCCATACAATTCGCCAATAAAGGTTAAATATTCGTGGCCGGTTAAATTGTCATATAGCTCAGCGACTTCCGGCACATAGCCAATCTTCCTTTTATACTCCATATTTCCATCAGAAATATCCTGACCAAAGATTTTTACCTCACCAGAATAGTCATCTTCAATGCCTAGCATAATTTTAACGGTGGTGCTTTTTCCGGCCCCATTTGGACCGATATACCCAATAATTTCCCCTCTCTTCACTTGAAGCGACACGCTATTTAAGACAGCTTTTGGACCATATCTTTTTTTCAAGTCTTTAATCACTAATATTTCTTCCATTAGCTTCAACTCCGTTTTTTCCAGTTATTCTCTTTTTAGTATAACATTAACTTCTTTTGTGGGACAGGTCCTGCGTTCCAATCAGAAAAAAAGCAGTCAACCAATACGGTCGACCACTCACTATTACTGCTTTTCTGAAAATGAATAATTAGGAAGCTAGGGGGGCGGTTCCTTGCTTCCTTTAAAAAGGAAGCAGAGAACCCCCTGTTTCTTTCTTAAATACCTCTCTAATTATGTTAATGACCAATTCTGGATTTTCCAGATGAATGGAATGACCATTATCTGTTTTAATTTGCGTTGTATTATTTGACAAATTGCAAAGAAGTTTTTGGTGTTCAACCCAAGTTGGATCACTATTATTAGAACTTAGGATCCATATAGGTAATTCCTTATTTATGGGTTTAGAATTAGCAACTTGTTTTGCAGATTTTTCGCTATGTATAAATTCTTTATATACTGCTTCAAACATTTTGGGATTATAACCTATATAATTAATGGCTTTTTGAAAAGGCTCTGGTAATTGTTTTCTGCCTACCGGTTGCTTAAAAAGTCTAGGGAGCCCTAGCCCAGATGTTATATACCCTAATCGAAATAAATTAAAATTTTTTTGATGACTCCTTTTTCGGACCTCGTCCCATTCTTTGCTTATATACCTATTCTCATGTACTGCATCAATTAGAATTAATGCCGCTACTTTTTCTGGGTATTTACTTGCAAAAAGCCTCATATTTAATCCACCAAATGAATGTCCGACTAAAATATAAGGCGGATAAATTACTAGTTTCTCTAATACTTGTGTTAAGTCATCAACTACTTCCTCACTAGTATTCATACCTTTTGTAGGAGTACTCCAACCGTAACCTGCTCTATCAAATGAAACAACCCTAGTAAACTTTGAAATCTCTGGCTGAATATAGTACCAATCAATTGAGCAGCAGCTTAAGCCCGCATCAAATATTACAGTAGGTTTTGAGTCTTCGTTTCCGGAAACGATCGTATGTATTTTTCTCTCGTTTACTTCAACCAATTGCCCTAATTCACTTACCTTATTTTTTTCATTTATAAACATATTTGTTAACGTGAAAGGAAATCCAATTATTGATAGCCCCTTTTTTAAAATATAATCTATATTCATGTGTTACCTCCTGTTACCTCTATATTTTTGTGCAGGAAAATAATACCATTTTATACTACTTGCTCTTTAAGTGGAAAAGTTTCTTCAAATCCTATTCCATTCTAATTATTGGATTAGTCACTTACAATTTTACAAGAAAAGACATATTTTGTATGTTTTTCAGAAAAATAATGATGACTATCCCCAAAAATCTTTTTTTAGTAATTTTTTCGAGATTCCCTTGAAGATTCAATCAAACGTTTGATGAACAAAGACAAAGGAGGTGGATCTATCTCAATTAAGATCCACCTCCTTTCCTTTTCAAATTGGGACAAGGAACCTGTCCCTGCGTCTCTTTAGAAACTTATTGGTCATTAAGGACGTATAATTATTAACAGAAAATTTCTTAGAAAGGAGGAACTCATAGTGCCTACTTGTCAAAACTGCGGAAAAAAGTGGTCTTGGTTTGATTCGATAAAGAAATTATTAACGTTTCGTAAAAGTATGAAATGTAATCACTGTGGGAAAATCCAATATCAAAGTGTGTCTTCGAGAAATACGATATCTTTAATAGTTTTATTACCTATTATCACCATACCATTTACTGTAATGTTTGATTTATCCCTTTTTTCTGTACTACTCTTGGAAATTGCCTTAATCCTTGTAGCTCTGTTTGTAATGCCATTATTTCTGAAATTAACTAATAATGAAGAACCATTATGGTGAAAAGGAGACTGCACCAGAAAGTCTCCTTTTTTATATCCCTCATATCAACATTATTGTTTAACATAGCCTTAATAAAAAAGACATCCTCCATCATCTTTCATATATAATAAAGCGATTAACCAACGTACTGCAAACTATTTTGCAAATAACTTTTCCATAATCATTACATCGACAAAATGGTCGTCTAATTTTCCTTGATTCTTAAAAATACCGACTTCTCGATAACCTCTTTTTCTATATAAACCCTGCCCTAATTCATTGAATGGGAATGTAAAAAGAATCATTTTATTAAATTGATTCTTCATCGCTATATGCTCGATTTCTCTTAAAAGAAAAGAGCCAATTCCTCTTCCCCTAAAAGATCTTTTTATGTAAATCGACAATTCTGCAACTCCATCATAGGCACATCGATTAGAGTAACGATTTAGCGATGCCCAACCAACAACTTCGTGATCATCCTCGGCAACAATGACCGCGTATCGTTGGTTATGATTGATCTCAAACCAATTTTGCATGTAATTCAAGTCCTTGAGATTTTCTTCTAAGGTAGCAATTTTATCCTCAATCCCTTCATTATAAATATCGAGAATTTGCTTTAAGTCATTTTTTGTAGCGTTCCGTATATTTATATGAGTTTCCATCACCAATCTCCCCTATCTCTTTTTATTAATCTTATTATATAAAATTATTTTCATTTTGAGAATAAAAAATATTGCATTTTGCAAATAAATATCATATAAATAATTTAGAGGTGATAAAATGGAAAATGAGAATTTAAGAAGTGTATTCCAAATGATTGTGAGAAGATTTGGATTTCTCAACGAACGTTGCTGCGAGGATTGTTGTGGAGATAGTATTTCCCTTGTTCAAAGTCATATAATATACGAAATCTCAAGGCAGAAAGATCCTTCCATGCAAGACATTGCCGGAGCCTTGGGATTAGATATCACAACCTTTAGTCGACAAATTAAAACTTTGGCCGAAAGAGATCTTGTAAAAAAGACTCCGCATCCTAATGACAATCGGATTAATCTTCTGTCGCTTACTCCTAAAGGAGAGGCAACTGAGCAAAAAATCAACCAGGACATGAATCATTATCTTAATCAGATCTTATCTCCACTCAGTGATTTCGAAAGAGAAACGGTCATTCGTTCATTACACCTTTTGGAGACTACAATGAAGGATTCAGAAAGTTACTGCTGTCCTCTTAAATAAATAAGAGGGCTTAATTTTCAACTAATACTTGTAAAATACAAATATAAAGGAAGGGTCTTATATGTGGAAAGATGTATTTTTTGACTTTTTATCAATTGCATTTGAATTGACTATCCTTTTTTTCGTCATTTCCTTTGTCATTAGTATCCTTCAAGGTTTGATTCCATATGAAAAAGTGGAAAAATATTTATTTCGTTCAAATCGTTTTGTCGGTGCATCTATTTCGATCCTATTAGCATTCATTACACCTTTTTGCTCATGTTCGACTATCCCTATGGTTGTAGGAATGCTACAAAAGAAGATGAGATTCGGATTTGTAATGATTTTCCTTTTTGCTTCTCCGGTTCTTGACCTAACAATATTAACTCTTATGGGGGCACTACTGGGATGGAAGGTAGCACTCATCTACACTGTCATTACAATTATTTTATCCATTATGATTGGTTTTGCACTCGAAGCTTTAGGGTTTGAAAGTTCCGTTAAAAATGTCATTATTCAAGGTGGAAAACAGCAAATCCCTGGGCTTAACCTTAAACTTGCCTGGAAAGAAACCGTGGTGCTAATGAAAACCGTTTATCCCTACCTTATAATAGGAGCACTAATCGGATCGCTAATTCATGGTGCAGTCCCGACTGAATTTATTTCAACATACCTGGGAGGGAATCAATGGTGGATAATTCCCCTTGCCGCCATTATAGGTATTCCATTATATATTAGACTTTCAACGATGATTCCAATTGCACAAATCTTAGTGGCACAAGGTATGGCCTTAGGTCCCGTGATGGCTATTATGATTAGCTCAACTGGCGCTAGTCTTCCCGAGGTCACTTTACTAAACTCCATTTTTCATAAACGATTAGTCGGAGCTTTCTTACTTTCCGTTTTCCTGATATCAACATTATCAGGGACCATTTTCTATTTTGTTTAAGATAGAAGCCTTTAAGTAAAGGTTGATGTATAAAATTTAGGTGCCTATCGTAAACCTTGTTGCTTTTGGTATAGGTTTAAAGGCTTTTTCTGACAACTTGACTGGATTTCCAAGCAAATAGAGCCCATTCAGACACCCCGGTTGGATTCCCAACCATTTCAGCCCAAGTCAAGAAACACACGGTAAGAGTTTAAAATCAAATCTATTCAAAAAAAAAAAACAATCTTTTAAAAAGCAGCGAAAATTTAGTAAATAGGAGGAACATATATGTTTAAACTAACCAATTTGAAGAATCATGGTAAAAAGAATGACTGTTGTTCTATTACAATTAAAGAAGTGACAGATAATCAAGTAAATACAAATAAGGAAAGCAAAGATTGCTGTAAAGAGATAGAAGCAGGAAAATAATAGGGATAATTGAAACAAAAAAAGGATTTCATGAACGTCCAATCAAAAATGGTCCAGCTTTCCTGGACCATTTTGAAATGATTTATTAGCAACAGCTACTAGCACCCAATAAGACCAGCCCTACTCCCTCTTGATTTTCTTCCTTATCCAAAGTTAATTCCTCCGTTCCCGTTACTTGTGAATCAAAGGCTACTCTTATACCATTTATGATTTTAATTGTATCTGATTCCATTGGAGCATCTAATGTTATTGTGTATTGGGGTCCGCAACAACCAGGAACTGCAGTAAGTCGAATACCTTCTGCGCCTCTTTCGCTTAAAAAGCCTTCTAGCAATTCTTTTGCACTATCCGTAATTTTCATTCGTTTCTCCTCCTCATTAGCAAGATTTATGCCAAATATAATGAAGCAAAGAATCGTCCCCTGCTTCTTCAGGTAACCAAGGAATAATGGCACACTTTCCAGATAATTTTTCATTTACTTCTTGGATCCATTTCTTTTCTGCTATAGCCTTTCCTTTTAAGATAGGATCGTTTGTCCCGGAAGAAGATAGGCATTGATTTATAACCCACCATTTTGGATGGATACTTGCTCTTCTTAAGTCATTTTGTAATCTTGATGCTTCTAAAACAGGTGTAGCTTCTGCAAGAGTGACGATAACTACCGTTGTTTCTTTTTGATTACGAATTCTTGGAAGGAGCTTCCTGGCACTTTCTGGTATCTCCCCGGTTGACCTTTCTATTTCTTTACTATAAGATTCTGATGCATCTAATAATAATAAGGTGTGTCCTGTTGGCGCTGTATCAATGACGACGATTTCCTTTTCTGATTTGGACACAACTTCTGCGAAAGCATGAAAAACAGCAATTTCCTCTGTACAAGGAGATTCTAAATCCTCCTTCAAGTAAGCAAGGCCTGCTTCATCTAAATCCTTACTGGATTTAGATAAGACATCTGCTTTATATTTTTCAACTTCCTCCTTTGGGTTGATTCTGCTAATGGTTAAATTATGGTTCAAATGTACATGTTGAAATAGATATTCCAGATGTGCAGCTGGATCTGTCGTAGTCAAATGCACTCGATGACCTTTTTCAGCCAGGCCAACTGCAATTGCAGAAGCAATCGTCGTTTTTCCTACCCCTCCTTTACCCATTGTGAATATTAGTTTTGTACCATTATCTGAAACATCATCTATAACATCTTTTAGTCCCGGAAGATTCATGGATTGGCTTCCGCTATCTAAGACGATTGAAGCCTTGAATGGTTTAAATAGGGATCGTAGATTTTCCACGCCTGTTAACGAGTGTGAAACATATCGTAAAGCGTATTTATCGATTTCTTTCAACCCTTCAGGAATTTGCTCTAATGCTTTTCTTTGTCTTTGATAAAAAGCTGAAGAAACCTTATCTTCCTCGATATAGTTTTGAAGAAGACCATTAACAACCAGTATTTGATTTTTGATACCTATGTCTCTCAACTCTGATGAAGCACGGTTTGCTTCTAAAATAGCTGAAACATCAGGTTTTGTTACCAGTATAAGGGTATTTCTAGTTGGATCTGATAGAGCGGACACCGCGTTCGAATACAGACTTTTTTTATCCGCCAAACCAGCTAAAGGTCCTAAACAAGAGGCCCCATGTGTACTTTCCTCTAAAAATCCCTTCCATGCAGTAGGGAGTTGTAATAGTCGTAATGTATGGCCTGTAGGAGCTGTATCAAAAATAATATGGTCAAATTGATTAATGATTTCACTATTTGTTAGAAAACCAGTGAATTCATCGAAAGCAGCAATCTCCACTGTACATGCCCCTGATAATTGTTCTTCCATTGTGGCAATGACCGCCTCCGGAAACTTCCCACGATAGGGACCAACAATCCCTTCCCGATAGGCTCGAGCAGAGCTTTCGGGATCAATATTACATGCAAATAAATTCTCAATTGCGGGAATCGGCTTTGGTGTGTTTGCTAATTCAACTTCAAATACATCTTGCAGATTGGAAGCAGGGTCCGTACTGATTAATAATACCTTTTTACCGCTATCAGCTAATGCAACAGCTGCGGCACAAGCAGTTGATGTTTTTCCTACCCCACCTTTACCTGTCAAAAATACAAA
Source organism: Cytobacillus sp. Hz8 (assembly GCF_042263505.1). Lineage (NCBI taxonomy): Bacteria > Bacillati > Bacillota > Bacilli > Caryophanales > Bacillaceae > Cytobacillus > Cytobacillus sp. Hz8. Next base: position 58,687 of record NZ_JBHKFI010000022.1, on the reverse strand, counting down.
TTGAGTTCTAATATCATTAGGCCTAAATGATGGAAACATACTTTTTTCCTTCTCCTGAATTTATTTCATTTGACTTAATTTGATAGAAAGTCGTTTTTGCGGTATTTCATTTAATTCTTCTGACCTTACTTCAAACCACATAGCAAATTCATCATTGGTTGGATAACTACCCACTTTCACAACCTTGTCATTCAATAGAACAACCGGTAATGCATCAGGTCCTTTCTCATTCAAAACACGGCTGATTTCAATATTTTCAGCAAACTTATCAGGATGACTTGTCAGCTGATATCGTTTAATATTAAAGCCTTTTTTCTCTAGTGAAAAAACAGCCGATGCCACCCTTGTTAATTCAGGATCTACACTTGGTCCGCATACTCCTGTTGAACAGCACATTGCAGGATCAAAAATTTCAACTTTATTCATGTTTTGCGCCTCCAAAATAATATGTAGATTAAAATACCAAGAGTGTCCCTCTTGATATTTAATTGTTTTATTCACCCATCTCTGCAAAACGCTTAATTCTATCACCAATTTCATCACGAACACGTTTGAAGAATGCCCATTTTTCTTCATCAGTTCCTTCTGCTTTCGCTGGATCATCAAAGCCCCAATGTTCGCGTTTAACCTTTGGTGGTGTGATCGGACATTTATCTGCTGCGTCGCCGCATAATGTCACGACTAAATCAGCATTATTTAATATTTCTGGATCAATCACATCTGAAGTTTGCTTAGAAATATCGATTCCAACCTCTTTCATGGCTTTGACTGCATTCGGATTTAATCCATGTGCTTCAATCCCGGCACTCTTTACCTGCCAGTCATCACTTAAATATTTTTTTGTCCAACCTTCTGCCATTTGACTGCGACATGAATTCCCCGTACATAAAAAATAAATTGTTTTTTTATTTTCCATCATCATTCCACCTTTTAGAATATATTTAAGCTGCATGCTCAGAATAATATTTACGTTTAAACCACAATGCTACATTGACTAAAGCAATCATCACAGGAACTTCAACTAATGGACCAATAACAGCTGCGAATGCTGCACCAGAGTTAATACCAAATACTCCAACAGCAACGGCAATAGCCAATTCAAAGTTATTGCTTCCAGCGGTAAAAGCTAATGTTGTTGTGACTGGATAATTTGCACCAATCCTTTTCCCTAAAAAGAAAGAAACAAAAAACATAATCACAAAATATAGGAGAAGGGGAATCGCCACCCTTACTACATCTAAAGGTAAAGTAACAATGGTCTCTCCTTTTAATGAGAACATGATAATAATAGTAAATAGTAATGCAATCAGTGTAATTGGGCTAATTTTAGGAATGAATACTTTTTCATACCATTGCCTGCCCTTTGCCTTAACCAATATAAGTCTAGTCAACATCCCCGAAAGGAATGGAATACCCAGGTAAATGAATACCGATTTGGCCACTTCTGCCATTGTAATATTTACAATCGCCCCCTCAATCCCTAACCATTTAGGAACGACTGTAACAAATACATAAGCATAAACAGAGAAAAACAGCATTTGGAAGACCGAGTTAAAAGCCACAAGCCCAGCTGCGTATTCTGTATCTCCCTTCGCTAAATCATTCCATACGATAACCATAGCAATACACCGTGCTAAACCAATCATGATTAGTCCAACCATGTATTCCGGCTTATCCTGTAAAAAGATGATGGCCAGCAAAAACATCAAGATAGGACCAATAATCCAGTTCTGAACTAAAGATAATACAAGAACTTTTACATCTTTAAATACTCTTCCCATTTCCTCATAGCGAACTTTTGCAAGAGGCGGATACATCATTAAAATTAAGCCAATTGCTAATGGAATGGAAGTCGTTCCAACCTGTAAGGAATTTAGACGATCAACAAATCCCGGCACTGCAAAACCTAGGGCAACCCCAAAAGCCATTGCTAAGAAAATCCAAAGAGTCAAATAATGGTCTAAAAAACTTAACCGTTTTTTCTCCAAATTCATGCTATCACTTCCTTAAGATATTACTTTAACAACCACAACGAGCCGTTGGATTGTTTTGTAAAATGATTTGAATCTTTTCACTTTGATCAGGAATATGGTTTAAAATATCCTCCATCAACCCATAAGTATCACTTTGTGTATGGAGAGAATAATAAATCCATTGACCTCTGCGTTCTTCCTTTACCAGTCCTGCATCTTTTAATTTTCGCAGATGTTGACTAATGGAAGGTTGACTCATATCAAATACCTCAAATAACTCACAAACACAGCACTCGCGCTGCTTCAAAATCCCAATAATCGTCAATCGTGTTTTATCACCTAATAGCTTCAACACTTTTGAAACACGTTCTATATCCACTAAAGTATTTTCCATATCCACACCCCATTTTCCATTCGATATATACATCAATAAGTATATAACTAAATACTTATATATTGCAAGAAGCTAGGGGACGTTTCTTTGCTTCCAAAATGATAGCATTGTATAGGATGAGTTTACCCCCAAACTGAGATAACTGATTGGCACCAATAATTTCACCTGTTCAAAATGAATTGGGATATCTTTGTCTCCCCTGAACATCACTTCCGCTTGTTGGATGGTAGATTGTGTAGCTTCATCTTTCAGTCTGGGTAAGGAGACCAGATCCTCTATGCTTGCCAAGACGGCATTCGTTTCCTGATAACGAATAGTTGATTCCCCCTATCTTCTTTCTGTTGAATTCACATTTTCTATTTCAAAAGCCAAACAATTCAATCAAACGTTTGATTAATACAGACAAAGGAAAGAAGCAGATCTTCTAAATTACGATCCATGTCCTTTCCTTTTAACATTTCCCCTATTAGAATGCGCGAGTAACCTTCCTTTCTTCAAGATTTAACATTTAAAATCAAAACAAAATTCCTCCGACTATTCCTGTTATCATTTGATTGTCCGTTGAAAAATCCACAATGGTAATAATCAAAATACATATTGCACCTACAAGTGATACGTTTTTTTTAACCTCGAATATCCCCTTGAAGGGACACAGGGCAGAACATCCTGTTCCACCATTTTTTCACTTTTTTTATGAGTCATATAAAAGCGGCAAAAACTTAAATTGGTTTTCTAAGTAGCCTTTCCTGTACCCTCTTGTTAAAACCCATTCCCCTGCAAAACAACTCTCATCAGTTCAATCCCTATTAGATAAAAAAAAACAACACATATGCTAATTCCTAAAGATATTCCCCTCATTGTTCCTTTTTCACAAAGATAAGAAAAAAGCACAGATAATAAAACTCCACATATCATTACTATTCGAAAAGTCGTGACACCTATTGTAGTTACTGATGTGATATAACCGAAAAAAAAACCTACCATTAATAAGATAATGATAAGTGATATAGCCCCAAAATAATTTTTCATGTTTCCCCATCCTTATAATCCGTATAAAAAAATTTTATAAAATTTTTCCATTTTATACAACTTTTTTTCAGAATATTTCATCAGAATAAACAATAGGACAAGTTCCTTGTTTCGCCACAAGAATAGGAGCCATCTAATTTTAGGATAACTCCTCATTAAGTTTATGGTTAAGATGAGGAGCTCTGACTCAACAATTGAAAAAATGTAAAAGCTACCCAAACATACAGCCGACAACAAAATTAATTAAATCAAACGTTTGTTTAATTCTATTTTTATATTTCTTATGACTTAATTTAGGGCTAGATATGAATTAAACAAAAAAGCAATGATGAGAAAAAATTTACTTCTACAAAGCTTTTTAATTCAGTTTCTAAAGAACTCTATTAGTTTTTAGGAGATGGGAAAAGCACCTATTGTTTTAAAGAGTTATTAGTTTATAATTTTCAAAACACATTTATCTTCTTCTGCTACATCCATCGTAATACGCAACAAATCGAAATGTGTTTTCCCATCATTTATTGCAAAATAATTTACTTGACTAGTAACCCTTAGACTTATTTTATCTCCCACGGAGACTATTGTGATAAGTCGTCAATAACCCGAATAATTTAATCCAGAATGAGACGAGGGACCTTGTGTAACTTTTTCAATCCTTAACAATATTACTTTCATCCCAATTTTTTATATCTTTCACCAACTTAGAGTAATCCACTTTTGTGAAATCAGTAACATCTACTTCAAATAACTTTCCTAATTCAAAAGTGTCATATCCTCTTGTTGTACATCTTTTTATAAATTCTTCATATGTCAACAGATTATCTGCTTTACTTCTATCTGCTAAATAATTTCCCTTTTTGTAAGAGGTTACAATATGACTTAAATGCCTTGCTGGGTCTAAATCTCGTTTTTTTTGTCGTTCAAATAATACATTTAAATCTGCTATTAACCGAATAGTTGCAACCTTATAACCATATCTTTCTACTAATTGCTGAATGTGGGGTTTTTGTTTCTGACTAAATGGATAATCAGAAATAATATTTTTTCCTAATTGCATTTGTCGTTCCATTATTTCATAGTATTTCGACCAAGCAATTTTTTCTACTCTTTGCTTTTCCTCCAAATTATTATAACCAAAAACATCACAATAATATTCTTTCAACTCATCTTGAGAAAGCAAATAAAATTCGCCCAAATATTTAATGATGAATTCACTAAGGTAGGTTTTTCCTGTTCCAGGCAAACCAGCTAATAAGATCAAGGACTTTTCCATACCTATCACCTCATAATTTCTAACAAATAAAGAAAGAGCACAAGGGAAACCTCGTACTCTCCATATTATCTTTTTACACTGAACTTTTTGCCCTTAATTTAAACTATTGATATGACCTTCTTTATTCATGAAAATATCAATTTTATGTTTAACTATATTTTTTATGGCCTCATTACATGGAATAATATTATGACGTAATGATTTATTTACTTTAGTTTCTCCAAATGTTTCTTTCGCCGTCTTAGTCCACGCAACTAACAATTCAGTGCCAACATTAAATTTACGAATCCCATTATCTATTAATCCATGTATATCCTTTTCTTTTACACCAGTACCTCCATGAATGACCAATGGTACATCTACTACTGAATTAATTTCTTTTAATAGTGGTACATTTACTTCTGTTTTAGATTTATATTGACCATGATTAGTACCGATAGCAATTGCCAAAGCGTCTACGCCTGTTGCCTTAACAAACTCTACTGCATCTTTTGGGTCAGTATAAACCTTATTATCCTCACCTACATGAATACCTTCCTCAGTACCGCCAATCGTTCCTAATTCACCCTCTACGGAAACTCCATGTTTATGTGCATATTCTATTACTGCACATGTCTTCATTATATTTTCCTTAAATGGTAAATGAGAGCCATCAAACATTACTGATGTATACCCTTTATCGATTGCCTCTTTAATATCATCAAAATCCCGAGCATGGTCCAAATGCAATACTACATCAACCATTTCTTTTGTTGCCATTGACTTACATACAGCGACTAAATTTTCATGGCCAATATATTTTGCTGTACCTACACTTGTTTGAATAATAATTGGCGCCCCTTGTTCTTTTGCTGCACGTATCATATCAGGTAACATCTCTAAATTATGTGTATTAAAAGCCCCAACTGTATAATTCAATTCTTCTGCCTTACGTGTTACTTCTTTTAATGTAGTATACATAAAGTATTTTCCCCTTTATAATTATCGTTTATTTTCTTTCTTCCTTATTTCACACCACGCGTAACATCTTTTGAAACTTGAATCATTTGATCCATTTTCTTTAAATATATCTGTAAAGTTTCTTCATCATTTGCTTTTGCTGCTTCTGCACGCTTCTTGTTATATAACCTTAATAAAGCTTTGTAACCATCGCCCACAGTTTTCTTCTCTTGAATACTTTTTTCAAGTGCCTCAATTGCATTATCTTCTTCGCCTAACTCATTGTATGCTAAGCCAATCTCTTCATAAATTTTCGATAGATTTTCCCCAATAGATTGCTTTAGTTCTTCTTTCTTAAAAGAGATCGTACGTAATAACTCTTCTTTCTTTTCTTCCGTTAATACTACATCTTCTGTAGTACCTACTCTCGGTTTTTTATCTTTCTTCTTCCCAAATCCGAACATTACGTAAGCCTCCTTCTATCACTTTCTCCAATCCTAAAATGCCTTTAAGATTGGACCAATAATCCATGCATATAATAAAGCCGCTGTTACAGTATCGACATCAGTCGCTGTTGCATTGACAAATCCCATTGAATTGAAAATGGTAACTAACAGTGCAGGTAACAGTGTGATGAAGAAGCCATGGAAAATACCGCCAATAATTGCCCCTCGACGTCCTCCTACTAAATTACCAAAGATACCAGCAGTACCACCCGCAAAGAAAGCTGTTAGCATACCTGGTAAGATCATAGCCAAACCAAAGACAGGCAATACAAACATTGCAATAATAGAACCTATAGTAGTTGTAATAAATCCTAAGATAACTGCATTAGGACTATATGGGAATAACACTGGGCAATCCAACGCTGGCACAGCATTTGGAACCAAACGCATTGCAATTCCTCTAAATGCCGGAACGATTTCACCTAACAATAAGCGAACCCCAGATAATAGCACGTAAACTCCTACTACAAATTGAATAGATTGTAAGAATGCAAACATTATATAGTTTGTATCCCCGGATAGTTTAGAAGCGAAATCACTACCTGCAAATGCTGCCGTAATGATATAAAGAGGAACCATCACGACCATTACTGATAAATAGGTATCTTGTAAAAACTCAAATTGAGCTGGTAATTTCAAATCTTCAATGGACTTTTTCTTTTCACCTTTTTCACCAAATAGTTTGGCTACACCTGCTTCAAATACATACCCAATTGTGCAGAAATGTCCTAAAGCGATTTCATCCATACCAGTAATCTTACGAACAAATGGTTGAGCAATTGCTGGCATAGCTACAGCAAAGACGCCCCCAATGAATCCTCCTACTAAAATCAAAGCAGCTCCTCGTAAGCCCGCAAAGTACCCAAACACCGTTGTCATAGTAGCCATCCAAAGAATGGCTTGACCAGTTAAAAAGATGTATTTCCATTTTGTAAAACGTGCAATAATAATATTAAATACAAAAATAGCTAGAAAAGTTAAAGCGATATCACGGCCTAAGCCTAAATCATTCATTGCTTGACCATTAATGGCTTCAATTGAAGGAATGATCCCTTGCATATGGAAGCCTTCTGTGAAAATCTTTCCAAAATAGGTTAAACTACCAACGATGATACTAGAACCTGCTGACAATACAAGAAATCCTAATAGCGTTTTTAACGAACCTGAAATAACTTGTCCTACTGATTTTTTTTGCAAAATCAATCCCAACATGGCAATCAGTGCAACTGTAATTGATGCTTGTGTTAAAATATTTTTGATAATAAAATTTACCACAACCATTTTTTATTCCTCCATTGGCTCATTATTTGTTAAGCTAAGACACCTTTTTCCTTTAATACCGGGGTAATTTTTTCTTCAATCTCTGCCTTTGACACAATATTTTTCAAATACACAATTGTTGTTTGTTTTGGATCAATCGTGAATTTTTCAAATTGTGTTTGAAAATTTTGAGCAGTAATAATGATATCCGGCTTTGCTGATGCCGCAGATGAAATATCACTATGATCCAATTTCGCATCAACTCCTAATTTATTTAGCACATCTTCTGCTGACATTTGACAAGCGAAGCTACTTCCTAAACCAGCCCCACATACAAATAAAATATTGAGTCTTTTCATTTTTCTCTCTCCTTTAATCAATCATTTTCAGTTTTAGAGCTATATATTTATTTGTTGCTATTAAATCCTTAGTTTTGCTAAATACATCTTCTAAAGGTACCAACACTGCTTTCCCATCAACTAGACCCACCATAGCATTGGTGGTGCCTTTTACGATCTCTTCAGCTACCGCTAAACCTATCTTAATTGCATCCATTACATCAGCCTCTATTGAATCACCTGCTCGTTGGGTATACCCTAAAATGGAATATCTTACGCGAACACCCATGGCTTTCTCAATCTCATTCCCTATTTCAAAACTTGCGCCTTGTTTCCCTCGTATCCACTCTCCATTTAAGGTATTGGATTCACAATTTACTACGATAAACTGTCCTTGTTTCTCTAAACAGTCCTTCGCTCTCCTCAATAATTTCTCCATATTTATAGGTTGCTCTGGAAGTAACACATAATCAGCACCCCCTGCTATTGCCCCACCAAGTGCTAACTGCCCTGATTGACCACCAAATGTCTCCATCATAAAAATACGACCTGGTAAGTTCATTCCAGTTTGACGTAATCTCCTTACACCATCTGCAATATAATGACATGCTGTATGATAACCAACGGTATAGTCTGTGCCATAGATATTATTATCTATTGTCATAGGCACTAATAAAGTGCGCATCCCTTCTTTAGATAAAAGGCTTGCTCCTTTTCCAGAACCCTCTCCTCCACAAACAACTAAAATATCAAAATCATTCTCTTTTAATTTGCATACAATTTCTTCTCTGCCTTCTTTATTAAAAGTCCTCTTCGATCTTGATGTATGTAGCAGAGCATTACCTGTATGGATATGTTCCTTTACTATTTTCTTGGTTAATCTAAAAGGCTCATTTTCACATATCCCATCGTACCCATCATGAAATCCCCACAACTCAATTTCTTCACATGTTAGGATTCCTTCAAATACTGCATTAATTCCACTTGCATCTCCGCCACTTGTAATAATTGCGACTTTTATCATTCTTCCACTTCATTTCCATATAATAATGATTTAAACGCTTTCACATCTGTTGCAACAATTAACTTATCTATTTTTTCTTTATCATTAATTAACTCAATTAGGTTTTTCATAATATTTAAATGCGAGTAAGAATCCACAGCCGCTAAACAAAAGACTATTTTCACTGGGTCATTATCCTGATTTCCAAAACAAACCGGATCTTTTAACGTCATGACACTAACTCCTAATTTATTTACACCATCTTCTGGTCTTGCATGTGCCAAAGCTAAATGCTTTCCTACTACTATATAAGGTCCAAATTCTTCAACAGACTTTATCATGGCATTGATATATCGCCTTTCAATTGCCTTCTCATTTACTAAAGGTATCGCAACTCTCATAATCGCCTCTTTCCAATCTTTGCATTCTTGCATTAGTAAGATATTAGAATCGTTCAAAATATCTTGCAACATAGGCAGTATCTCCCTTGTATTAAATTCCATATGATGTTTTTTGAAAGTATTTTCTAATTTCTGATAACTTTCTTGAGTAACTTCGCCTCCACTTGCAACAATTAACGCTAAAATATCCTGTAGCAACTTTGTAGCATCTAACTTATTGGATACAGTTCTTTTCTTATCCTTATTTTTTTTCAAAAACTCTTTGATTTCTTTCTTATCACTTTCCCTTAAAATCGGATTAAGCAATAAGACCGGCTTTTTGGGATAATCAATAGAAATAGAAGTAAATACTAAATCTACATCTAACTTTTCAATAAACGGTAACTCATAGGAACTCAAAACTGCTATAATTTCAATATTGAAATACTCTTTCAAATTTGCAGCTAACAACTTTCCAGTTGAAATTCCATGATTACAAACTACAACTGCTTGATATACATATTGTTCATCTTGCTTTATTTGGCTTTTGGAGGTTGAAAAGTAAATAGTCAAAAAACCTATTTCATCTTCTGATAATGGTTTCTTTATATATTTTTCTATTTGCTTACTAAAACAAGCTACTGCGTTATAAATCTCTGAATAGGACTCTTTAATCGTCTCTTTTAATGGATTAAATACCTGCAAATCATTCTTAGCTCTACTTAATAATCCCGTAATATGTTTATAAAGACCTTCATACAAACTTTCTTCTTCCATAGTAAAAGGAGTGCCAGTTTCTTTCTCCACATGCTCAATTAGCTGAATAGCTAATAATTGCGCCGTAACCCAATCAAATGAATTATTCATATTTTTTGGATTGAACGATTCAATTGTAAAAGTAATATATTTAATTTCATTTATTGATGGATGTATTGCAAACTCCTCACATATCGTATCTACAAAAGTTTTTACTGGTCCCTCTATTATCTCTGCTCTTGTATTCGCTAATTCACTGACGGTATTGCCTTCTTGTAGACGCCTTAACCACACACCCAAAAACAAAATTACCTGATCTCTATACACATGATTTATCTCTTCCATCGATTTTTTCAGAACTTCATCATAAAGATCACCAATGACCTGCAATACACTATTATCCAAATAATCTAGTACAAATTTATCTGCAAATGTTATTTCAGCATCTGTATCACTGTATCCTATTAAATGATCAATATCTGTCGTACAATTAATTACATCGTACAGCATAGAACGAATAAACCGTTCATCCCCTTGCAATACAATTCCTTGTTTCGTTAGGCTAAGTACAGAAATAGCATATTTCTTTAATGACTGCCTGAGTTTACGCATATCCTCATCCAGCGTACTTTTAGATACCTGTAATCGCTCTTCCATTTCATATAGCAGTGTTATTTTTGAGCTATCTACAATATCTAAAAGTATTGCAAGAAGTCGTTCATCCGGCTGATAATATTCTTTGTCCCAATCATCACCGACTTGCGTTAACAGTTTTTCGCGTTCCTTTTCAGACAGGGGCAATTTCATTCCTATTCCCCTAGTAGTAGTAACAATTGGATAATTGTTTTCAGTCAAATAGTCATTGATCAACACTATTTCGTTTCGTAGAGTACGTTCACTAATATGGAATTCTTTACTTAAATCTTCAAAGGTTAAATGAGTATTCGTCGTTAAAAATCTTGTAAAAACTCTTTGTGTCCTTTTTTTCATGAAGTGATCACCTTCCATAATTTGATTATAGTTTGATATATCAGAATAGTTTAGTGTATCTTTTTGCAATTTTAATCTGCAAAAAAATAAGCATAAGTCTTAAGAAAAGTGATTCTTAAACTTAGACTAAGGGATAGAGACATTATTAAAAATTATTAAGAAAAAATGCACGAGTGATTTGGTGATAGCCTAAACCTGCCCAATCACAACTCCTGGCAGTAGAACCTATACATATACACACCGAGCAAAAGATAACAGACGAATTGCTCATAATGGTCTTACCTTTTTATTTAAATAGGTAATCGGTAATATCAAACAAGACAAATTGAAAAAAGATGGTCTCCTCCAGTTGCCTGTTAATATAACTATTTACGGAGTGACAGTGAATTGTGTCAAAAAGAAAAAGCTCTACAGTTATTTGACATTGCGGAAAAAGTTGTGTAAATAAGTTTGAAATCAATCCTCCTAGGCAAGAATTAGGATAAATATTTTTTGCTAAGGAGGAATTTTCTAGATAATGCAAGGGGACAGTTCTTAAAGGGGACAATCGGAAGTTTTGCGCTAAAAAAGGCACAACTAGTGGAAATTACTAGTTGTGCCTTAGCTCTTTTTTGTGCTACAAACCTAATCGCAAAATTTTTGATTGCCTGAGAAGAATGAAGTCGCGGTTACGGCCTATGGGGTTTCAATCCTTGGGGGAGCAATTTCGTTCTTCTTTGCTTCTTTTTTGGAAGGAAGCAGAGAAACGTCCCCTTAAAGCACCTTCTAATTAAATTACCCCTCAATTGCTTTATTAACTGATTCAATTGCGTGAATTACCGTCGTATCAAATAACGGAACATCTGAATCCTCTGGTTTTACTAATAATCCAATTTCTGTGCAACCTAATATAATTCCTTCCGCACCATTATCTACTAAATTCTTGATAACCTTTTTGTAATAGTTCCTTGATGAATGACGAATTTTTCCTAGACACAATTCTTCATAAATAACTTTATTTATAATATTTCTATCCTCTTGATTTGGCATCAAAACTTTAATACCATATGACTCTATTCGTGACTTATAAAAATCTTGCTCCATTGTATATTTAGTGCCAAGCAACCCAACTTTACTCATTTCTAAGTTTCGAATTTACATGGCTGTTGCATCAGCAATATGTAAAATAGGTAAACTAACTTTTTCTTCAATATATCCAACTACTTTATGCATTGTATTTGTACAAATCACGATAATTTCAGCTCCTGCTTGTTCTAAAGAACGAGCAACATTTCCTAATAATTTACCTGCACTTTCCCAATTACCTTCTGCCTGATAACGTTCTATTTCTTCAAAGTCTACACTGTATAAAAGACACTTGGCTGAATGTAAACCACCCAATTTATTTTTCACTTCTTCATTTATAATACGATAATATTCTAGTGATGACTCCCAACTCATTCCGCCAATAAGACCAATAGTTTTCATAAATAATCCCCCAATTTTAAATATACTGAAGCATACTGCTAATAAATACAAATTACAACAATGAAATTGCATATAAGTTTTTAATTTTCATCCATGTTCTTTTATCTATTTCAGAAACAATAACGGTCTTTCGACTTAGGCGTAGTTGCTCTGTTCCCAAACTAATACCCACCCCTGTAATTGTACCCCCAATACCTGCAGCAATCGCAGGTAAGTTAGAACAAGGAGATTTCCTAAGTATAAACCAATGCTCACTCCACAATTAATCGTAATTGCTATAGATCCCCACTTTTTCATCTTATTTCTACACTAATTTGAATATTTCGTCAACAAAGTAGTTTTTGAAGATCGGATCGTTAAAAAGTAAAACCCAAAAATGCTATTATTTCAACATTCCTGGGTTTTAATTTTGGTGGCAATAATCACCAATATAAAAATCACTTTATTTAAACCAGAATCATAAGGAGGCTGATTTTTGGATAGATCCTTAAATCCCTTCCACTTTCCCATAATCCATCTCATGATAAAAATCCATATTCAAAACATCGATCCGCTAATAACGAATAGATGATTCCACTATCTTCTTTCTGTTAAATTCACATTTTCTATTTCAAAAGCCAAACAATTCAATCAAACGTTTGATTAATACAGCCAAAAGAAAGAAGCAGATCTTCTAATTTACGATCCGTGTCCTTTCCTTTTAACATTTCCCCTATTAGAATGTGCCGAGTAACCTTCCTTTCTTCTAGATTTAACTTTTAAAATCAAAACAAAAATAAATAAACTTCCTCCAACTATCCCTGTTATCATTTGATTGTCCGTTGAAAAATTCACAATGGTAATAATCAAAATACATATTGCACCTACAAGTGATACGTTTTCTTTTAACATCGAATATCCCCTTGAAGGGACACAGGACGGAACATCCTGTTCCACCATTTTTCCACTTTTCTATATGTGTCATATAAAAGCGGCCAAAATTTAAATTGTTTTTCTAAGCAGCCTTTCCTGCACTCTCTTGTTAAAACCCATTTTCTTGAAAGACAACCCTCATCAATTCAATCCCTATTAGATACAATAAACCAACACATATGCTTATTCCTAAAGATATTCTCCTCATTGTTCCTTTTTCACAAAGATAAGAAAAAAGCAGGGATAAAATAACTCCACATATCATTAATATCCGAAAAGTCGTGACACCTATTGTAGTTACTGAAGTGATATAACCGAAAAAAAGCCCTACCATTAATATGATAATGATAAGTGATATAGCCCCAAAATAATTTTTCATGTTTCCCCATCCTTTTAATCCGTATAAAAAAATTTTATAAAATTTTTCCATTTGATACAACAGAAAAATTAATGCAAGGGGACGGTTCACTTTATAGTAAAATGTAAAAAAGGTTTAAAGGAGGATAAAGAAATGAAGGCTGTTATTCAAAATGAATATGGTGGAACCGATGTACTTTCATATACGGATATTGAAATGCCCAAAATAGGAGAACATGAAGTTTTAATAAAGGGATCTTATACGAGTGTGAATTATGCTGATATTAAAACACGTTTAGGTAATAAAGGAAAAGGAAATTTTCCTTTAATCCTTGGATTGGATGTAGCAGGAACAATAGAAAAAACTTCCCCTAATTCAACCTTTTCAAAAGGAGAACGGGTAATAGCTTTTCCTAAAAATGGCTCATATGCAGAATATGTAGTTGCCAATGAGAAATTGGTTTTTAAAATTCCAGATAATCTTTCATTTGAACAGGCTGCAACAATGCCGACAGTATCTATTTTATCTTATATCCTACTATATGAAATTGGACAAGTACAAAGAAGAGATACTATTGTTATACACAGTGCAGCTGGTGGCGTAGGTTCGATGCTTGTACAATTGGCAAAATTAGCTGGTGTTCAAAAAATTATAGGCACAGTTGGAAGCCTAAATAAAGCAGATTATGTTAGAAAATTAGGAGCAGATATTGTTTGTACTTATGATACTTTTACCGAGGAAGTATTAATGCAAACAAATAATAAAGGAGCTAATATTAGCTTTGACTCGGTTGCAGGTGAAGTCACCAGTAAGAGCTTGGAGTGTCTGGCTTTATATGGGACCCTTGTACAATTTGGCAATAGTAGTGGTAATGCCGGTACATTTAAAACAAGCGATGTTCATAGCAGTTGTAGGAATATAAAGGGTTTTAGCTTAGGAACAACTCGAAAACAGGATCCTGAACGATTAGCACCTGTTGCAGAAAAAGTCTTGGAGCTATTCGCTTCGAAAAAAATTTCTATTTCCATTGCTCAAATATTTAATTTAAAGGATGCGGCAGAAGCTCATAAACTAATCGAAAGCCGAAATTATGAAGGGAAAGTATTGATTAAAATTTAAAGAAGCTATGGGGACGGTTCTTTGCTTCCATCCAAACAAAAAGGAAGCAGAGAACCGTCCCCAGCTTCATGTCTCCGATTTTATGAGGTTTGCAATCAAAATATATCTTTTAGGTGCTGAACCGATATAGTTGAAAGGATAACAGGTGGATACTGTAAGCGTAGCTCTTGGCTTAGGGACGATAATTGTTCGATCATTTTTGTCAACAATCTTCGTCTTTTTCACCTTGTAAGTGAATTTTCCCGCAGATGTTTGAATAATCAACTGGTCTCCTATTTTTATCTCCCCAAGCCTGCGAAAAACAGTATCTCGATGTCCCGAAAGGACCGTGTTGTCATTTTCACCTGGAAGCACACTTTTCGCATAATGACCGACACCCTTTTCCAGTTCATCCTCATCCGAACCATGATAAATAGGAAGAGTGGACTTTAACTTTGGAATTTCTAGTTGTCCTATTTCATCCCCTATTTTTGGCCTCGTTGGGTAAAGCTTGTCTGTCTCCACCTTTTTATGAGACACAATTACTTTATTGGTTTTATAAAGATAGTAGCCCTTTGCAAGCTTATAAGCATTAGTGGTAGTAAACCAAAACCCTAATCCTGCAATCAAAGAAATGGCAATGACTACAATCCAGATTTTCCTTTTTTTCATGAAGCTCGTCTCACATATCTAATTGCAAATAGAGAGATTATCATTAAAATCAATCCGAACATCATTTTTGTAAAATAATTTCCTGCCGTATCTGGAAGTTTCCCTCCGTTTTCCGTCTTCACTTCATTGATTTTCACGGTTGTATGGTCAATGTCCTTGCCAATATCTTTAATAATTTCGGAATCAACTGTATCGCCCTTCAGAATGATATCAGCCAGGAAATCCCCTTTTAGGTTATATACATCTATCTTCACACTCGCATTAACGAGCTCAGTCATATACATTAGATCTACTATTGATATTTTTTCTTCCTTTTTTCCTTTAATCAAGGTAAAATCCAATTTCAATTCAAAGATAGAAAGCATTTCATTAAACAAAGACATTATTTTTGCTGTTGTTTCTGGTGTTAATTCATCGATCGTATCGAAATCACTTATATTTTGCATTTCCTCTGATATTCTAGTTAACTGATTAAGTGTTTCTTCAGAAGAAAGTTCCTCCTCCAAGCCTTCAAGATGCTTTTTGACACGTTCTTGTTCATCTTTACTAAAATCAAGTTCACTTTCCAAAGTACCGAGAAGAAGATCAAAAAACTCCTCTTCCATTTCAACAGGAGCGGTATTATAAAAATCGATCGTATCTTCTAGATCTTTGATATAGATGTAATCTTCCATCACTTCATCATTTTTATCCATCAACCCTTGGAGATCTTCCAAAGTCATGTTATATGAGATCAATGTATCGTTCAGATTACTATAATCAGATACTATAACAGGTCCTAAATAATCAGATAATTCCTGCATACTAGCAAAATCCTTTAATTCTTTTTCACCCCTCATGAAAAGGGCTACTTCAATATCATCCTTCGTTACCTTAAATCCCCGCTTTTGACTTACATCCTTTAGATAGTTTTGAAGATCTGTCTCAAAAGAAGACATGCTCCCTGCTTCAAAATAGGCAGGAAAACTAGCGAGCAATACTGATAATACAATGAAACTACTGATAATTTTCTTCATCCATTTCCTCTTTCTATTCAAATTACCTGGAATGTATAAAATCCGTGTTAACCATATTATATATGCAAAAATAGGAACAATAATAGCTTATTATTTTTTCCAAATTTGAAGCTAGGAGACGGTTCTTCCAAATTTATTGTAAAATTCATACAACTGTGTTACGTTTTCATCTATAAGGCATACATGTTTCTGAAGACATGGAAAAAACTCCAATATATGAAGTCTTTCCTAAAAAAGGTTATACAGTGGATTAAATTATTATTGAAAAAACACTTGAGCCGGGAAGTACGTTTGCTTTGAGAGTACCTTTAAATATTGTTTCAAACGTACTCCATATATCATTATTCGAACACAAAGTATCCAAAACAAAGATATCATGGATTTGTTGATATCAAGAGCAACGGGAGAAACACAGTGAATCAGGATACAATATCTCTTTAAGTTCCAAGGGGTTTTTCAATATCAAAACTTGGCAATTAGAAAATCTTTAAACTTTATTGTTGAAGGTTATGCTAACACAACAATACGAAACTAAGGAGCATAACTTAATCTCTAAAAATTGTATTGAGGAGTAACGAAAGAATGAATAAAAATATACATATTATATTAATTTTATTATGTGATGCTGTATATAATTTTTTGTTTGGAAGTGAGTTTTATTTTAATTTATATATTTTTGACTTTATCAATACAATCTTACTTTTAATAATTGTTATTTTATTTTTTATTATCTCGATAGTATTAACCTTCATATATTCTAAAAAATATAAAGGAGAATTATTAAGCGTTCTTTTGTGGTTAATTTTATTAATTACAGGACTTCCAATGGTGGCTTTAATATTTTTAAATAGTATTTCTTATTTTGAATAATTAAGAATAAGTAAATAATTGTAACGGAGTAAAAATAGTAGGTAAGATTAACCTACTATTTTTTATTGGTGTATCCAGTATGAGTGTAAATATATGGGGAAACGGTAAATATCTAATCTGTGACACGATCTTCATAAAAGACTAGTTAATCATTGAATGAGTGTTTTTGCTAACTACATTTTGAGCCCCTTCGCAATTTGATACTGGAAAACATGGAATGTATTTACACATGGCCCCTAGAGGTTTAATTTTGCTTGAAAGGCGATATACAAAGGTGTTTCAAGTAGGAAACGAACCTATCATACCTATCACTCCAAATCAAGACGTGTTCTAACTGGAAATGAAGTGGCCTAAGATTTCGTGATTGGAGTGGCTCTATTTGCATGATCAAATACAGAGAGTTTAGAAGTTTTTTGCCAAAGGTGATTCAGAGTAAATAAAGCAGATATAGGAAAATAGATTACATTCTTACCCAAGATACCTGACAGATAAGTAAAGTATAACCTTCTTAACCTAATTAATAAGAAGTTGAACCATCAGAAGTCGCGGAGAACATAGAACTAATTGGTCCTTTCAGGAAGAAGCTAGTGGACGGTTCTTCACGGCCCGTCACCTAACTGTCTACGCTTAAAGACTAAAGTTACCTTTAGCCCTCCAAGACTCCTCGCTACGAGCGAATGGCTAGTTCTTACTCTACGGGAATCCCACCCGCTATATGGTACGACCTATGCTCGGCCGCACACCTGCCCGTTCATACAATAAGAAAAGCTGCCTGTTCTGACAGCTGAATCTTCCTTTTAAACACCCTTTGTTTTAGAAGAACTCTTATTCAACTCCTTGTTTGCCAAAACCTATTTTTATTGTACGAATGGAAGAGGGCAAGTAAAACAACTTCTCCTTTGCCCCACATTTAGAAGGATATAACCTTAATTAAACTTCATTTATAAAAAATAGATACTTGTCTAGAATATTTTAGACTCTTGTCCAAACATAAAGTGAATAACGGAATATATTAAAGTATGAAAACCCAAAGGAGTGATATGATCAATGAGCAAAGTATGGAGAAATGAGGAAATTTTTGGAGGAAAAAAAAGGCGCAGAAAGGATTCAAACAAAAATGTTGACGTTGAAATTGACAATGATCTAGAAGCAGAAGCTAGAGCAGACAGTGAGGCAGAGAATGAAACGGATGTTGCAGTGAAGGACAAAAACACAAACATTGCAAGAGCTAGTGTCAATAACAGTGGAAACGCAAAGTTAGATTTTGATTTGGATATCAGAGTAGATAGTGACTCAAGAGCAAGGGTACGTGCCAGATCTGAAGCTGATTCCGATCAGGAACAAGATCAAGATCAAGATCAAGATCAAGAAATCGATTTTTAAAATCAACCTCCCTATTTTGGGCTAAGGGGCTGTCCGAAAAGTGGAATTCCTCTAAACTGTAGTAATCAAGAATGCTGATATATCAAGGTTCTGAAACATGAAAAGGGGCATCCAAAAGTCGAAAATACGACTTTCTGGACAGCCCCCTTAATGTAGAAATAGAAGGAAGAGTTCAAATGGAGAAACCTGTAGAAAACAAACTTCGTTCAACGGTTAATCACAGTGGAAATTCCGATGTTGACTTAAATCTTAAAATAGAAATCGATACAAAAGCCATTGCGTACGGGATGCTATGTAGTTTATTTGCAAAAGGAGATTTGACTGAGTTAGAATTGGAAAAGGCCATACGAAAACTTGACAATTTAATTGAAAGAGATAGAAATAAAAAGAGAAATATTAATTATTATGACAGTAGGCCCAAGTCATTTAATTTTTCTGAGCAACTTCATAGAAAAAGATGGATTTAATCCCATTAATTAAATAATATATTTCCTTTTTAGGATATTGTTTACGAGCTCAAGATTTCAAATGAACGAGGCTTTAATTTATATGCAGATAGATGAAGTCAGCAATGATTTGCTGGCTTTTTTAATAGGATGGCTCCCTATTAAATTTCTGGTTGGGGTGAGGAAGCTTTCCCTTTCAAATAGATAAAAATAGGCCCATAACCGCAAAACTATAATTTCCACCATTTCCCTCATTTCCCACCTCGAAATTTCCTTAGGAAAATTTGCAATTCTCACTTCAAAATCGATAATTCTCTTTTTTGCATAAAAAAGGGAATTATCTTTATGTTTTTCTTGCCCGGAATACAATAATTGGTAAGCGCGACTTCCTGAAAAAACTGGATGAAATGAATTTATTACCTGCACCGTTTCCACTGGAAAAATATTTATCGGATCGCGATATGCGCCACTAAAAAAAATTATACGAGATAGGCGGTCTTAACTTTGGAAATCTAAGTAGCAGACACGATGATAAAACTTTTTGGACTATGACTCGCCATGCGTGAAAGCAAACGCCGCAGTCTATCTGAAGATACATTTGTTGATCTCGTTATTTTTGCTCTTCCGATTTCTATTATAGTTTCGCGTCTATACTACGTAACCTTTAAATGGGAATGTCAATGTAATCAATGTTGTCTTCTTATACTTTGAAAAAAAGAAAAGGCGGACTTAAAAAAAGTCAGCCTTTTCCTTATTAGAATATGAACGGTGAACCCAGTAAACAAAATTCCTCTGTATGAAAAAACTTGGTGACCATGGATACAAGTTAATATAATATATATCCAATATCGACTCTTACATCTTTTTTCTTAGCTGCCTATTATGCAGTTTTGAAAAAATGAGAAGTGTAAGTATTGAACCAATGAATGCCAGCAGCATATCCCACTGTGAATCCCAGATATCGCCCTGCATTCCTAAAAAATCTTTAGAAGTCTTTCCACTCTTTGTTATCACGGAGAATAGCCATTCACTAATTTCATATAAGGCAGAAAGAGCAAGAGTCATACTTAAAGTGGCCGTAAATAACCATTTCCCATTCGTTAGTGGGGAAGTACGAATTAATATTTCTCTTATCACAATCGCAAACAAACTTTTTAGAACGTGCCCAAACCGATCATAGTGGTTCCGCTTAAGATCGTAATGTTCTTTTATCCAATTAAAAAGGGGGACCTTTGAGTAAGTATAATGGCCGCCGATAAACATAATAATCGCAAGAATTGCAATAATAATATACGAAAGTGTGGTAAGGCGAAACCTTTTGTATGTAGCTATTGCAAAAATCAGTAAAATAACGGCAGGTAGTACTTCCATTGTCCATATCAAATATCCTGCCGGTTGAATCGCAGACCAAATAAATACTCCAGCAACAAGCAACAGCAATAATAAATCAATCGTTGCACCTTTATCTCTTTCCAACATTTTTCACTCCTGTAAGAATAAATACTTATATTGACAATCTTTATGAAGGAATAACTTTTATCAATATGACTTATAATGTCTCACTTTTTTTAAAAATATGCGGGTGTAAATTGGAAAGGGAAAATGTAAATGAATGGAGTAGAAGACTGATTTAAAGAGGATAGGACCAAAAAATGATTTTAACATAAGGAACAATCGCTGCAATGTGAAAATATAGAAAAAGCCAATTAAGTGAAACTTCCATCAGTGGGGGTTTTCTTCATCCCCCATTGATGGTTAGTTGAACCAATCGGACCTTTACGGGCAGTTGATCCCCCACCTATCTTCTTTGCATACGCAGAATCTTGAGGTGGGGGTCTTACTGCCCGTTAAGGCGGGATAAAAGTGTGGGCGCCATTTAAGTGCCCCACTTTTGTTAGCTTTTTCTAATTGAAATAAACATGTGCTATAAGAAATGATGACGGATAGTCAGACTTTATTGTTCAATTGCGCCGCCGCTCTGGGAGACTACTTTTGCAGAATGGAAATTTGCCAATCGCACAGCTTCAAAAATTGTCATTCCTGCAGCTAAACCGCATAGGAAAGCTCCGCTATGTGAATCTCCTGCACCAATGGTGTCAACAACTTTTACTTTCTCTCCGGGAACAATCCCATCATTCGCACCGTCATTATAATAGGTGCCATTTGCGCCCAATGTAACCAATACAATATCATTTGTTTTTTTCTGCAGTTTATTGGCAGCGCTTTCAATATTATCGCATTCCGGTGCCAATAACTTTATTTCATCAGCATTGCAATGGATGATTGTGTCACTTGTAAGTAATCTTTGGAGTATCGATTTTTTTAAATGACCGACTCTTGGGCTTGCGTCAAATAGGATTTTGCTTCCTACTTTTTTCATAGACAACGCATCCAGAATCACTTCACCAGATTTTCCTTCAAGTTCATAGCCGGATACATAGAAATAATCATAATCTTTAATGTTTATTTGTTCAAACCAATGGGGCTGCCACTTTGTTTCAACTCCGGGAATAGTCAAAAATGTGCGTTCTCCGTTTGGTTCCACAAGTGATACATCCCATCCATTGTCACCGTCTTGCACACTTAATACAACTGGAATCTGCTTTTTTGCA
The DNA here is from genome assembly GCF_042263505.1 of Cytobacillus sp. Hz8. NCBI lineage: Bacteria > Bacillati > Bacillota > Bacilli > Caryophanales > Bacillaceae > Cytobacillus > Cytobacillus sp. Hz8. The sequence continues at coordinate 37,015 of NZ_JBHKFI010000022.1, read as the reverse complement.
AACTCTTTTTTTATGATTTCTGCGTAATTTCCATTGCCTACAGGCGCGAAAAGCACATTTTTAATGCCTAAACTTTCGACTGCCTGACGGACATTAAATGCGGATCCGCCAACAACAGTTCCCTGTAATTCTCCTGTTATATCCTCACCGCTTTTTGGCAGGACGGGTACATTAACAAGTACGTCAATTACAGCAGCGCCAATGATTAATATTTTTTTTTCTGAAGTAAATTTATTCATGATTTGACTCACCCCTGCCAATTGAATTAATAGCCCAGAACACGATGATGGCTAGTATCCCGCTTAAAAAAACGCCCAATGAGTTATCTTTAAAAATTCCCTTTGCGAAGGGGCCGGTCCAGACTGCATTATTTGTGAATAAAAAACCAACAATGACTGCAATGATCCATGAAGAAACGCCACGCCAGTTTACCTGGTTTTTTGAGCCCGACATCAAGATGTTTACATCGTATGCTCCGCCATTCTCACGATTAAACACGGAATCGCAAAGAAATATCGCAACCCAAGCTGCTAAACAGATTCCGAGAAAACCAAGGAATAATTGAAAATTAGCGAGAAAGTTTTCAGATACAAACAGAATATAAATCGGAATCAATATTACGATTATTCCATGAAAAGCAAGCGAAGTTTTTTGTGAGACACGAATTCCGATTGTTTTCAAATTAATTCTTGCAGAACGCAGACTGACGATACATTGTGGAACGAGCCCTCCTGCGGCGACAAGAAAGTAAACAACGCCCAGCCATGAAGGGAGTGCATGGTACATGACATCAATTGGATTGGCAGATGTTCCAAGAGTCGGTTCAACAGAACTCAATAGTACACCCGCAAACATCAGAACGAATAGAGGGACAGCTCCTCCTAAAGTTGTGCTCCAAAATACGTTTCCATTGCTTGCTTTCGGCGTTACATAAGCTCCCCAATCCGCTCCGGCCATGGACCAGCTGATTCCAGAGCCGGCAGCGACAATCGAAACGGCAGGTAGGAAACCGCTCATCCAGTTTCCACTGGGCATTGTCAATACTTGATGCCAATCTGTTTTGGCAACGAAAAAAATCATAATAAAGATTGTCAGTATGCCAAAAATGTAGGAAATCCACGTTTGCACTTTTTGCAATGTATCTTCCCGGACCAATCCTGATAGTAGAACGCAAACTGCAAAAATGATGAGGGCAACTATTGTGGATAATCCACTGGATTTAATGTGAAGGGCACTAAACATTGAGACTAGCAGCAGAGTGCCGGTAACAACATTTACGGCCAGCCATCCTACCATATTAACCCATGCAATGGCATTCGGAATTTTATTGCCCTGAATCCCGTATGTTGCCCGTGACATTTTAAAAGTCGTAATTCTAGCTTTTTTGCCAATCGTAGCGACCCATCCGACTACTAAGAAAGAAAATGCCCCTACTAATGATGCAAGCGATGCCTGGAAGAAACTTAAATGATAGCTTACGATTAAAGCTCCATATACGATTCCCATGATTCCAATATTTGCAGCAAACCAGTTAAAGAAAAGACCCCATGGCTTTACGGTTTGTTCAGATGCCGGTACAATGATTTGTTCTTCATCATCCATCATTTTTTCCTCCTCTAATTTAAGAGTTTGTTAGTTTGTCTTGTTTCTAAAATTCATGATTTGATCGGCATAATAAGGAATATGATACTGTGGGTTTTCTGAATCAATTAATTCTACCCATTCTGGAGGGATTAATGAAAATCCCTGCTTTGCTCCGCAGATGGCTGTTGCCATTGCTCCAATTGTGTCTGTGTCGCCGCCAAGATTGGCACAGAACAAAGCACATTCATGGACATTACGTGTATAATAGGAAATTGAAACCGCAGCCGGAATAGATTCACTAGCCATTGTCCCAGTACCGATTAGATTGTAAATTGCTTGAGAAAACCCTTCTTCATCGTATTGATACCGTTTGGCCAGTTCTATGCCAAGCTTAACTCTTTCTTTGCAGGAGGCATTCCAGGTGGGTGCCCCCAATTTTTTGGCTTGGTCGCCGACTGATAGGGCATATTTAATAATTTCATCCCATGTTTTATCTTCAACGGCTGCACTAACAGCTCCGGCAACTATTGCAGCTCCGGAAATGGCAACATCTGATGAATGGGTAACTTTTGTAATGTCAAATACCATCTGCACCAATTGGTTGCTATGAAGTGTGTCAAATAGGCCGCCTATTGGCGAAATACGCATTCCTGCCCCGTTTGTTTCTGCTTTTTTCGTAATATCAAGCGGATCCCTTCCTTCTTCAATTGCAAGGAGGGCAGCCTTGGAACTAGGCCCCAAAATATTGTTTTCAAACGCATCAATTTCTTCTGCCCATTTTTGGAGATGGTTCACAATGATTTGTGTATTGGGTACGAAACGGTTTTCGATTAAAGCATCTAAAATAACAAAGGCCTGATTTGTATCATCTGTGTATTGACCTTTCGTAAAATTCAGGGCAATATCGTTTGATTTTGGACCGTCCAAGAAAGTTGTAATCTTTCCGTCAAAATGGTCATGGATTTTTTGAATCGGCCACAGTTCTGAGGGCATCCCCATCGCATCGCCGATTGCCTGTCCATATAAAATACCTAAAATTTTGTCTCTTTTACCCATGACGAACACCTTCCAATTTCTATATTCCTGTTACAAATTTAAAATTAGCGTCATTGCTATAAATAACTTTTACCCGCTCTACCAAAGTTCCGCGATCGGAAAGCACGGTTCCTTCTACCATTAGCAGCGGCTCTGAATTTTCCATATTAAAAAGCCGATTTTCATCTTCAGACGATAGGATCGCGTGCACGCTTAGATTTGCGGTACTAGGATAGACATCATAATTTGTCCGAATCGTATCGTAAAGAGAATGGGTTGCAAAATCATTCTTATCCAAATTGGGAAATTGATGAAGATCCAGCAATGACTGATCGATTGTCAGCCAGGTAACGGCCCCTTCAATATTTGCCCCCCGTAATCTGCGCAGTTTAAAGATTCTCTTTCCCTGCTGCTGGAGCACCTCCTGTGATAATATTTTTGTTACGGTATCACCACCCATTTTTCGGACATAATCTGAAAAACCACTAAAATTGAACATATTAATTTTTGGGCTCTTTGCATTTACAAAGCTGCCTTTTCCATGCACTTTGTAAATAACACCGGATTCCTCCAATTCTTTTAAAGCTTTCTGAATAGTAGTACGGGTAACATTATATTTCTTGCTCAGCTGGGTTTCGCTCGGAATCTTATCATGGATGCTATAATTTCTAAAAATATCAGATTGTATATCGTGGCTTATTTGCAAATAAACCGCCTGGGCACTGTTAAATTTCATAATACCTCCTATGTTGACTAGTTGAGTACTCAAGTTTAAAGTAGCATTGTAAAAACATTTTGTCAACGCTTACAATTAAAATTGCAAATAATTTTAAAAACTTGTGAAGCTAGAGGACGGTTCTTCGCTTCCTTCCAAATAAAAGGAAAAAAAGAAACTTCTCCTGCTTCTAAATTAGTTTATTGATAAGATTCGTTTGAAATATTTTGTAGGACAAGGTACCCCTTGTCTCTTCCTGAGGGAAAAATTATCAATTTTGCTTTAAACCTACTCTTACTTCTCCATCATGAAATATTTCAATGACATATCCTGGAAACAGTAAAAATATCCATGTATCAAAGCTTACAGCAGCAACATCATCAATAGCCCAATTACTTGTTCTAAAGTAGATTAAATTATTGGTAATGTTCCTTCGTCCCAAATTACATAAACAACATTACTATATTCACCCATGTTTTGAAGGAGATTATCTCATCGACTGTATTTACTTCAGTATGATTAGACACTTTCTCCCTTTCAATACGCCCCCACTCAACAAATGGAAATAAACTTTCAAGATTACTTAATACTTGCTCTCTATTATTACCGGAATAGACATGAACATCCTCACCTAAAGCTTCAATACACTCATCAAATAAACTCATCCAAATTCCCTTTATCTATTTAAATATTTTAATAAAGATTTAAATGTGCTTTCATTACCCTCAAGCGGAATAGCGATTTGATCATGCCTCAACATTCTATCAACTAAAAAGAAGAGCCCTACAGAGACTTACTCTCCATAGAGCTTTTTCTTTTAATCTATGAATCAATTAGGGTTATTGGCATTTTTTAGCAGAATGAGGGACCTGTCCCCTTTTCCCTTCTCACCATTGACCTACAACCTGCTATTTATTGCTCCCATGCCTGTTAAAATAGTTTTAGCATCGCTATTCAAATAGGCGATCACATCATCTCTCAAAAATAACTTTGCATTTTCCTTAAGCATTAACTTAATTCCTCTTAAATCAAATTTATATGCATATGCATTGACAGCATTGATAATTGATAAATCTTTTCTAGATAGTAGTTTAACTCCCAATTGTTCTTGTTCATTTAAAAAATTATAAATTTCCCTTGCATTACTTTTAAGTAATTGTAGATTCTCTTGTAATATGCTTAAATTCCCCTCGATATATTTCCTAGCAGTAACGAAATCTAGATCTTCAACACTTTTATTGATATTATCAATTAACTCCGCAGACTTCATCCAAACATCTCTCCTATTATTTAAAACGTTCATTTTTATAAGAAAAGTATACCACTATAATAATTAATATAAAATGTTTAGGAACTGAGCTAACTTTGGAAAGAAGCTAGGGGACGGTTCTTCGCTTCTTTCCAACAGATAAAAAGAAGCAGAGAAACGTCCCCTGCTTCTTTTAAGCTATGAATCAATTAGGGTTATTGGCATTTTTCGGTGGGACGAGGGAACCTGTCCCCTTGTCCCTTAATTATAATCACTACATCCTCTTCACACGAATGCATTAAAAACGTAGTCACATTGTCCTTGACAAAATATTTAGGGTGGATAAAGTTTTTCGTCTTCAAGTCAATTAATTTTATTGAATAATTTGAAAATACACAATTTACTTTAACAGTAGTATTACTTGGAATATACAAGACATAACAATCTTTTGAAACTGCTTTAGCAAATCGAACCTGCTCATCAACATCCATCAGTAAATCATTGCAGGGCTCCAGTTCAGAAACATCAAACAACTCTAAGATATTTCTTAAGTAGCCATAATCCCAAGCTCCCGGTAATTTCAAAGCATCCTGCCACAATAATGGCAAATCGAATGCTTCCCCTGCAGCAGAAGAGTAGTTACTGTCTATTTCTTGCCAGCTCCAAATGCCGTGGGCACCATAAGTCACACCAGCGCAAGCACCTGATAAAACACTTTGCCAGGCTGCCCTTCTAGTATCTCTTTGTGAAAATCTTCCATAAACATTACGGCTGTAACCCATTTGTTCATAGCAAGGTTCAGAATTAATAACTGGCTTCTTAGGTGATAGATCATGGAAAACCTTTGCTAAATAATACGGCATATTTAAAAAAGAGCTGTTATGACCGGATTGATACAGATATAAATCAATTTTTTTTGCTAATTCTTCTGGGATTTCTTCTAATCTGCCTCTAATATGTAATGTTTTTAAACAATCTTGAGCGTTTTCAGAGAGATAATCCAAAGCACGTTCATACATTTCCTTCGTTTCATCTGTAGGGAAATCAGTATCGCCACTAACTAAGTAAATTGGAGAAAATTCATTAAAAGCAGCAACAACTCTTTTTAAATAGCCCTCTAAAAAGGAGATTGGCATCACATTTCGATTATCCATTTCACTTGCCCATGTTCCTGGTACATAATTCGACCATAAAACGACAAGTGCTAATGAGAAGCCCTCTTCTGTTGCAATCTGTGACATTTTACGAGCACGTTCAAAATATGCATCATCAATATTTGTAAAATCGAATTTTCCATTTTCATCCATAGCAAATGGTAACATATCAAATGAACCGATACTGCGGTCCCATTGTGGCAGAATATTAATTTGAAGTGTGTTGAATCCTTGAGATTTTCTCTTTTTCAAATAATAAACCCATTCCGTTTCTTCAATACTTGTGAAGGCACTCCAGCAAGTATCAGCTAGATAGAAAAATGGTTTTCCATCTTTTAGCAAAGTACGTTTATTTTCATTTACTGTTAGCATTTTTTCATCCTTTCTTGCAAATTAAGGTAGAACGAAATTTATAACGTTCTACCTCAACAGCAATTTTTATTTGTTTTATTCAAAATCGATTGTTGGCTCTCTCCATTTAAGAAGAGCTTCTTGATAAAGCATTTTCAGCATTTTTGTGCCATTTTGCATAACTGGTTGTCCATGAGCAGGTAAAAGAAGTTCACATTCAACATGATAAAGCTTTTGTACAGTTTCCCAATACAATTGAGCATTAAAATCGTTTCCGCCTTCCCAACCTAGGTTGACAGTTTGGCAGTCATTTTTCACACTGATTACATCTCCTGCAAAAATGACAATTTTGTCTTCTTCTTCAATTTGGAAAAGAACTGAACCATCAGTATGCCCAGGTGCATGGATCATTGTCACATCAACACCGTCTAAGTGAAGTTTATCGCCATCTTTCACTCGAATATCCACAGGACATGGAATATACTCCTCTCTTTCAGGGAAGGGTGAGAAGTCAACAATGGCATCTAAATCTCCATTTTCGATGGCATCTGCATCATCTTCGTGCGCAATAATAACTGCACCATTATCCCTTAAGTATTTTGCATTTCCAATATGTCCCTGGTGTTTATGCGTTAATAAAACATTCGAAATCGGATATTTATCTAGCCCCCACAAAGCAAGCGTTTCTTCAACAATTTTCCAATCTGTAGTTGTCTCAGCCGCATCAATAATAATAATACTTTCTTTTGCTTTGATAACATAGATATTCGCAATATTTGCATACATGCCGCCTAGAACTTGATATATATTTTTTGTTATTTGCATTATTCAATTACTACTATGAGCTTCTAGCAGTATTTCTCCTTTCAGTTTTGATAAATTAAATTAGTCTTCAAATTATTGAGTAATAACTGGTCTACGTGAATAATCACGATCTAGATTCAGTCTTGCTAATAAGTATGCTCCTGTGAACATCTTTTCAGCCTTACGCATGCAGATTTCTCCATGGCCTGGCAATAAAATATCTGCCTTAGTACCTGAGATTTTTTTCATGCTTTCAATATATTGATCAACATTATAATTTAAGTCACCACTCCAACCGAATGCAGCTTTGTGAACCAATACTGTCATTAAAACAGCATCGCCACTAAATACCACCACTTGATTATCAAGTGTAACTTCATAAAGAACCGACCCATCAGAATGTCCAGGAGTATGGGTTGTCTTAATCATTACACCGTCAAGTTCAATAACACTTGCATCCTCTACAGTAGTATCGACTGTAAAATCTTCTACTGATCCAAAATCAAGATATCTGTATTCACCTATATGAACTCCACCAAGCTCAATATTCTTAGCTGCAGATGAATGAGCAATAACTTTCGCTCCATTTTTCTGCCAGAATGCAGCATTACTAATATGTTCATAATGCTCATGAGTTAGTAAGACATGCAAAATTTTCTTATGGTTCAGACCCCAATAGTCAATTTTTGACTGAATAATTTTCAGATCTTTTTCGCCAAGACCAGCGTCAATCAAAATAAGAGAATTTTCTGCTTCAATTACATATACATTTTGATGAGAAGCATACATATTTCCACATACTTGATAAAGGTGAGGCAATAATTTCATAATTCTACTCCTTTTAGATTCCTAGTATGGATTAAAGAATTCCGATTAAACTTAACGCAAAGCTTAATACAACAATTCCAAGCATGATGTAGTTCATGTTCACTTTTTTACGTAATAAAGCAAAGCATCCAAATGTAGCTGCTAACGGAAGCAATCCTTTGAAGATATCATCAAGAATTGTTTGTAATTTATATTCCATTCCACCTAAAGTGAAATGTAATGGAGTTGAGATACCAACAACTTGAAAAATCATTGCACCAACCATCATTAAACCTAAAATACCAGCTGCTTTTGTAATGATTTGGATAATGCCATTCTCATAAGCTTGTTTGATGTATTTCACACCAAGTGAATAACCTAAAAATGTACCATAATAACGAGCTGCAATTGCAGGAATGTTGTAAAGTACTAAGAACAAGATTGGTCCTAATATTGAACCCTCTTTGGCAAATGAGATACCAATACCAGCTGCGATAACACGGAAAGTACCCCAGAAGAATGAATCACCAATACCAGACAAAGGTCCCATTAAAGAGGCTTTAATCGCATTGATTGAGTATACATCGAAGTCCTTTGATTTAGCATGTTGCTTTTCCATAGATGCTGCAATACCAAGCGGGAAAGTAAAGATTGCTGAAGTGATATTGAAGTAGACCGCATGACGTTTCATTGCTTCAATACGTTCTTCTTTAGTTTTGTAATAACGATTAATTACAGGAAGCAAAGCGTAAACAAAGGCAATAGCAGACGCGCGCATTTGATTCCATGATCCGAAGATTGCAAATGATCTCCAGAACACTTTACGAAGCATTTTTTTATCTTCTTTTGATAAAGTTGTGTTTTGATTATCATTAGTCATTGAAAAAATCCTCCTCAATATCTTCAGGTGTTGCAGCTGTTGTTGCTACTGCTTGTTTTTTATTTCCTTCGATGCTGTTAAATGCTGTAAATACGGCAATAACTGTACCGATTGCGGCAATTGCAACTAGTGGCAATTTCAAGTATGCAATTAAAACAAAACCTAAGAATGTAAATGCTGCAATTCTCTTATCCCAAAGTTGATTCAATAGGATTGCTAAACCAAGTGCTGGCAACATTTGACCAGTAACTGTTAAACCATTCATAACTACGTCTGGAATGTTGTGTACAAATTCGTTTACTGCATTTGAACCAAGCATAATTCCGAAGAAACCAAGTACGAAGAATACTGCTGGTTTAAATACCATACAGATGAAGTGAACCATAATCATTCCTTTTTGGTTTCCTTCTGCGATAAACTTGTCAGCAGGACGTATAGCAATCGCTTGAAGAATGTGAATTGAGTTTAATAACACACCTGCTAAAAGTGCAATCGGAACAGCTAGTGAAAGAGCAACCTCAACACCAGAACCTGACATAATTGCAAATGCTGTACCAAATACTGACCCACTCATTGATTCAGATGGAACTGCACCACCAATTTGTGTCATACCTAAGAAGATAACTTCCAATGAAGCACCCATAACGATACCTGCATGTAAATCTCCCAATACTAAACCTGTTAATGTCGCCATAACCAATGGGCGTTTAATCATCGGATCTCCAATACCTGAATCGGAAATGATACCAATAAACATAACTAATGCAACTAATAAAGCCTCGTTAACCATTTATTTCTCTCCTCCTCATTTTGCGAGGGACTATTTTAAAAGTCCTTCAACATCTTTCTTTTGATCTGTCGGAACATTTTGGTAATAAACTGGAATACCAAATTCTTTTAATTTTAAGAAGTCTACCTTGTCTTCACTATCAACGTAGAAATTGTTACCAATTTTTTCTTTTTGTTCGTCACCCTTAACAGAGCTCATTCTTCCGAAGTTACCGATGTTGATAGCTGGAATCGCTTCCACTTCATTAGCAAGTCTGTAAGCAGTCTTAGGATTTGATACGATAACAAAAATCTTAAGCGCTGCTGCACGAGGGTCATTAATCAATGCAATAGCTTTATCTACTTCAACAATAGTAGCTTTGATATTGCTAGGTACAGCCATTTTTAAAGCCATCATTTGTGTTTCATTCTTTACTACATCATCATCTGCAACGATAATACGGTTAACATCTAATTGTTTACTCCAAACAACTGCAACTTGACCGTGAATTAAACGTTCATCAATACGCATTAGTTTAATCAAAGAAATCTTCCTCCTCATTTTCTTCTTCTAGGATACTTTTATCGAAATAAGTAATCGTTTTTTGTGCAATTTCCACGCAATCTTGAATTTCTGCAGGATTGATTTCTGGTTTAAGGACCAAATTCAACATCAAAGGAATGTTCATACCTGAAAGCAAGTAAACATTCTCTTCATTGATTAATTCCATCAAAGCATTGTTTACGCTACCTCCAGGAATATCCGTTACAATTGTAAATACATCACCTTCTGATGCGTTTGCAATGATTTCTTTTGCTGATTCAAGAATTTCGTTTACATTTTCGCCATCTTGCAGTCCAAAAGAAATAATTCCTTCATCAATGCCTGTTAACATCTTAATCGCCTTTTTCATTCCATGAGCTAAATCACTATGAGAAGCTAAAATAAACTGATTCACTCTATGCACATCCTTTTTCAATTTATGGCTCTATTTTCAAGTGGATTATTTTACAATCAATTCCTTTTTTGTCTTTATTTGGATTCAACAATTGCAAAATAACTGTGCTTCAAGCTTACAAAACTCAAACTTATGCTTCTATGGACTATTTTCTATTAACTAAAACTACTATTTTATTAAGAAAAACAGATAAATCGTTCCATAAAATAGCTTTTTTCGTTACCCCTATCAACTTTTATAGAAAAAAATGTGATGCCAGATACTCTTTTTAACATATTAATGGATAATTTCGATATTGACGCTTCTTAATTTTGTAGCCAAAGAAAGTGAGTGGCCGACATTTACCAACGCATCTTCAAAAGTAGACCAAAAAACATCGGCGGTCTTTCTTTATCAATGAAATTGAGAACATTGAAATTGTTCATCTCAATTTCAACCGGAGATTTTGTACCATAAAATCTTTCGTTTGCTGTTTGTGAATACATAATGCGCTCGGATGCAAAACTTAAGTCCTCTTTCTCAAACAGCAACGGATATCCCAACATTACCATGTTGACTCTTAACATATCATTCGTAGCATTTAACTTTTGGACCTAGATCCGGGTGATTCCATTTAGTTGCCATCTGCAAAGCTAAGTGCCCTCAGGAATATTTTTTGACTGATCATCAGTGGTATACCAGAGGATAATACTATTAAACTTTAGTGCAATTGGCTTCTCTATCACTCGTAAACGCACAACCACCTCCCGGGGAGATAATCACTAAGGGCCTCTTCTTTCCGACGTTATATTCACCCAAATTATGTAAGAGATAGGTATCAAAAAAAGCTGACTCATGAATCTGAATTCTTTCATTCATGTCTTATCCCTCCCATTTATTATTCTCGATGGGTGATATCGTCTTAATTTTTGTAACCCTTTTCTTTTTTTACAAAACAAATATACCATTTAGATAAAATTTTCGCAATATAAAGCTAAAATTTTATATATTATTTTAGCTATTTTTTCACAATTTATTGCGAAATTGCTGTTTTTAGATAAATCGGCAGGCTAAAAATGGCGAAGTTTTTCCAACCATCAATAAGTCTTATCGTTGATATTGCAATGTTTTCAATTTTGAAGATCAGTTTGCATTTTTCCGTTCGATAATCAGTACTTTAACTAAATTTTTTAGTTAAAGAAGAGCTGTTTTATTTTTCTTAACGATTTATCTTTGAACAGCCTGCTTTTTCAAGTTTACCTTGTCACCTTTGAAAATAGTTTGAGAACAATATCAAGAGATTGCAAGCAAGTGCAAATAGGAGGATGGGTTTTATAAGCTATGGAGGGGTAAAATAAGCAGCAGTGCAAGAAAGTTACGTGGTTTTCGACATGCCAGAACGAAAGGGAGGGGCGGCGTCTGCCTGGGAACAGATATTTCTTCACCGCAGCCAGTGAGTGTGAGCCCTCCATCTGAAGAAAAAAGAACATGATGAAGGGCTAATTGACGTAATTTGCTGTCGAGGTGCCGATTTTCCAAAATAAATTCACGATATTTATAACCAGTTTTCGAATTATCAACCTTCTGTGGGCAAAGCAATTGAAATGAACCTCACTTCCTCTGAAAACACATTTCATTAAGCCGGTGCGCATGACTTCCTTTTAATTAATTCAGTATCAATAAATAATTTAATTTTTTCACTTTCATTATTTTCAATTTGCTTTACCAACTTTTCAACTGCAAACAGAGCTATCTTATCTTTTTTTACATTTATCGTATCAAGTTCAGGTGTTATAACTTGAGATTCCAAAATATTATCAAAACCGATGACAGAAACTTGCTCGGGAACTTTAAGGCCTAACTCTTGTAGAGATTTAATAACGCTTATGGCCATATAATCACATTCACAGAAAAAGGCGGTTGGAAGATGTTCTAAATTTTTTAATATTTTTTCTTTAAAGGATTCTTGGGATGTAACTTCAGTTGGAGAAATCGTATAAAAATTATTCTCACTTATTTTTAAGCCTTGTTCTGAAATTGCCTGCAGGAATCCTTTTTTTCTCATATCAAAGTTATACATCCTAACATCCGAAGCAACATATCCAATATTTTTATGGCCAAGTTCATACAAATGTTTCCCCGCTTGATAAGCCCCAAAAATATTGTTCATTAAAACAAAATTAACATTCAAAGTATCATAGCAGGTATCTAACACAACCAAATTGGGTTGAATTTCAGCAAAAATTTTTATTTGATCTGCTGTTAAATTTGTACCCAGCAATAGGATTCCAGCAGATTTTTGCTCCTGCTCAATTTTTATAATTTCTTCCCGTAAATTTGTAATATCCACTGAAGACACGGTAAGCGAATAGCCACTTGTAATCGTATATTTATCAATATTTTTCATTAACTCCATAAAAAATGGAAGCGCCTGATATTGCTGATTTACAATGCCGGCATTCGTACAAGCGATAAATCTTAAAATCCTTGTATCTATATTAGATGCTTCTTTTTTATTGGATGATTTTGATATATATCCGTTCTCACGAGCAATTTTTAATATTTTAGTCCTTGTTTTTTCACTTACTCCTTTTTTCCCGTTTAACGCTAATGAAACCGCTGATGTAGAGACTTCAGCGATTTTAGCAATATCTTCTATCTTCATATATTCACCATTACTCCCATTATTAAAATAAAATCATTATTATTTTACCATAAATTAATAAATTTTAGTTCATATTTTTTTAAAAAAGCTATATATACTATAGCATTAATTTATTTTTAAAGCGTAATCATTAATAGAAAAAGTAAATTTTATATAAAATTATTGACCATAAAACTAAAAACATGTTAATGTTTTAGTTGAAAAAGATAAAAATTTATTACCGTATTTAGAATGATAGAGGAGGCTTATAGTTATGGAATTTCAGAATATAAAATTAGGCTTTGCCCCCACACGCAGAAATCTTTTTAGTGCTGAATCTGCTATCCAATATGCTAATTTAACACGTAAAAAAATGGATGAATTGGGTGTCAATTACGTAGATATTAAAAATATTAATGAAGATGGGCTTTTATATGATGACGAAGGAATGGAAAAAATTGCAAAGGAATTTAAGCAAGCTGAGATTGATGGTTTATTTCTGGCAAATGTAAATTTTGGAACAGAATATGAATGTGCCAGGTTAGCCAAAAAATTAAACGTCCCTGTTCTTCTTTGGGGGCCGAAGGATGAACGGCCTGCAGAAGATGGTTCACGATTGCGTGATTCTCAATGCGGCCTTTTTGCGATTGGAAAAGTATTACGCAGATTCAGAGTGCCATTTACATATATAAAAAATTGTGATATCGACGACCCTGCATTTGAACGCGGGTTAACTGATTTCTTAAAAGTTTGCAATGTGGTCAAGACCTTTAAAGCAACAAGAATTTTACAAATAGGCCCTCGTCCTTTTGACTTTTGGTCCGTTATGGCAAATGAAGGGGAACTTTTAGAAAAATTCAACATTTCCTTATCGCCAATTCCCTTGGCTGAACTGATTCAAGAAATAAATCATGTAAAGCTAAACGATCACAGCCAGATTAAAGAAGTATGCGATTACTTACAAGAAATAGCAGACGTTCAAATTGAGAATAAAGATTTGGAAATGATAGCAGCACTAAAAATTGCAATAAAAAATTTATGCAGGAAATATGGCTGCAACTCCGGTGTGATTCAATGCTGGACTGCCTTACAGGATGAAATTGGCATTTTACCATATGCTTCTGAATCACTCCTTCAAGATGAGGGTTTGCCCGTCACATGTGAAACAGATATTCACGGAGTTATATCTGAATTATTGGTAGAAGCCGCAACACTCGGTTCACATAAAGCAATATTCGCAGATGTAAACTGCCGGCATCCGGATAATGAAAACGGAGAATTATTGCAGCACTTGGGAGTATTTCCATTTTCAACAGCCGATACGAAACCGATTTTGCCTAGAAGACATTTTGTGTTTGATTACCCGGGTTCTGTTGGATTTCGAGCAAAAAAAGGAACCTATACTTTATGCCGCTTTGATGGTGATAACGGTGAATATTCTCTATTAATGGGCAATGCTAAAACAATAGATGGACCCTTTAATCAAGGAACATATGTATATTTAGAATTTGAAAACTTAAATCGCCTAGAAGCTAAATTGGTTTATGGTCCATATATTCATCATATTGCGGCTGTACAAGACGATGTCGTTCCTGTTTTATACGAAGCGTGCAAGTATTTAGGGATAAACCCGGATTTTTATGATCCAATTGAAGAAGATATCCAGGCTTATCTTCGCGGTGATATTGGCTCGATTACAAAATAGTTTTATTTCACGAAGGGGTGAGAAAAAATTGGATATTAAAAGTTTAGAGAAAAAGGCTATTGAAATCAGAAAAGCCACACTTGAGATGATTTATAATGCAAAAACCGGACATACTGGTTCTGACTTATCATGTACTGATATACTCGTAGGATTATATTATCAGGTTTTAAAACAAGATCCCAAAGATCCGGAAAATGAAAATAGAGATCGCTATATTCAAAGTAAAGGACACGCCGTAGAAGTCTTATGGACTATTCTAGCAGACCGAGGATACTTTCCAAAGAGTGAATTGAAAACTTTTTCACAATTTAAATCACACCTGATCGGGCATCCCACAAATACAGTAAACGGAGTCGAAATGAACACCGGTTCTTTGGGGCATGGGCTTGCAATAGGAGTTGGAATCGCCTTGGCGGCAAAACTCGATCGAAAGGACTATCACACTTACGTATTAATGGGGGATGGAGAACAAGCAGAGGGTTCAATTTGGGAGGCTGCAATGGCGGCAAGCCACTATCAACTTAATAATTTAACCGCGATTATTGATCACAACAGTTTACAAATCACAGGCAAGACGACAGATGTTATGAATTCTGAACCCCTTAAAGATAAATATGAATCATTTGGCTGGGAGGTTCAAGAAATTGATGGCAATGACATGGCGCAAATTGTTGAAGCTTTATCCAAGCATTCTTTAAGTGAAAAACCAAAACTGATTCTAGCACATACCATAAAAGGAAAAGGTATGAAAATTGCTGAAAATAATCCCGAATGGCACCATAAGGTTCCAAACAAAGATCAATATAATAATGTAATAAAAGATTTAAATACTCAATTAGAATGGGGGGAGAATTCTTGAACAACATAACAAGTGGAAGAAAAGCTGCAGAAGTCATCTGTGAAACGCTAATGGAAGAAGGGAAAAAAAATAGGGATCTACTGGTTTTAACAAGTGATTCAAGAGGTTCCGGTGCCTTAAAACCTTTTGCAGACGCCCTGCCAGCCCAAATTATTGAAGTGGGAATAGCCGAGCAAAATTTAGTAACGATTAGTTCCGGTCTAGCGCACAGTAATAAACGTCCCTTTGCATTTTCACCTTCAAGTTTCCTGTCAATGCGCAGTATTGAACAAATAAAAGATGATGTGGCTTATTCTGATACAAATGTAAAATTAGTAGGAATAAGCGGCGGCAACAGTTATAGTGATTTAGGTTCGACACATCACTCATTGCAAGACTTGGCAATTACGCGGGCGATTCCTAATCTGGAAGTGTATATGCCTTGTGATCAATATCAAACAAGAGCGTTGTTTAAGTATTTAACTCATTCTCCCAAACCAGCCTATGTTCGAATCGGGAAAAAACAACTTGAAGATATTTACACCAATGAGGAAGAGGCGTTTATCCCAGGTAAGGCAAAAATTATTCGGCCAGGCAAAGATATTGCCATTATTGGTTCAGGTGAAACTTTAAGTATTGCGATACACACTGCAGAAGAGTTAAAAAATTCGGGTATATCAGCAGAAGTGGTAGATTTCGCAACGATCAAACCCCTTGATGTCGATATGATAAATGAATTGTGTGAGAAGTTTCATGCAATGATATCAGTGGAAGAGCACAGTATTTATGGAGGTTTGGGCTCTGCAATCGCAGAAGTCGTTGCAGGTAAAGTAAATACAAAACTGAAAATCATTGGTTTCCCGGATGAACCCGCTATCGCAGGTACCCAAGATGAAGTATTCGATTATTATGGAATTTCTCCGGCAAATATCGCACAAGTTGCAAAAGATATGTTATTAAGTGTTCATTAATTGCGAGGCGAAAAAAATGGAACGCTATATTATCGGAATTGACCAAAGTACACAAGGTACTAAAGTTGCTTTGGTTGATTCAAACAGAAAAATAGTCTGCCTGGTAAGTAAAGAACACCGGCAACTCATTAATGAGCAAGGCTGGATTAGCCATGACTTAAATGAAATTTATTCCAACATTATTGAGCTTATGAAAGAATTATTAACGAAAACGCAAGTAAACCATGATTCTATTGTTGGGATTGCATTAACGAATCAGCGCGAAACTGCCTGTGCATGGTCAAAAAATAATGGAGAATCTTTGACTGAAGCCATCGTTTGGCAATGTTCCCGGGCAAAGTATTTATGTGATGAGATTAAACAAAAAGGCGATTCAGAAATAATTAAACAAAAAACAGGCATGGCATTATCCCCTTATTTTTCCGCTGTTAAATTTAGCTGGATGTTAAAAAATATAGACAAAGTACGACAGGCCGAAGAAAAAAATGATCTTTGTTTGGGGACAATAGACAGTTGGCTTTTATTTAAATTGACGTATGGAGAAGCATTTAAAACTGAATTATCAAATGCTTCCCGTACACAATTATTAAATATAGACAAGCTTGAATGGGACAAAGAGATTTGCAGCATTTTTCAGATTTCTCCAAAGGTCCTTCCAGAAATTGTTGATTCTGATGCTTTATTTGGATATACAGACTTTGATGAATTGTTATCCAAAAAAGTTCCGATTTATAGCGTATTAGGCGATTCGCAAGCTGCTTTATTTGGACAAGAATGCTTGAATCCAGGCGAGGCCAAAGCAACATATGGAACAGGATCCTCTATCATGATGAATATCGGTGGACAACCAATTCGTTCAAAACATAATTTAGTTACATCGATTGCGTGGAAAATAAAAAATAAAGTAAACTACGTTTTAGAAGGAAATATTAATTATGCTGGAGCAGTCATAAAATGGCTAATTGAAGATATAAAACTAATTCATTCTGCAGCAGAGACTGAGAAGTGGGTAAATTTAGCATCCCCAAGTAATCAAACTTATTTAGTTCCAGCTTTTACAGGTCTCGGAGCCCCGTATTGGAACGAAAAGGCCTCGGCTACATTAGTGGGAATGACGCGCACAACTGGAAAAGCTGAAATTGTTCAGGCAGCATTGAATTGTATTGCATACCAGATCAACGATATTGTTCAATTAATGATTGAAGACTTTGGTCATAAACCTGTTATATTGAAAGTTGATGGTGGTGCCTCCTGTAATCATTATCTTATGCAATTTCAAAGTGATATATCTAATATCAAAATTGCAGTACCTAATATAAAAGAATTAAGCTTGTACGGGACAGTTCTGAATGCAGGTATCGCCTCAGGAATATATAGAGAAGAATTATCCCCTGATACAATTTCATATTCAAAGTTTATTCCAAATATTGAAAACGATGATAGAACTAAAAAAATAAGTGGTTGGAAACGAGCAATCACCTTTACAGATCAATATTATAAAGACTCCTTTAATTGAATATTGAATATTCTTAAAAAGGCAGGAATGTAAAATATTTTGTATTACTAAAGGTTCTTAATTAGCTTTTTCCCGGCAGAAAGGATAGAGCAACTCGGGTATCCACTAGGGTTCTGCTAAATTACAAATGATGTTAATAGAAATTCTTTAATATGATGCTACGACTATCGACAAACAAGAACCAGGAAAGGTAATTATCAAGATATTTTGTAGCCACACCTTTAAAGCGTTCTATCCATTGTTTTAAACGAGAATGAAGACCATTTACATTTTAGATGTGATCCAAACCCCTAATAACGTGTTTACCCTGCCAAAATACGCCATTAATCTTATTTGGTTAATAGCTTAAAAACAGCTCTACGGAGAGTAAATCTCAGTAGAGCTTTTTCTTTTAAGATATGAATCAATTAGAGTTATTGGCATTTTTAGGTTGGACGAGGAACCTGTCCCCTTGTCCCTATGATATTAAAATACACTACGTACTAATCCTCCATCGATTCTCAAAGCAGAACCATTAATGGCTGAAGAAAGAGGACTACTTAAAAATGTAACAAAATGTGCAATTTCTTCTGGTCGAATAAGCCTTTGAATAATAGAGGTTGGCCGATTTTCTTTCATAAACCGCATTTCAGCTTCTTCCATGGTCAATTTCTCATTAGGATAAAGGCTATTTAGCATAGTTTCCACTCCTTCTGTTAAAGTAGAACCTGGCATAATAGTGTTGACAGTTACATTTGTTTCTTTAGTCAGCTCAGCTAAACTACGTGAAAGCGAGAGCTGCATCGTCTTAGTCGCGCTATAATGAGCCATTTCTTGAGATGGCATAATGGCTGCTTCGCTAGCAATAAAGATGACCCTGCCTTCCTTTTTTTGAATCATTTGATTTAGGTACCATCGAGTAAGCCGAACACCACTCATAATGTTGACCTCAAATATCTTAAACCAATCTTCATCAGAGATATTAAAATATTCTTTTGGCTCAAAAATCCCTAGGTTGTTAATAAGAATATCTACTTCTGGGTATTCCTCCATAACCTTTTGGCATCCTTGTTCTGTTCCTAAATCAGATACTAATGACTGAAGGTCAGCTTCAGGATACTGTTCTCGCATTTCTTTAATTGTTTGATTAACCTTTTCTTCATGGCGTCCATTTATAATGACAGTAACGCCTTCTATTACTAATGACATTGCAATTGCTTTACCAATTCCTGCTGTAGACCCTGTAACTAGCGCAGTTTTCCCTTTTAAATTCAGAAACATATGGAATCCCTCCTAATTGCTTTTTTGTCACACTTTAAATTGGATTGATTTACATGGTAAATAGTGAAAGCCACCTATAAAGATGACTTTCACTTATTAAAATTACGTTAGGGACACGTTCCTATATTTCATTTGGTAAGTTTATTAAGAAATTTCATTAGAAATCAAAATTGTCCGGATCGGGACCCACTCGATGATTCTGATTTAAGCCATTAATTCGTTCCATATCTTCTTTCGTTAACTCAAAGTCAAACACTGTAGAGTTTTCAATAATTCGATGTTCTTTTGTAGACTTTGGAATCGTCACAACACCATTTTGTAAATCCCACCGTAAAATGACTTGAGCTACAGATTTGTTATACTTTCTTGCAATTTCAGTTAGAACTTCATTATCTAATAATTGTCCTTGCATTAATGGTGACCATGCTTCTAATTGAATACCATGTTCTTGGCAGAAAGATTGAACTTTCTTTTGAGTCAAACGTGGATGGTACTCTACTTGATTCACCATCGGTTTAATTTCTGCATCTTTCATCAATTCTTCAAGGTGATGTGTTTGGAAATTACTTACCCCAATGGCTTTTATTTTTCCTGCTTTATAAAGAGTCTCTAATGCTCTCCATGCATCTTTAAATTTACCTTCTACTGGCCAATGGATGAGATACAAATCAAGATATTCTAAACCAAGTTTTTTTAAACTTGTTTCGTATGCTGCTATTGTAGACTCATATCCTAAATCAGCATTCCAAACTTTAGAAGTCACAAACAAATCTTCTCTTGAAATTCCTGCTTCTTGAATTCCTTCACGGATACCTTGTCCGACTCCTTCTTCATTTCCATAGATAGCTGCAGTATCAACACTACGATAACCATTCTTAATAGCTGCTTTTACCGCATTAACTAACTCAGGTCCCTCTTCTACTTTAAATACTCCTATACCAAACCAAGGCATTTTTACCCCGTTATGCAACGTAGTTGTATCCTGTAAATTTTTAACCATTAAAATTACCTCCATTATTATCGATTTGAATTTTCATTCGAATGCGTGTGTTCTTAAAATTTCCGGCTTTTTGAAAGGAAGTCTTTATCGGCTCCCGTTACACCACTTTGTCCCCAGTTTCCTGGAATCATTTCACGAATAAGGATAAGGACTTTATCCAAAGGTGCATGAGTATATTTAGATGTTATTTGTGTCAGCTGGTTTACCCACTTATCCTTTGTATCTTGATCAAATGTATTCCATATATCAATCGTGATGATAGCCATTCCATCAATGTTACTATCCGGAGTATGATAAGACTCTTTTGTATCCCAATTGACCACCCTACTCTTCTCAGCAAAGGCAGCATCGATTGCTATAGCCCCAGCTTTTCCCCAGTTTTCTTTCTCAAGTTCATTTATCAATACTTGAATTTTATCAGGGACAATCTTTAATAATTTTGTTGTAAGTTCAGTTACAGTATAAATGAATTCCTTTTTTTCTTCTGTTGACATGGTTGGCCAAGTATTTAGCTTAATTAATGGCCTAGTATCCTCCTCTAAAACTGATTATTTAAATAATTTTTAACTGCTCTAATCACCAATTCATGATCTTTTTCAGGGGTTAATCCTGATACTGTTATCATCCCAATAGCCCCTACGTTTTTTATTTGAATGGGAAATGCTCCACCAAACGCAGCATATTCCGAGGCATCTAAACGGTATGCTTCATGATGTGGGATTCCACTTAACTCACTTTGTATCTGCATATAATAAGAGCTATGATTATGCAAAGAAACGACCCGTTTTTTCCGCTCAATCCATTTGGTATTTTCCTCAGTCGTCCCTGTCATCTTGAAATGAAATAATTGCACACCATTTTTTGTTATATCAACAGCAATCGATTTTCCCTCTTGCTTTGCTGTTTCAACGATTAATAAACCTAATTGAAAGGCATCTTCATTCGTAAAAGAGGAGAATTGAAGTGTTTCCTCCTCTATTAAAATTCTTTTTCTTATTTTATCAATGCTCGGTGCACTCATAATATTTCACCCCATTGACATATTCAGTATTTTGCTCTTTTTTCTCTAAAGCCATACTCCAACTAGTAAGCATCACAGCCCCAAGAACCATTAATGCACCTATCCAAGCCGTATTAATAAGTCCAATGGAGTCAGTGATCACACCCCCAAGGTATGATCCCAGTGTAATTCCCGCGTTAAAAGCTGCAATATTGATCGCTGATGCCACATCCACTGCCTCCGGAACAAATCGTTCCGCCAACATAACGACATAGACTTGGAGACCCGGTACGTTCATGAAATGGAATAGTCCCATAAGCAAGATCGTAACTAATGCGGCAACCTTAAACGGAGCTGTAAAGGTTAAGATCAAGAGCACAATGGCTTGTACGATAAACATATAAAATAATGCAACAATAGGTTTCTTATTCGATACCTTTCCACCAATGATATTACCGATTGCTATAGCGGCCCCATACACAAGTAAAATAATGGCAATAGTACCTTCTTTAATATGAGTAATTTGCTGAAGTAGAGGAGATAAATACGTAAAAACAACAAATGTACCTCCATAACCTAGTGCTGTAATCATAAAAACAAGTAGTAAACGACCATTGGTAATGGGTTTAAATTGCATGCGCAATGATGTACGAGTACCTTTTGGCAGATTAGATGGAACCAATATACAATTTGCGATAAATGCAATGATTCCAATAATGACAATTGCAATGAAGGCTTCCCTCCATCCAAATTGTTGACCAATAAAAGTACCAAAAGGTACGCCAGTCACGATAGCTATCGTTAGTCCTGAAAACATAATGGAAATGGCACTAGCTCTACGATTTTCAGGTACTAGATCAGCAGCAATGGTTGAACCCACAGACATAAATACTCCATGTGATAAAGCTGTAATTACACGTGCAACAATCAACACAGCGAAACTCGTCGCACTCGCCGCGATACTATTTCCAACAATAAAGACGACCATAATCCAAAGCAGCAAACCTTTTCGTGATAGGCTTGATGTTAACGGGGTCAGAATGGGTGCTCCAAAAGTTACCCCTAATGCATAGAAGGAGACTGTTAACCCGGCTGTTGTAACGGAAATATGCATGTCATTTGCAATGAGGGGTAATAAACCAACACTTATAAATTCTGTGGTTCCAATTGCAAATGCGCTTACTGCTAAAGCTAAAAGTGCCCATGTACTTTTTTTATTTTCCATGGTCCTTCCTCCTTTCTAGTGATGTGAAATTTTTCTAGGACATGAACTGCAAAAAGTCTGGTAGAAAATGTCCGCAAGATGTATTATAAGGAGTGCGTTTTATAAAAGTAAGTACGCACTTTAAAGTTATATAAGCACTCTAAAGTTATATAGGTACTTTTTAGTACCTATAAATATTGAGTAAGGAGCATAAATATGTCTGCCAAAAAGTATAATATTTCGGTTGAATCGACACTCGAAGTCATAGGTGGGAAATGGAAGTGTGTAATCCTTTGTCATCTAACCCATGGTAAAAAGCGAACAAGTGAACTAAAACGCCTTATGCCTGCCATCACACAGAAAATGTTAACTCAACAATTACGTGAGTTAGAACAAGATGGAATTATTAACCGGATTGTTTATAATGAAATTCCCCCAAAAGTGGAATATGAGCTCAGTGAATATGGATGGAGTTTGAAAAGTATTTTAAATTCTTTATGTGCTTGGGGAGAAAAGCATATTACGAAAGTATATGGCGATAAATTTACAGTTTTGGAAGAGAATATTTTAAATGAACGTCCAAAGTAATCTTATCCTTTGGTAAACCTTATTTCGATTCGTAACGGGGAAGAAGCTAGGGGACGGTTCACTTCCTTCCAAATAAAAGGAAAAAGAGATACATCCCCCTGCTTCTTGTCTAGGGGAATTCAATCAAACGTTTGTTTAAAAAATAAAGAGAGCGAAAGCAACAACAATGATGATGCTTTCACTCTCTTAAATTTTGAATATAAATAACCTAATAGTATTAAATCATTTTTTATTTAAACTATAATCAAAAAGGGTAGGTAGAGCAAATAATAGAGCCGCTACAGAGATTAATATCAAAAATGCAAGCTTGAGGCAAGTTCCTTTGTTCCTTCCAGATAAAAAGCAGAGAAAGGCCCCATGTTTCTTCTCCTCTAAAGATTACTATTACTGGTAATTAGTGGAAGTAATATAATCAAAATCCCCAAAAGAGTTAACTAGGTTCTGATACTCAAAGTTGTAAATCAAAATAACTGCGTTATACAACTTATTTAAAGCAACATATTCTTTCACTTTAGGTAATATAATCTCCTCATATGAACAGCCCTCTAATAAAACGGAAATATTATCACTCTTTTCTTCTATTACTACTTTTTCAATAAAATCCTCATCTATTTCATCCATATCTATATTAAAATCTCCATAAAATTTAGAAGGTACTGATTCACCTTCTTCATCATATGTTAAATTAACGTATTTCTCTAATTGGTTTTGTGTTTTAATATTACCTAACCATATTGAAACCATTCCTTGTTCTTCCATAAATGACACCCTCCTATTTTAATCTTAATTCTTCTGGTAATGATGAAATACCCCCCTCTAGTCTATAGAGAGCCCAATTGTTAAGTCTTCTAATAAATGTGTTATAGTCACTTGATGTATCAATAATTTCCAATAATTCATTGTGTGCTTTAGTAGAACCTAATCCCCCATGAACACCTTTAGGATTTATAAATTTACATCAGAAATTGAAGTTCTTAAATCTTTAATTTTTTCAGCATTGATACCCCAAAACTTAAATTGTGGAGCTCTTGATACTAAATGCCATTCATGCAATCCACCAGGTTCTCTAAGCTGTCGTTCAATTTTCTTTCTAATCTTTTTATCCTTCCATAATTCATCCAACTCATTACTTGAAAGAGAATTGAAAAATTCATTAAATTTCCCACTTATAGCAGTTGGAATGTCTTCAACAGATAATTTAGATATGTCTTTTAATTTATTAACATCTAACCCTTTTGAAACATCCCCACCCCCCCTCAACCAACTTCTCCAAATCCTTCACCTTACTCAAAACCTTTACTCCCTTTGCCGGAGGAAGCATCATAGCCGCTGCTATGGCTTTATCTTTTAAGGAGGAATCAGGATTGATAAGGGTCAATGCATCTCCAGCTAATGTCCCATCCAAAAGCTAAGATGGCTTTTAATTTAGGATCCAGATGAATATCTTTTCCTGGAAGATTAGGGAAGATGTTGTTCTCCATGGTAAAATCATCGGGATATTCTCCCTTTAAATTCGGCTCTACTTCTCCTTTTTCAAGTGCGATAAGATAATCTCTTAAATTTTGTTCCTCTTCCTCCGTAAATGGGGATGAATCTCCCATCAAACTTAAATATCCGGATTGACCCAATAATTTCACTGGTTCAAAATGGATCAGGATATCTTGGTCACCCCTAAACATTGCCTCCGCTTGTTGAATAAAGACCGTCATCTTTTGGATATCTTTTTCGATGGGTTCAAGGCTTTTCGTTGCTTGTTGGTCAAAAAGATGGAGTTGTTCGATGGCCCTTTTTGCTTGATCTTTCGCTTGTTGAATGCCAAATTGTGTAGCCTCATCTTTTAGTCTGGGTAAGGGGACTAAATCTTCTACACTTGCCATAACGTCATTCGTTTCATGAGTCAGCGATTCTGAGATAGATTGGATTTTCCTTAGCCCAAATTGAACGTTTTCATCAACGAAGGACTCATGAATCCAGCCATTTTTTGCGAGTTCGAAGGTATGTAGGTTGTATCCTATTTTTTCTATTATCTTATCATAATTTGCGATAAAGGATTGGAAGAATATGAGAAAAGTTTGATGGATTTGTTGATAATATTGGCGAATGGAATCTCCCCCGTTTCCTTTGAGTGCTTCTTCCAAACCAATTATCCTTTGTACCGCCTGTTCGAGTTCCAAAACCTGCTCATTCAGCGTTCGCAAATTTTGTTGAATTTCCTCCAATCCTGCTTGAAAACCATAAACATCTAATACTTTCATTCTCCCTCCACCCTTCTACTCTAAGTT
This sequence comes from Cytobacillus sp. Hz8, assembly GCF_042263505.1. Lineage (NCBI taxonomy): Bacteria > Bacillati > Bacillota > Bacilli > Caryophanales > Bacillaceae > Cytobacillus > Cytobacillus sp. Hz8. Next base: position 11,722 of record NZ_JBHKFI010000022.1, on the reverse strand, counting down.
CCATAGAAATTGCTGGGAGATCGTTTCATCGGTTTCTTCTAGCTGTTTCACAGCCTCCCGAGTTGCGTCTTCATTTCTCAGGAGGAAAGCCTGATAACGAAGGAGCAACAGTTCTAACGACGTCCCCAACTCGTTCAAGCGAGTAACGGTATCAAGCGAATTGCTGCCGCCAATATCATGCGGAAAAGTGGTTTGCAGCGTGTTTGTCTTTTCTTTTAGATGAGATAAAGCCGCCTCAATTTCCTTGGATTGGATTTTCACTTCCTTACTCATGATTTTGCCTCCTTTCACTCTCGACTCTCATCCGGGCCATTTCATTTTGAATCGCTACTTCAAGAGCAGCAATTTCATTTTGAACGTCTTGAATTTTGTTACTTAGCACACTAAATGCTTGGTTCATTTGATTGTTTTCAAGATTTTGATAATTGGGGAGAATCTCCTCCTCTCGAATCAGATCAAATTTCTTAGCAAGATTCCCGTGCCATGTGTATGTACTCAGCTTCGGCTCGAGACATAACGGCTCGTTTGACAAGATCTTATTCCTGAAGGGAGGACCTACATATATGAAGGCACCTTAATTCCTCTTGTTTCCTTTATAATTTTGACTGAAAAACCATTTATTTATGGACATTGGATCTCAATCAAACGTTTGTTTAAGTCTCTTGCTCCTACCGTTTATCGGTAGTGCATGTTAATTAATTTAACAGAATAGTATAATTTGCTATTTATACAATTTTAATTGAATAATGAATATTTACAAGAAGCATAGGGGCAATGAAGCTAAGTGACAGCTCCATGCCTCCTTTCATGTAAAGAAGAAGCAGAGAAACGTCCCCCTGCTTCTTCTAATATTCCTACCTCCATCTAAATTTCACCTCTAATCCGTTTTAAAAATTAGTTCTACTCCACCATTTGTTCTTTCATTTATTTTTTGTTTAATGTCCCCTAAAACATCCCTTGCGACATTTTGCCCCTTAACATCAATAATAACAGATTGCTTAGTTTGTTCAGGTAAATCACTAATTCGCTTATTTATTTGCTTAGAAACATTTCCTTCTACCAAAATGTTTTTACCATTAGTATTACAAGCTTTATCATTCTCGTGTGCAAAATATAAATCGAGTAGTTAGTGTGGTTGTGTTATTTAATTATCACTACAACCAATCTCGTAGGTTTGCTAACCATCATGAGCCTTTGATTCAATAGTAATATTGTTTTTAACCATATAGTTCTTAAAGTTAAAAAACCTTGAAAGGCATATTACCAATCAAGGTTTTAAGTATCTATGATTTATCTTTTATTGAACCATAATTAACAATTAAAATATGCCTTCAAGAAATCAAAAAATGATGACCAAGTTTCCTTTAACTCTCCTTTTAAGAGCAGTTCATCTCCACCCTCAAAGTTAACTATATAAACTTTATCTGTTACAGTATCCAGCACTAATACAGCATTTGCTGACATTTCACTTAAAACCAGATACTGCCTCTGAAAACCATGTTCTTTTCTAGAAATGAGTGTGTATGATTCAATATTATTTTCTCCATCTGCTATATCTAGTAATTCAAAGGGTACATGCTCTTCCCAAAAAGGTCCTGCATACTGGATATAAAATTCTTGGAAAGTATCTGATGCGTTTACACCTAGTCTTATTAAAGCATCCTGTACTAGATTGCTATCTTCACGTTTATATATTTCTTCTCCTAGAACTTCATCTAGTCTCTCAGGCAAAATACTCATATTATTTTCCTCCTATAGCTTTTTCTCCTCGTATTTTCCAATAATTAATAGAATCTACTTTTTGAAATGCTCCTCTAGTTGTCTCATCCATTGGATAAAATGGGTTTAACTTTCCTTTATAAGGATGTAGTGGAGCTCTTTTAGCGTTACTGATATTATGGTACCTTGTTGAAGCTTCATATAATGGTCCAAGACCTTTTTGTTGTGAATGATGCAATGTTGCAACACTACCTGCATCATCAAGAATAGGAGCAAGTCCGTATTTCGCAGATGCTTCAGCATTTGTTAACCCGCGACCTTTTTTAGCACCTTTTGTTCGGACCATATCCCAATTAATATCTCCTCTTTGATATACTTTATAAGTTAATCCTGTGCCATCTTTACCTGCATTATACTCTACACTCCGAGTAAAATATTTATTATTCTTATAGTCCTTTAGATGTTGATAAGTTTCTTTACCCGTACACTTAGCAACATCCTCCACCCCATTAACCAACTCCTCCAAATCCTTCACCTTACTCAATACCTTTACTCCCTTTGCCGGCGGAAGCATCATAGCCGCTGCAATGGCTTTATCCTTTAAGGAGGCATCAGGATTGATGATGGTCAAGGCATCTCCAGCAATAATGTCGAATCCAAGAGCTAAGATGGCTTTTAATTTAGGATCTAGATTTATTTCTTTTCCTGGAAGATAGGGGAAGATGTTGTTCTCCATGGTAAAATCATCGGGATATTCTCCCTTTAAATTCGGCTCTACTTCTCCTTTTTCAAGTGCGATAAGATAATCTCTTAAATTTTGTTCCTCTTCCTCCGTAAATGGGGATGAATCTCCCATCAAACTTAAATATCCGGATTGACCCAATAATTTCACTGGTTCAAAATGGATCAGGATATCTTGATCACCCCTAATCGCCTCCGCTTGTTGAATAAAGACCGTCATCTTTTGGATATCTTTTTCGATGGGTTCAAGGCTTCTCGTTGCTTGTTGATCAAAAAGATGAAGTTGTTCGATGGCCCTTTTTGCTTGATCTTTCGCTTGTTGAATGCCAAATTGTGTAGCTTCATCCCTCAGTCTGGGCAAATAGACGAGATCCTCTACACTTGCCATAACGTCATTCGTTTCATGGGTCAGCGACTCTGTAATAGATTGGATTTTCCTTAGCCCAAATTGAACGTTTTCATCAACAAAGGACTCATGAATCCAGCCATTTTCTGCGGGTTCTAAGGTATGTAGGGTGTATCCTATTTTTTCTATTATCTTATCATAATTTGCGATAAAGGATTGGAAGAATATGAGAAAGGTCTGATGGATTTGTTGATAATATTGGCGAATGGAATCTCCCCCGTTTCCTTTGAGTGCTTCTTCCAAACCAATTATCCTTTGTACCGCCTGTTCGAGTTCCAAAACCTGCTCATTCAGCGTTCGCAAATTTTGTTGAATTTCCTCCAATCCTGCTTGAAAACCATGAACATCTAATACTTTCATTCTCCCTCCACCCTTCTACTCTAAGTTCCATAGAAATTGCTGGGAGATCGTTTCATCGGTTTCTTCTAGCTGTTTCACAGCCTCCCGAGTTGCGTCTTCATTTCTCAGGAGGAAAGCTTGATAACGAAGGAGCAACAGTTCTAACGACATCCCCAACTCGTTCAAGCGAGTAACGGTATCGAGCGAATTGCTGCCGCCAATATCATGCGGAAAAGTGGTTTGCAGCGTGTTTGTCTTTTCTTTTAGATAAGATAATGCCGCCTCAATTTCCTTAGATTGGATTTTCACTTCCTTACTCATGATTTTGCCTCCTTTCACTCTCGGCTCTCATCCGAGCAATTTCATTTTGAATCGCTACTTCAAGAGCAGCAATTTCATTTTGAACATCTTGAATTTTGTTACTCAGCGTGCTAAATGCTTGGTTCAATTGATTGTTTTCAAGATTTCGATAATTGGAGAGAATTTCCTCCTCACGAATCAAATCAAATTTCCTAGCGAGATTCCCGTGCCATGTGTGTGCACTCAACTTTGGCTCAAGGCATAACGGCTCATTTAACAAAAACTCCTCCTGACATTCTTGAAGGGAGGCTTGACATGTTTGAAGACGCTTTAATTCCTCTTGCTTCTTTCGTAACTCTTCGTATAGAAATGCAAGCAAACTCATGATATCCCCCATTTCTTGCATGTTTTCTATGATATGGATTTATTATCCAATTCCAGTGAAAAAGCGTCAATGTTCCTACAGGCCTATTACGGAAGGCCTTTCCTCCTATTTCCACAAAATTGCTAGAATTCTTATTATCTATTTATGGAAATAATATACTTTTTACATATATTATTTCTAAATATTGGAAATTATTATGAAAATTGATTTATTTTGATATTTTTATTGAATAGTGTCTAGAAAAATTCAATCAAACGTTTGATTAAAAATAAAGAGAGCGAAAGCAACCACAATTATGGTGCCTACACTCTCTTAACATTTGGATATTAATATTACTATATTTAAACAAAAATCATAAAAGGTAAGTACAACAAATAATTACGCCGCTACAGAGATTAATATCAAAAAGGAAAGCTGGAGGCCAGTTCCTTCTTCCCTCCATATAAAAAGGAAGCAGAGAAACGTCCCTAAGTAGTTCAGTTTTGAAGTAGAAAAATTAAAAAAGCACAATAATTATGAGTTCAATTCATTTGAATTGGACTCTTTACTTTTGTTGATTTAACAATGTGTATGGCTAATTAACGCTTAAAAAAACACCTTAATTGGTAAACGGATAATGGCTATAAGTCATTTGAAAGTACTTATGCTAATTTCGTTGTTAATATTAGTGCGAAAGTTGTTTTAATTTAAGGCTCTGTTAAACAATTATGTTGATATTTGAATAAAGCGAACCGTTGTTCTATAATGACTATATAAATAAGGACAAAAGTGAGTGGTTTCGAATGGCATTAACTGACATTATAAAGGAGATTCAAAAACTCAGCATCGCAGACCAACTACGTTTAAAGGAGTTTTTCACCAAATCTCTTGCCTCAATTTCTGCAAGTGAACCAATTTTTAAAGAAGTATCAGAGCAGAAACATAAGGATGGCTATACTTGCACTCACTGTCATTCGACTAATGTTGTCCGATTCGGAAAGTATTCCGTAAAAGTAGGAATGAAAACAATGGAACGGCAGCGTTATCGCTGTAAAGATTGCGGTAAAACCTTTACAGATGTTACGAATACCCCTTTACAGGGGTCGCACCTTTCCCATAAATGGCTTGATTTCATTCAATGTATGATCGAAGGGTATTCTTTACGCAAGGCATCTGAAATGATTGAAGTCCACTATGTCACCCTTTTCTATTGGAGGCATAAGATTTTATCCGCTTTGAACCAAATGGACTTCGACCAATTTTCTGGTATCGTTGAAATGGACGAAACCTATTTCCTATACTCTGAAAAAGGTAAACGAAAATTAAATGGGCGTAAAGCTCGCAAACGTGGTGATGCTTCTCAATTCCGTGGCATCAGTAGAGAACAAGTTTGTGTGCTGATTGCAAGGGACCGTCAAAAACTGACTTATTCCAAAGTGATAGGAAAGGGACGTATTGTAAAATCACGCTTAGATAAAGCAATCGGCTCTAAGCTATCTAATTCTAATACCTTATGTACGGATGCGTGGCGGGCTTTCAAAACCTATGCAAAAGATAAAGGATTAGAGCATTACCCCTTCAAATCTGATGGGAAGGAACGAGTCAGAGGTCTTTACCATATCCGAAATGTCAATAACTATCATAGCCGCTTGAAAGGCTGGATGGACAGATTTAATGGTGTGGCAACAAAATACCTCGACCATTATTTGAGTTGGTTTCAATTCCTGGACATAATAAGATTCCGTAATGATTCTACAACTATAAGTAAAATGATTATTGATAGTTGCTTGTTCTCGACTAATGCAACTTATGAAAGATTAAGATTATCAACATTTAAGTTATGATGAGGGATGTACTTTGAATGGACAATTTATTTGAAAATTATTGAGATTTTGTGCATAAAAATAGACCATCATTTTGATGGTCTTCCTTAACTAAAGTTATCCATTAGTTTAATACTCAATCACTTTTATTTTCTTCTTATAATCGAAGTAGAGCCAAAAAATTAAAAATAGCAAAAAAATAGTTATAGAAATTGGTATCAACCATAGATTATCTCCGTTTAGATACAAACCCAAAAACATAATTGAGACCGAAATCGCTGGTGCCATTACATAAAAGGCTTTAGCATTATAAAACCAGCCATAAGGAAAAAAATGGGCTCCTGTTATAATTGCAAAAAATATGATAGCATCATTCGGACTTTTTATAATTCCCCAAAAAAGTATAGGGAAATAGATAAGCTGAGCCAGATTTAAGTATAAACCTAGATTACCTAATGGATTATTTTTAAGTTTCCAATCAGCCTTTATTAAAGTAGAAATTCCAACGGATAATGGGAACATTAAACCTGTTGAAAACAACATATAGATGTTTTTCTGATAAATTTCTATCGATTGTATAAATATTATTGTAACTATTGACCAAATTACTATAGCTGAAAATAAAAATCCTATCCCGTTTTTCCCTCTTATTGATAGTTCATTTCTAATCTCGTTTAATTCCAAATTTTTCCCCTTTCTTTTATTCAACAACCCCGTTAGTTGAATATCTATCTAAGTTTTCATTTTATATTATACAACATTTTCCATATAAACCCTATAACAATCCTAAGTAAAATATATCATTCATTTTAAATTTATTATTTTTAAACCTAGTCGATGTTGAAAAATGAGTGTATTTTAGCCATAGATTTATATGCTGGTTTTGTGCTATTTAATATGTAATTTTAATAAAATCCCTTAGTTAACAACAAAAAGAACAGACTAAAATATTGCTATTTAGTCTGTTGATTTAACATTTATTTCTAACTTTTCTCTCCCAAAAGAGAACCAGTTACTCATATAGGGTCCTTGTTTATCAACAATATTATTTAACAGAGCCTAATTTAAATAAGGAAACTGAATAAATTGATGGTATTCTTTAGAAAAAAGTGAAAGTTGGAATAAATTATTATTTACCCTTAATGGAGAGAAAAATATGAAAATAAGTAACCGTTTTTTTAAGAACAGAGTAAAGCCTATTGTAATTACTCAATTAATATTAATTATCCCCATGATAGTATTTATACTTTTATCTTTTACGACATATCCTGTAAATTTCTTCTACTCTGGATTTGTACAAATTATTCTTGCAATATCAATGTTTTTATTGGGGATTGAGCAATATATTTTAAGAAGAAAAGATTATCAATTTCTTTCTTTACCTTAACATTATTAATTATTTTGGTTGCAATACAAACCTTTATGTATCAAGTATAAAGAGATAGTCAAATTGACTTAAAGAAAAACGCAAGGTGATATAAATCCCTTGCGTTTTTTTGTGCGAATTATGGTGTTAAAATAATGCTATTTACTTTGTTATGTTTTCGCTTCTAATTTTCTACCTTAAAACTGAACTACTTAGAAACGTCCCCCTGCTTCTTTTACATGTCGATCTTATCAATAGAAACACCAGGAATGGAAATTTGTCCCCCCATAGTTGAATCGTATGAGATTAGACCTGAAGATAAGCCAAATATCGTAATCGTGTCATCTTCTAATACTCTTTGGCTTACAACGGATTTATCAAATTCTGCAAAAATAATTTTGTCATAATCATCATTAACAGCCAATCTTATTTGGGTTGTATCGTCACCCTCAATAACTTGAACAACTGTACCATGGAATTTAACCTTTTTGCCAACATAATCATCAGGAGTTCTTGCTAATTGATCATAAGTAATGCCTGTTTCATACCCTTTTTTAGCCTCTTCTTCTGCCTTAGCCTTAGCTTCTGCCTCAGCCTTGGCCTTAGCTTTAGCTTCCGCTTCTTTCTTGGCTTTTTCTGCTGCTAGACGTTTTTCTTCTGCTGCTTTAGCTTCCGCTTCTTTCTGATTCTGCTCTTCTTCTTTCATTTTGAACCAAGGAGCCGCTTCATCTACTTTTGCTTGTAAGTTTTTAATCATGGCTTCATTTTCTTTGATCGTTGAATTTTTTTCTTTTATGTTACTATTTAAGTCTGCATTGGCTTTTAGAGCTGACGATAATTCTTCATCAGAGGGACCAAAGGTTGCTCCAATCATAAGTGCAATCGCTGCGGTTAATACATACTTCCATCTTTTTTTAAAAAATTCCAGCACTTTTTTCAAATTAATTTCCCCTTATATAGTCTAATCGATTCCCTATATATTATAAAGAACTAAAAATTGAAAATCACGACCCAATTTTTTACAAAATTTGAGAGATTGAAAGTGACACAAGAGAGGGATTTCTCGTCCCAGCAAAATATGCCAAAAACCTATTTGGTTAATAGCTTAAAAATAGCTCTATGGAGTGTAAATCTCTGTAGAACAGTTTTTTAGATATTGGAAATAAATATGAATTTATTTTGATATTTTATTTGAATTGTGTCCAGAAGAATTCAATCAAACGTTTGATTAAAAATAAAGAGAGCGAAAGCAACCAAAATGATGGTGCCTACACTCTCTTAACAATTGGATATTAATATTACTTATTTAAACTAAAATCATAAAAGGTAAGTACAGCAAATACTGGCGCCGCTACAGAGGTTAATATCAAGAATATAAGCTAGGGCCGACGGTTCTTACCCCTGCTTCTTATTAAGCTCCATTTTTTTTTATCACTTTCCTCATTCTCCCCCATTTTCACCCCTAGAATTCGCGATTCTCCCTAGGGAAGATTGCGAATTCTACCCCCTAAAATCCTTAATTCTCGAGTTTGATAGATGATCTTCTTCTCGTTATGTTTGACTTACCCGGGAATCCAATTGGTAAGCGCGCTTTCCTGAAAGGGTCAATGATGGAGAGCTTTAATGAATTAGTAAAACAATATGAACCGATGATCGGACACATCCTTCGTTCACTGCATATTTACAAAAATAAGGAAGAGTTTTTTCAAACTGGACTCATCGCACTATGGGAGGCGCATGGGCGATTTAATCCTGAGAAAGGAAAATTTTCAAACTATGCTTACACTTTTATTAAAGGAAGGATTATGAGCGAACTGACATCCATCAACAAACATGAAAATAACCAATTTTATCCGGATAAGGAATTTTGGACGCTGATTGAGGATCCTAATTCCCCTCGTACCTTGGAGGAGGAAATCATCTATGAGTATTGTGTTGATCTTACTGTCAATCAGAAAAAATGGGTACTATATACTATCATAGCTGATTTAACTATTAAGGATATTGCCCAATTAGAGATGGTCTCTCCTTCGACCGTGAAGGGCTGGCGAAGTGGTGCTCTGCGGAGGTTGAGGAAGGCTTCCAACCTAAATAGATTTCCTTTATAATTTTTTCTGAAAATCCACTTATTTAAGGGACTTTGGATTTCAATCAAACGTTTGTTTAATTTCCATGCTCCAGCGATTATAACGGTAGGAGCATGGAATTTTATTTTTTTGATATTAATCCATTTAAAATTTGATCAATTAGGCGAATAACATTTTCACTTTATCCTTCCATCATTAACTATTTAAGCACTCCCGCCACTTCCCTTAAATTATCTACACACAAATGCTGATAACGACTAGTCGATCGCAAATCAATATGACCTAGTACTGCTGCAATGAATACCTGTTCTACTCCGAGAACGGTTAAATGCGTAGTAACGGAATGCCTGAGTATATGCGGGGTCACTCTTTTTGTTATTCCCGCTGCTTCTGCTGCTTTACGAAGATTAATCCTTATCTCGCAGGCACTGATTGGGGTGTTCTTTACCTTTGGGGATTGAAAGACATAAGGTGAGCCGTTTCCCTTATATTGCTCAAGATATCTCTCCATAATAACTGTTAAACGAGGGTGCAGTGGCAAATGGAGATCTCTTCCCCCCTTTAATATATTCAAAATATACTCTCTGACTTTTTATGTTAAGATGGCACTTTTGGAGCATTCTAGCAGCTGTAATCCTCGTTCCTGTATAATAAATGAAGCTAAATAGCGCGTAGTAAAAATATGAAATCTTTTTTGCCTCTTCTAGCAGGCTTTGCACTTCATCCACTTCGAGAATTTCTGGCAATGGTGTATAATGCTTTGGGGTTTGAATTTTCATTGCAGGATTCTCCAGTAAATCATGTTCTTGAACGAGAAATTTTAAAAATGATTTTAATGTGGCAAGATGGCGTAAAATTGAATTTGTCCGGTACCCTTCTCTTTCCCTCAGGAAATCCATATAATCTAAAATATCATTTTTCTTTACATCTTCTATTAAAATCTGACTCTCATAAATCTCCTCCAAAAACTGACCAAATTTCTGTAAATCCTTTGAATACCCAATAACCGTTTCCTTTGAATAGTTCTTCCTCTTTAAATGCCGGAAGAACCTCTTACTATAACCAAGTAAATCAGAACCTCCTTGCAATACCATCAAGGCACTCCCCTTTCTTTACTTTAATGCATTGATAGTTACAAGTATGGACAGTTTTTGAAATCTATAAACCTATTAAAAATTACTTAAGAATTGGTGTTTATTTAACTATCTTGATTTAACTGGTGGCAAATGCTTAAGTAGCAGAGCTATTTGGGTGAGATTTATATGGGAATTTTAATTTTAGAATTGGTAAGTACGATTTACATTCCCATAATTTAGATTCAAGTGTCTATAGTAAGGTTTATGGATATATGATGGATAATAACTTAATTCAAATACCTACCTATAGTATTGATACGACGTCTAAGTTACCTGTAATATATATTGCTTACCTAAAAGAACCCTTAATAGTAACTAATCTTAATGCTAAAAATGTTAATCCTGTCATTAAGCAAATAGCTAAAAGTTTGGATAATATTCGGCTTTTATACTTAGGTGATTAAAAAATTCATCTGGGATCCGATGCTTATACCTATAGGAAATACTAAAAGAAAAGGATCTCCTCAGGAATTTGCGGAGATTCTTAAAAAAAATGCATTTTAAACAGATAAGATTTCATTATTAGAGTCACAATCACTAATTAGTCCTACTCTAAATGCAGTTAAGATAGTTGCAGAAATCCACTATGTCCAATGGATTAAGTGGATACTATGTCACATAATCTTCCGATTACGACATAAAAAGCCAACATTAGTATGCTGACTTCTTAATTACTTATTAAACTAACGCACTCCTATAACTAAAAATTTCTCTATTCTTTATCTCTGTGCATTAAGTTTGAAAATAGAGGATAATGTTTCACCGGCTTTCCCTTCCAAAACGCCCCATATCTGCTTTTTATTCTGTACGTATGCCGAGCCACTTTCGTTGAACCACACTTTATATTTCTGCCCTTCCTTGTTATTTTGGTCTATAAACCAAAATACAGCATCTTCTTTGTTATCTTTATCAACTGATACTATTTTATCCCATTTGACAGCTGCCATAATGTCTTCAATCTTTTTGATATTATCTTTATCCAATACAGCTCGTCTATCACTTAATCCACCGTACTCTACTATTTGATAGCCAACGTCTTTTGCCTCTGAAGAACCCGAAGTTTCAGAAGAACTTGAACATCCCCCTAACATCATAATGATAATAAGTAAGCTGAAACTCCATAATAATTTCCTCATACCCGCACCCCTTTTTTCCAATTATACCATTTTTAAACAATGGTAATTGGAGGAATTTGAGTTTTTTATCGAATTGTTCAACTATACTGGCCGTTCGTTTAAAAAGGATAGTTTTATGAACAGTATCTTCCTGATGTGGCATAAAAAGAGCCAACAGACAACTGCTGACTAAATCTAATTTTATTATAGTGATAGGTAAGCATTTGAAGTTATCGCCAGCTTTTCCCCCACTTCACACCGTACAAGCGAGTTTCCCAGCATACGGCGTTCCAACTAATCCAATTCATTCAATTTTTATGTGTATG
>NZ_JBHKFI010000021.1:0-76186 GCF_042263505.1 Cytobacillus sp. Hz8 | reverse complement strand
TTTTTGAGAAATTACTTTCGGGTTATAGCCTTGAATAATATTTAATTTTATATCACTTGTATATTTAGTCATATAAAAACTGCACCTCCAATTGTTAGATAGTGTCTAACAATTGGGGTGCAGTTCAGCTGCACCTGTGCTTTTTTTTTGTCATGATGCCTATTTATTTAGATAAGTATTAACTTCCTTGGCAGCTTCACGCCCTTCGCGAATCGCCCAGACAATCAGGCTCTGTCCACGGCGTACATCTCCTGCTGCAAATACTCCTTCTATATTTGTTTGATAAGAGCAAGAAGTGGTGGCCACCTTTTGGCTGTTTGTCTCGACTCCAAATTGCGTGAGTAGTGATTGCTCTGTCCCTTCAAATCCAATCGCAATCAACACGCATTGAGCCGGCCAAATTTTTTCCGTTCCAGGAATTTCTTGAAAAAAATAAGAACCATCCTCTTGCTTTCGTTTTTCCATTTGAATCGTATGCAGTTCTTTCACCTGCCCACTTTCATCTGCAACAATTTTTTTCGTTAAAACGGAGTATTGGCGTGGATCTTTCCCAAATTGAGCTTCAGCCTCCTTATGCGCATAATCCACGGTAAAAACATTCGGATATGCCGGCCACATTGGGAGAACTTTCCTTAAGCAAACAAAAAAGGCCTTGATCGCAATTGAAGATGCGAAGGAAAAAATTGAAGAATATTTAGACCCAGATAAAGGGACAATAAAAATCGGCTATCCAACAAGTCTAGCAAACTACCTGCTGCCAACCGTCATTTCTGCCTTTAAAGACCGGAAACATCATATGGTTTTTCATTTAAGACAGGGCTCCTATTCCTATTTAATAGATGCGGTTAAAAATGGAGATCTGGATTTGGCTTTCGTTGGGCCAGTCCCAACGAAAGAACTGGAGCTTGAATCTTATATTTTATTCGCAGAAAATTTATCAGCATTATTACCCATTCATCACCCACTTGCCGAAAGGAAACAAATTACTCTTAATGAATTACAAAATGACAGCTTCGTTTTGTTTCCCGAAGGTTATATTTTAAAAAAAAATCGTCATTGATGCGTGTAAAGAGGCCGGTTTTCATCCAAGCATCTCCTCTGAGGGAACAGACATGGATGCCATTAAAGGTTTGGTTGCAGCCGGAATTGGCGTCAGTCTATTACCGGACAGCACATTCCAAGACTCCACCCCGCGCTACACTGTCAAAATTCCAATCATAGCCCCTCAGGTCAAACGGACGGTCGGTGTCATTACAGCGAAAAATCGAGATTTATCTCCGTCCGGAAAAGTGTTTTACGAGTTTGTTAAGGAATTTTTCTCGCTATTAGAGCAGTACCAAGGGAATAATTTATCCTAAATCGCAGATATTTTTATTGGGTATTATTTTTGAAGAATCTCCCTTGCAATTTATGGAAGCTTGAAAAAGCAAAATAATTTGATAGAATGGTAAATACTAGCTTTGGAGTTTCATACAGAGAGGCGGATTAGATTAGATGCTATTTGATTTAGATCCATCACTATTATTGATTTTAGTTGTCTTTGGCTTTTTAGCAGCATTTATTGATTCAGTTGTTGGAGGCGGCGGACTTATCTCCCTCCCAGCCTTGTTATTTACCGGTTTGTCACCTGCATCTGCCGTTGCGACCAATAAATTAGCAGGGACCATCGGCTCATTAACGAGTACAATTATGTTTTATCGCTCCGGAAAGCTCGAACTTAAATCCATTTATAAACTCTTTCCACTTGTTTTTATTGGTTCTATGATTGGAGCATGGACTGTTCACCTAATGAATCCCAATGTCCTCAAACCACTTATGCTTATCATGCTTGCAGCAGTGGCTATTTATACGATTTTCAAAAAGGACTGGGGCAATGTTTCTACCTATAAAAAATTATCCATGCGCTATCTCCTTCTTTTCATGGTTTTAATCTTTGCGATTGGCTTCTACGATGGCTTTCTTGGCCCTGGAACCGGATCTTTTTTAATGTTTGCTTTTTTAATGATTGGCTTCGATTTCTTAAAAGCAGCCGGAAACGCCAAATTTTTAAACTTTGGCAGCAATATTGCCGCCTTATTAATGTTCATGTATTTAGGCCAAATCAATTACGCTTACGGCATCCCAATGGGAATGGCCCAGTTTCTCGGGGCTGTTTGCGGCTCACGCTTCGCCATTAAACGGGGCAGCGGTTATGTACGTGCATTGTTTATCGCTGTAACTTTTTTATTGTTGGCAAAGAATACATATGATTATTTTCAGTGATTGGGGATTTTCTTATGTTGGATTGAATGAACTTATGAAATAGGTTCGGTTTTCTGAGGAGCTGGATGAAGCAAGAAAGGCGTTTTAGGTAATGTCTTCTTCTCCTTTTGGTTCCAGCTCCCGATTTTTATTTAAAAAATTGGATAACAGGATATTCATGTCTAGTGTTTGCTGTTGAAACTTTGGAGCGTTCTAAAGGACAACCCCTTTCCCCCGTTTTACGACTTTTTTCTAATCATGCTTCTCTCCATTCTTCGCGTAATCCACACAAGCCTTCACCCAGTTCTCAGCAAGCTTAGGGTTCGAGGCAAAATGAATATGGGAATATCCTGCGACAAGATTTCCTTTAAGGTAACCTTCTTTCTTCCCTTCGAATCGAGTCTTTGTTTGATAGGCAGGTGGAAGCATCTCTCCGCCTTCAAACACGGAATAATGAAACTCATGTCCCTTTGCTGTTTCATTTTCATCCAGCAAGAAGTTTCCTTTTACACCTGCAATTTCACGATAACCAAGCGCAGCTAGCTGCTTTTGCATGATTACTCTTCCAGGGATAAAGCCCACCATCGGATATTCCTTTCCATTTGTACATTGAATCGACTCTGTTAGATACATAAAGCCTCCACATTCTGCTAGTGTCGGCATCCCCTTTGTGACTGCTTCATAAATAGACGCCTTCACCGCTTTTTTCTCCGAAAGTTCTTTTGCAAACTCCTCAGGAAAGCCACCACCAATATAGAGGCCCGCAGCTGCACTCGGAACAGACTCTCCCTTTAATGGAGAAAAATAAACAAGCTTCGCCCCGTATGCTTCTAATAGATCGAGATTTTCCTGATAATAGAAATTGAATGCTTCATCCTTTGCAACCGCTATCTGTACCCCTTTATCCTGATGCGATTCAAAGATACAATCAGACCCCCTAGCCAGAGTTGTAGTCTTCGCAAGCTTATATAAAAGATCGATATCAATCGTCCCAGAAATCAAAGTGCCAAGCTGCTCAAAAAACAAGCCTAATTCACCACGTTCAATAGCAGGAATTAATCCTAAATGGCGGCTTAGAATTTCAATATCCGATTCATTAAGCAAATAGCCAATCACAGGTACATGGCATTCCTGCTCAATAGCAGCCTTGACGATTTCAAAGTGTCCTGAGCTTCCCACCTGATTGGCAATCACGGCAACTATATTTGTCTCCTCCGCCAATGACTGAAAGCCCTTCACGATGGCTGCTGCACTTCGGGCCATGCTCGCACAGTTCACAATAAGTACAACAGGGCTTTCCGTGATCAAGCTGATTTCTGCAGTGGAACCTGTATTTTCCAATGGACTTTTCCCATCATAAAAGCCCATAACTCCTTCAATAATCGAAATATCCGCTCCAAAGCTAGAACGTGAGACAATATCGCGAACGGTGTCTTTTGAACACATCCAGCTATCTAAATTTCGCGAAACTCGACCTGTCACAGCGGTATGATAGGATGGATCGATATAATCAGGACCACATTTAAACCCTTGTACCTTATATCCTTTTTGTTGAAGAGCTACCATAATTCCAATGGTCAAAGACGTCTTACCCACACCGCTTCCGGTCCCTGCAATAACCATTCTTCTCGCACTCATACACAAACCTCCATTATATACAGCATTCCCATATACCATAATAGCTCCTGCCTATGAAACATGTTTATTAAATAAGACAATGGTACTCTATGTATTTCAATAGATCATTATTTTTTCAAAACCACCAGCTAATCCAATTATATTAAATAATGAAACTCTAGCATAACTATGAAGAATGTGAGTCCTTTCGTTTCAGCTTGTATCTCGACAATAAGAAATAAATAATAAATCCAACAAGATAAATACCTGAAAGAATACAAATGTAAGAGAGAGGTTTAGTCTTTAAAGAAATCAGAAATAGATCAATCGGATAAATCTCACTGCAATATTGAACATCTTTTGGAGTAAAAATAAACAGACGCTTACATTCTGACTGTGCTAAAGAAGTAACTTTACTTGTGATAAAAAAAGAATTCATAAACGTGATTAGAAACACCGGAATACTTATGATCCAAAGGGTCCACCATTTTTTCAATGCATTCACACTCCCATAGTGAAACATTTTTCAAAAAAATTATTTTAACATATGACTTAGCTATGGCATCAGATATAAACAAACCAAGGGCGCCCCTTTATAATAACGAGGCACCCTATATCTATTATTCGTTTTCAACAGATTTTGTTGGCAAAGTCACGATCAATACACCAGCTAAAATCAAGGCTCCACCAATAAAAAAATGAAACGTTAATTTTTCATGCAAGAGCAGCCAGCCTAAGAAAGAACCCACAAGCGGCTGAAAAAAGAAAAATAGAGAACCTATTCCAGCATCCATTAGTTCAAGCCCCTTATTCCAGAGAAAAAAGGCAGCAGCAGTGGAAACAATTCCAAGATATAAAACACCCAATATAACATAGCTGCTTTCATAAGTAATATCTTTCGATTGAAGCTCCCAAAGCATAAAAGGCGTTGTAAAAATGAGCGCAAACAACACAGCATAGGTCGTAATTGTTAGAGAAGAGAAACGCTCTGAGGCTATTTTTACATAAACAGATAATAGAGCCCAGGTCACAGCTGCGCCAACTAAAATGATACTCCCCCAAAAATAAGTTCCTACATTAATATTCCAACCAATGACCGTCATCACGCCGATTGTAGCAAGTGTGACAGAGCATATCTTTCGAAGAGTTAGCTTCTCCTTTAATAGAAAACGCGCAAAGAAGACAATAAAAGCGGGAGTCGCTGAAGTAATTAACGACCCTGTATGGGCATCGGATAATTTCGTTCCGATAAACTGCAGAGCAATGGATGCAAAGTATCCAATAAAGCCAATCCATACAAGAAGAAACCAATCGCGTTTTTGAATGGGCGCTCGGTTCTCATTCTTCCGCTCTAGCCACTTTAAAATCGCGAATAAAACAACAAAGGCAATAATATAGCGCAGCCAAACAAGAGTTAATGGCGGAACAAAATCAAGTACATATTTGCTAATCACATACATACCGCCCCACATACTGGCGGCTAAGGATAAATAGATCGCACCTAATAAATTCTGTTTCATTAAATGATAACCTCCATCTTTTATAAGGAAATTTTTAATCCATTTTCCTCCTTAGACGAGGCATGATAGTTCAAAACGATTCATCCCTCATCTTAGGAATGAAACGCTGGTTGGTCATTTTCGAAAAGATCAAGATAGAGCCTCATCTCTAACACCTCCATTACATCCGTTATTCTCATAAACAAATATTTATGTAGACAATTACATTTATTATGACAGAAATTTATGAAAATTCACAACGGATTTATCTGATTTTATTATATGTGAAAAAGCTGCTAATTGGAGATTTTTAGTATAAACCATCGAAACCAACACAAGCTATTATCATAAACTTACTATGGGAGGTAACTCATGGAAGAGCATTCCATCCAGCTAACAACTCCAGAGATTACCGCACTGTGGACAACCTATATTCAAAACAGTGCGAGCAACTGTTTTTTTCAACATTTTCTTGAATTTCTAAAGGATGCAGAAATTAAACCAATTGTTGAAGAAGCTTTATCCCTCCAGCAATCCATCAATAATAAAATAGAAGAGATTTTTGCAGAAGAGAAGTTCCCTATACCGAAGGGCTTTTCAGATAAGGATGTCGATTTAACGGCTCCCCCATTGTATACGAACTTGTTTGCTTTGAGTTTTATATATCGCAGTGGACAAATAACGGTTCCAAATTATGCCCGCATTCTTACAAAGGTTGCGAGAACAGATGTTGTTAAACTATTTGAGGAGTGCTTGCAAAAAGCCACCTCTCTATATAAAAAATCGTTAAACCTTATGCTTTCTAAAGGCATATATGATCGTCCTCCTAAAATTGCCTACCCGAAAGAAGTCGAATTTATTCAAGAACAGCAAACTCTGCTAGGCTCTTGGTTCGGTGAAAAAAGGCCGTTAAATACAGCGGAATTAGGGGAGATTTTTTATACAATCGAAAGAAATTATATTGGGCTAGTACTTCTCATGGGCCTCATTCAAGTCATGAAGGATACGGAAATAAAGAATTACTTAGTAAAGGGGAAAAGGCTAGCGGAAAAACAAATCCATGCACTAAATAAAATCCTCGTAAAAGAGAATCACTTAGGAATTATTCCCGTTAGCAACGAGGTCACCGATTCCGCCATCTCTCCTTTTTCAGACCGACTTATCATGTTTCTCATGACTACGACAACCATGATTGGATTTTATTTAACGTCCTATACCATATCGAATACGATGAGAAAGGATTTAGTTGTACAATATACAATGCTTCTTGCAGAAATCACAAATTATAGTGATGAAGGATTAAAAATTATGATCAATCGTGGCTGGATGGAACAACCCCCTCAGCCATTAGATCAAAAGAATTTTCATTCAGACTGTTAAGGATACATTGAAAAACGCTGGTCTCGCAAAGATTGTTGTTTTTTCTAAAAAAATTCATTATGTTCTCACACCTAAAGGCTATTGTTTTGAACTCGATTGCTTTTGGATTTAGTTCAAGCTGTCCGAATCGGGCCTAGTTTTGGACTCGGTTGTTTCAGAATCCGGTCATGCTGTCCATTAGTGACCGGTTTTTGGACTCGGTTGAATCAAAATCCGGTTTTGCTGTCCATTAGTGACCGGCTTTTGGACTTGGTTGACAAAAATCCGGTTTTGCTGTCCATTAGCGACCGGCTTTTGGACTCATTTGACTCAAAATCCGGCCTTGCTGTCCATTAGTGACCTGATTTTGGACTCGGTTGAATCAGAATCCGGCTTTGCTGTCCATTAGTGACCGACTTTTGGACTCATTTGTCTCAAATTCCGGCCTTGCTGTCCATTAGTGACCTGATTTTGGACTCGGTTGACTCAGAATCCGGCTTTGCTGTCCATTAGTGACCCGCTTTCGGACTCAGTTGACTCAAATTCCGGCTTTGCTGTCCATTAGTGGCCGACTTTTGGACTCATTTCACTCAAATTCCAGCTTTGCTGTCCATTAGTAACCCGCTTTTGGACTCATTTCACTCAAATTCCGGCCAAGCTGTCCATTAGTGACCTACTTTTGGACTCGGTTGACTCAGAATCTATCAAAACTTTCCGAATGGGCAGACTCTGGATTTCGTCACAAATTCCTTTCCATTCAACCAGAGCTGTCCAAATCATCCCCCTAACAAATCAATTCCATTAGCAAAAAAGTTTACAAAAAAAACCATTAAAAAGAACTGTAGTATTGCAGTCTACAGTTCTTTTTAACTTAAAATTGATTTTGATTCAAAAATGCTTTCGTGCGGTCAAACTTTGGATTCGTAAATAGCTCTGTCGGATGACCGGATTCTACAATCTCCCCGTTATCCATAAAAATCACGCGGTTTGCCACCTCTCTTGCAAATCCCATCTCATGCGTCACAACAATCATTGTCATATCTTCTTCCGCAAGATCCTTCATCACCTGGAGGACTTCTCTAGTTAACTCAGGGTCCAGAGCAGAGGTAGGCTCATCAAACAGCAAGATTTCAGGATTCATCATTAAAGCCCGTGCAATCGCAACCCGCTGTTTTTGCCCCCCCGAAAGCTTACCTGGGAATGCCTTTACCCGATTTGCAAGCCCAATTTTCTCAAGAAGCTCTGTACTTCTTTTCCGAATGTCAGCAGCCGACTCTTTTTTCACCAATTTCGGGGCGAGCTCTAAATTTTCTTGGACCGTCAGATGAGGAAAAAGATTAAAATGCTGAAAAACCATCCCCATTTTTGCTGTGATTTCCTTAATCTTTTGCGGTTTGGAATAAGCACCATCCTTCACCAGATTTTCTCCACAGACTCGAATCGTCCCTCCGTCTATTTCCTCAAGATGAACAAGACTCCGCAGCATCGTGCTTTTCCCTGATCCAGAAGGACCAATCACAGCAACAACATCATTTTTATTCACATCAAACGTTATTTGTTTTAATACTTCTATCTGATCGTAAGACTTTTTAAGGTTGGATATTTCCATAATTGCCATATCCTGAACTCCTTTTTATTCAAATTTTAACCGGCGTTCAATCCATCTAAATAGGGTCGTTAAGATTAAAGTCATCAATAAGTAAATCAGACCCGTAAGGAAAAATGGAACAATCGTAAAGTCTCGGTTTACAGCCGTTTGCGCAAAGTGCAATAATTCTGGAACCGCCACAGCATAAAGCAATGCCGTATCTTTCACCAATGTGACAGATTCATTAGCAACCGCTGGTAAAGCAATACGAAACATTTGCGGTAGAATGATACGCGTTGTCGTTTGCCATTTATTCAAGCCCAATACTTGCGATGCCTCATATTGTCCTTTGTCGATAGCCAGAAGTCCGCCGCGGAAAATTTCAGCAAAATAGGCGGCATAATTCAAAACAAAGCCTAATGCTGCTGCAACAAAACGATCAAGGACCATATACTCCCCAATCACCGGAATCATTGGCAGTCCAAAGCAAATAAATAAGAGCTGTAATAATAAGGGTGTTCCACGCATGACATAAATATAGGCATACGCAAGCCAGGAGACTGGCTTAATATTGCTTCTAATCGCTAGGGTTAAAAGGAAGCCAAGAGGGAGCGATAGGATAATTGCGATAATAAACAAGAGCACCGTGGCTTGTGCCCCTTCTAGCATGGGCTTAAGAATTGAAAGAATGTACTCAACAGACATATTGGATTTCCTCCATAAAGTGAAACTTCCATCAGTGGGGGTTTTCTTCATCCCCCACTGATGGTTAGTTGAACCAATCGGACCTTTACGGGCAGTTGATCCCCCACCAATCTTCTTTGCATACGCAGAATCTTGAGGTGGGGGTCTTACTGCCCGTTAAGGTGGGATAAAACAAAACAGGGTTTCTCCAATGGAAATCCTGCTTTGCCGAATCATTTTTTCTCTATTATTTTAAAACTTTATCTTCACCAAACCATTTTTTCGAAATGTCAGCAGCAGTTCCATCTTCGTTCATTTCATCTAATGCTTTTTGAAGATCATCACGCAATTGTTCATTTCCCTTTTTCGCACCAATTCCATATTCTTCAGGGGCAAGAGATTTATCAAGCACCTTAAAGGCGTCGTGTTCTTTCGTCATATAATAGTTGATGACAACCTCATCAATGACAACCGCATCTAAGCGACCTGATTTTAAATCATTTAAGGCAAGAACATTATCCGTAAATTCAGTCACTTCTTTAAGCTGTGATTTAATAGGACTAGCATTCAAGGCATCTGCTGCTGAAGAAAGAGATTGAAGCCCTACTACCTTCCCTTTTAAATCATCAAGCTTATTCATTTTGGAATTTGCTAAAGTCACAACCACCTGTGCATTTTTCAAATATGGCTTTGTAAAAAGAACCTTTTTCTTTCGTTCATCTGTAATGGTATATCCATTCCAAATTAAATCGATACGACCACTGCTTAATTCAGATTCTTTTGTTTCCCAATCGATTGGCTGAAATTCAACTTTTTTGCCCATCTTTTCCGCTGCTGCTTTCGCATAGTCGATATCAAAGCCAACAATCTTATTATTCTCATCGCGGAATCCCATTGGCGCAAATTTATCATCAATTCCAATCACTAATGTATCATCTTTATCCTTCTTATTTGACGATGTACTAGAGCACCCAACTAGAAGAGAAAAGAGTGCAACCATCGTCAAAAACAATGTTGTTAAACGTTTCATTTTCAATAACCACCTTTCATGTTTTCTTTACCTTTTTTGAACCTTTTTATGTAATAGGCTCTTTATTTTTAATAAAATTCATTATCTTACAATAAAAGTAATCCTTTAAATCCTTTACTTCGCTAATATATTAGAGAAGTGAATCAACGAATATAAATTTAGCACAATATATCATTTCATGTCAATGGATTTTTTAGTATATTAGCAGACTAAAGGATTCATAGTTGATTTTATTATCGCAATAAAGCGACTTTGCGGCTTTATTATTATTTTAAAATTTAATTTTTTCATTACACAACCTTTTGTCTAAATAATTTTATAATCGAGTATATCCCTAAGAAAATAAGAAGGGTTTTCTTGAGGAGCCAGAAAAGGCAAGCAATGACTGCTTGCCTTCTGTGACAATGCGAATGAGACCATACTTAACCAATATTCCGTTATACATTAAAGCTCTTGAAGAAATCTATTTTTTGTAAAAAAGAAAGCTCAACGAAAATGCCTTAAAGTTAAAATTAATAGAATTTGATTAATCACCACAATTTGTGATTCTCTCAATTTAGTTAGGAGGGGGAAAAGTGAAGATATTTTTATTTGGTGTTATGACATTTTTGATTGTTATTAATACATTGGGCTGTTCAAAAAACGAAGCATACAATTCTCAAGAAGCGATTAAAAGAGGAGACATTGTATATCAGAATGAAGTCGTTAATTTAGAGAGATTAAAACAATTTTTAATAAACTTATCTAACAAAAAAGAAGACACGATCCGAATTACAGGTTATACAATCGAAGGAGATCCTATTTTCCATGACTTGCAATTTGATGGAAAGGTTATTCAATATACTTATGATAATTCAAACGATCATTTTGCGGGAGATGATAAAGGAACAGAAAAAGATGTTTGTAAAGAAGTCGTTAAGAAGGAAAATGAACATGGAGAAGCCGAATTCTTATTAAGTGGTTGTTCTAAAGGTAATAGCCTTTTTCTTTTAAGAGTTGAAAAGGAGAAACTAAAAAAACAATGGAGTAATTAAAAATGATTGAAAAACGAATAGTGAATAAGCTGTATTTTTTTTCCAGGCCTTTCATTAAATAATATGACAGCTCCTAATAGGAAAATATGAAAGGCACCTATCCATTGTTGAAATTCCCGTTAAACAATGATGATTTTTATATTAGACAAAAGGGCAGTTCAGTTGACAAAATGGTAAAAATACGATGAAGTATTAGTCGAACAAGAACCTAAAAAGCTCAAGAATTTACTCGGGCTTTCTCCAAACATTGAAATTAAGAACTTTTTCGAAAAATAGAGAGCTATATCCTACAGCTCTCTTCCGAATGTCTTATATTCTATTATCACCACTGAATTTTTGTTCAATATCAAGTCATTGCTCTGCTATTACACATGCTAAATGTAAATGAACGGCAATATAATAATAGAAAGAATGAATAAAAAGACACTTTCATTATATAGAAAAAATTCGATTTCTTATCCGTCTTGCCGAAAATCAAAAATGACCCACGACATTTAAGCTACATTATTCTCTTTCCATTGTTTATTTTTCTTCGGCTTCTTCGCCGTTTTTGTCCCTTTTAAATAACGATCTAACATTCCTGCCGTTAACCTTGCAGCAATATTGAATAGTAATACCATGATAATTAACACGGCAGCAGATTTAGTAGCAATCAGTCGTGCATCAGGGACAATTCCTTCCGAGTTCAACTTCCAAATATGCACGGCCAGTGTTTCTGCAGGACGGAAGATGTTAAAAGGATTTACCGGACTATTTAGATTGGCAGAAGAATTCAGGATTGGCGTAGTCAAACCCGCTGTATAAATTAAAGCAGCTGCTTCGCCAAATACCCTGCCGGCCGTTAAAATCACTCCCGTAATAATTTCTTTTAAAGACGAGGGAATCGATACTTTTATAATTGTTTGCCACCTTGTTGCACCCAAAGCAAGACTTGCCTCTTTCACACTTGGAGGCACAGAACTAATTGCCAGTTCACAAACCCTCGTTAAATTTGGGAGGTTTAAAATGGTCAGCACTAAGGCTCCACCAATCAAAGTATATCCCCATCTAGCCAACGTCACAAATACTAACAAACCAAATAATCCCACAACAATAGAAGGAAGAGACGCCATTGTCTCAATACAAAGCCTAACAAAATTTAGGATTTTCCCTTTTTTAGCATACTCTGCCATAAAAATGCCGGCCCCAAGCCCCAACGGCACTGAAAGAATCAATGAAAGAATCAGCAAATAAAAAGAATTAAATAATTGGGGCCCTATTCCTCCCCCGGACTTCGTGTTGCTAGGAAGTCCCGTTAAAAAAGACGGATCCCAAAAACCCCAACCTAAAGAAAGAATTTTCCATACCATGAAGACTAGGAGCATGATCACTAGCGTGGCAATCATATAAAAAATACCAGTCCAAATATTATTTATCATCCTTGCTGTGTTTCTCATGCCTCTTGTGCTCCTCTCTTGCCAATCCATCGAATAATCAAAATAAACAAGAACGAAATCAATAATAGAATCATCGCTAAAGTCCAGAGAGCATCATTCCATGCAGTGCCATTCAAAGTGTTTGCCATATCCATTGTGAGGATGCTTGTTAATGTGGAAGTCGGACTATATAAAGAGTCCGGCATTTTCACTGTATTTCCAATTACCATTTGTACGGCTAATGCCTCACCAAAGGCTCTGGCTAATCCTAACACAATTGCGGTCAAGATTCCTTTTTTAGCCGCAGGAATAATGATACGGCTGACCGCCTGCCAACGAGTTGACCCTAGACCATATGAAGCCTCCAGATAATCGAATGGAACCCCTTTTATTGCATCACCCGAAATGCTGGCAATCGTAGGTAAGATCATAATTGCTAACACGATGATTCCTGCGATTAAACTAAATCCAACTCCTCCAAAATGCTCACGTAAAAAAGGAACAAGAACTGTAACCCCCAAAAAGCCGTAAACAACTGATGGTATGCCAACTAGTAGTTCAAGAGTCGGTTTCAGAACCGTAGATCCGAATTTTGGAGAAATATAGCTATTGAAAATTGCAATACCGATAGCTACTGGTGTACTAATGATCACAGCACCTATTGATACCAAGGTAGAGCCTCCGATAAATATGAGCGAGCCATATGATTTATTTTGGGCATCATTCGGGCTCCATTTCGTAGATGTAAACATTTCAACAAATGATATTTCACCATGCAAAAAGGACTGCAGACCCTTGCTGCAAATAAAAATGATAATAGCGAGCGTCGTAAAAACAATTAAAAATCCACTAATTGATACGAGAATTCTGCCAATATATTCATTTCTAATATAATTTATCGATTTTTTCCCCTTCATATTCCTTACCCCGCTGCGAAAAAATTAAAAGACCGACTAGGAGCCAGCCTTTTTTATCCAATCATTTATTCAAATTCAGACATTGGAATATATCCCATTTCTGTTACTTTATCAGCAAATTCATCACCAGAGATATAGTCAATGAATCCTTTTACTCCATCTTTTGGTTCACCATTTGTAATCATGTACTCATAGGCCCAGAAAGGATATTTTTGATCGGCGATATTCTGAGTAGTTGGCTCTACACCATTTATTTTTAAGGTTGTCAAGCTATCTTTTTTGTCCCCCACTAAATAAGACATGGCCAGATAACTGATGGATCCTGGAGTGGAATTAACCGACTGTTCAACCGCACCGTTTGAGTCTTGTGCTGTTCCAATACTGTCATCAATTTTTGCATCCTTCATAAGAATTTTCTCAAAAGTGGCACGTGTACCAGAAGATGCAGGGCGATTAATGACGTTAATCTTTTCATCATTCCCTCCAACTTCCTTCCAATTCTTAATTTTGCCAGAGAAGATTCCTTGAATTTGTTCTTCAGTTAAAGAGTCCACTTTTACATCCTTATTTACTACCATCGCGAATGCAATGCCTGCCACCTTTGTATCTACAAGCGTGCCTGCTTTAGATTGATCTTCTAATTTCTCCGCTGCTGGAACATCTGAGTTTCCGATATCAACAGCACCTGCCGCCACTTGGTTAACACCGGTTCCGCTGCCCCCGCCTTGTACAGTTACAGATAGATCTGGATAAGTGCCTGTAATTTCATTTGCAGCTTCCTCAGCAAGTGGTTGGAGTGCAGTCGATCCAGCAGCAGTCACTGTGCCGGAATATTCTTCCTTCGAATTTGACGCAGAATCTGCAGATGCTTTGGATTCCTCATTATTATTTCCACACCCAGCAAGTGCCCCTGCTATGACAAATGCTGCCATCGATAATTTTAAGCCTTTTAAATTCATTCCATTTCCCTCCGCTTTTCATTGTAAAATTCTTTTCTCCCGATCGGGTACAAACTCATTATAGGGCTGTAATATTAAGCCTATATAAAAGCTATTTCATTTTTATGTAAAGGGAAATCGCGGAATATAAAGGAATGACAACATCGAATAGAAGCAAATAAAGCTTGAGGTATCAATATTCTCCAGCTTTATATACGTCATAATTATGTTAAGTTTTGTTAATTTATTTACTCAAATAATACAATCCCATAACTTTCATTTTATTAAATATATAAATGATTAATATTTCAAAACCGTAATCAGTGATATGATAAATATAAGCTTTTCATTGTCCTACATTCCCCTCTGAGAAGCATGAGAGGCTACTTACAGAGCAGCCTCAAACTGTAGACAAACTCGTTAAAAATCGTGTTTGCCTACAGTTTTTTTTATTGGGGTCAAATTCACCCACAAACTTCATAATATCCTCTTTTGTTAATTTTAACGATTTTGTTTGGAACAATTATCCAATTACAAACTCATCTAATTTCATGTAGACACCTCTATTTTGTTTATATTAGCATGACATCCTCATCTCTTCCAAACCTAGTTCATACAAAATAAGACTTTCCAATACAACTTCTCCAAGTTTACGACCTCGTCCCTGTGGCTATAATAATACGGACCTAAATCCTCGATTATAATGAATCATCATATCCTTAAGCTAAAATAAGGATTCTTAATTTCCTAAATTTCAGGAGGAAACAATGCAGAAAATTTCTAGCTATCAGTTGTTTGTCATCACCTTTATTTTTCAATTAGGAACAACCGTTATTTTTGGCTTTGGAGGTTCAGCTGGCAAGGATGCGTGGATTGGTCAACTTGTATCAATGTGCCTTGGCTTAATTGTTATTCTCCTATACACCACATTAATGAAAATGAATCCAGGGAAAACGCTTGTGGAGTGGTTTCCTGCGCAATTTGGACGCTTCATAGGTATTCCCATTTCGTTTTTATACTCTCTTTTGTTTCTATATCATGTAGGCAGAGGTCTTGCAGATATTAGAGATATGATTTCAACAACCATTTTATTTAATACCCCTTTTCTTATTATTGAAGGGGTGTTTATCATCATCATTGCTTACTGCGTATACGGCGGTATTGAGCTCGTTGCCCGACTGGGAGAAATGATTTTTCCATTGGTATTAGTGATGTTTTGTATCCAAGCGATATTTCTCTATTTAACAGGGGTTTTACATATAAATAATTTGCTGCCTGTCTTAGAGAACGGATGGAAACCTATATGGAATGTGGCATTTCCCGGGGGAATTACCGAACCTTTTGGGGAGGCAATCGTATTTTGCATGTTCTGGCCCGATACGAATCGCCCTGAAAAGATTGTAAAGGTTACTATTCTCGCTACCCTACTATCTGGAATGATGATCACATTTTGGGATATGCTTGCCATTGCCGTTTTCGGGAGTATGTTTTCGCATTTTCTCTATCCCCTATACACCCTGTTAGGTATGATTAGCATCGGAGATTTTATTGAAAACTTGCAGATATTCGGAATTCTGTACCTTTTTATGACTGCAATCATAAAGATCTTAATTAATATGCTCGGAGCATTAAAAGGATTCCAGCAATTATTTCATCTAAAAAATAATCGTGCACTGATTATCCCCTCAAGTATCATTGCACTAATCTTGGGAATGACAATGTCAAAAAACATCTCCGAGCATGTCTATTTTACCCATATGAAAATATTGGTACCGTACATATGGTTTCCTATGTTTATCATATTGCCAGCCATTCTCCTTATTGTCACATGGTTTCGACAAAAGGTATTGAAAATAAAATAGACTTTGTCAATACTTGCAAACGATCAAAAACATATGACAAATATTTATTATTTAATTAGTGATTTCCCAGTTACACCTATTTTTCGAATGGTCAAATTGGCTTTTACAGAGACCTCTATATTGGCAAATTCCTTGTCCCAGTTATTTTTCAAGGACCTCCATCGATGTAAATCTTTCCGTTTAAGCGCATCACCAAATCCAAAGATATCTATGCCATACTCTTTTTGTACCAGTGAGATTGTATTAAAAACCGTCCTTTCAGCTTGTTTTGCTAATGCTCTCTGAACTAAAGCCACATTTTTTACCTGGGTGAGATCTAAATTGGTGTTGTTTTCCCTTAGCGCTCCCGAGCTTGATAAAGTTACAAGAAATTTAATCTTGTTCCCTTGTATGATAGGCTTAATTTTGCTCTTTAATTTGGTTAAATCCATACTGACATACCCGTTTTCTTTTGGAACACTTGATGTTACTGTTAAATTATCAAGACGTTCCGTCACCCAACGTAATGCCCGTTCTTCTTCCATGTTTAAATACCCGATTAATTTCAAATCCTTGTTAAATATACCAGTCCCTTTAATTTGAAATCCCTTCACATTAGGCTCTTCCCCCTGTCCCTCTCCTTCTTTAGTGGCGGTCCCAAGCTCAATAGCAGGCATGGTTGGACGGGTTCCATCACTTACAGCAGAGAGCAGAAAGTAAATAAATCCCTCTCCCTTTTGCTCTTCAATCTGGCTATATTCTTTTATTGCTCCCACGGCGGATATATTTTCTAACGTGTGTGTGGTTTTAAGAAAATTCTCTGCCGTATCTTCCTTAATAACAAAAATATCAGTTAATAAATTAATACTGGGATCCCGCGTGTAAGTATCCATGAGGTCTTTGATTCCTTGTCTGGCAAGCTTCTCCCCTATTACGATAACCCGCCGTTGTCCGCGAAAGATTTTTCGAGAAAGCTTTGATTGCATATGTTGGACTGCCTCAAGTGTATCTTTTCCAATTCCACTTTCGACAAAATAGGGTTGCCCTTGACCTCCGCCGCCACTACTATTTCCCTGTCCTCCACCTATTTTGGAAGGAATAATGATTTGTGTACTGATTTTAATATTTTGATCATTTGCCTCGTCAATTCCCCACGCAAGTTCAATAGCACGATCGTTTAACTCCACACTATCCCAGCAACCAGCAAGGAAAAACAAAGATGGAACAAAAACGAAATAGATGATGAATTTCCTATTCATTTGTTTATCTCCCTCGTTTCGGACTTGGCTGTTGCCCTTCTTGGGCACGTTTTTTATTAGCTCCCGTAATCAATTCAGGTCGGGAAACCATTATCCATCTCGGTACACGAATGAATACATCTTTCACATCTTTAGGAATTAAGGGAGCTACCGGGCTTAAATAGGGAACTCCAAAAGAGCGAAGTTTTAATAAATGGATTAAAATAGAAAAAACGCCAAAAACAATTCCGTATAATCCAATTATTCCTGCTAAGATCAATATCGGGAAGCGAAGAAATCGGTAGGCAGTCCCGAGGTTATAGCGTGGGATGGCAAACGATGCAATACCGGTCGAAGCGACAACAATAACTACAGGGGCAGATACAATGCCTGCCTGTACAGCTGCTTCTCCGATGACAAGCGCTCCCACAATACTGACTGCTGAACCAATAGGCTTCGGCAATCGAATTCCCGCTTCGCGAAGACCTTCAAACATAAATTCCATCAAGATGGTCTCAATGACAGTAGGAAAAGGAACTCCTTCCCTTGCTGCAGCCACACTTATGAGCAAGTTAGTAGGAATCAATTGCGGATGAAAGGTGGTGATGGCTACATAAAAAGATGGGAAAAGCAGGGCAATATTAAATAAGGAGTAGCGAATGATTCGAATGAAAGTGGTATAAATCGACCGTTCGTAATAATCATCCGCTGCTTGCAAACCGCTCCAGAATGTCATGGGAACAATCAATACAAAGGGAGTATTATCGATGAAAATAGCAACTTTTCCTTCTAGTAAACTGGAACATACTACATCTGGGCGTTCGCTATTTTGGACCTGTGGAAACGGTGACCAAGTGAAATCTTCAATAAATTCTTCAATATAACTTGATTCCATTACCCCGTCGATTTGGATTCTTTGGATTCTTTTCCGGACTTCCTCTACAACTGAATTAGGGACAATTCCTTTAATATACGCAATGACAAGATCCGTCTGAGTATATTTGCCAACCGTTAACGACTCCATTTTAAGGTTTACATGTCGGATCCGTCTGCGAACGAGGCTTGTATTGATACGCAAAGTTTCAGTAAACCCGTCTCTTGGCCCGCGAACAGCCGCTTCTGCAGTTGGTTCTTCAATATTTCTCTTTTCAGATCCTCCAATTTCCACAAGTAATGCCTTCCTGCTTCCTTCAACTAAAAAGGCGACTCTCCCTCTTAAGATGCCATTGACCATATTGATTATTTTTGGTTCTTTTTGGACTTGTGCGATGGCTACAAGCTGCTGTTCGATCATTTGTTCTACTTTATAAATACTCTCCGGTGAATCCTGAAGCACATCAAGGGTTAATGGTTTTAATACGGCCTGATCCAAAGTCATAGAATCGCTTAAACCATCAATATAAATCAAAAGAAGTTTCATTCCACCTTGGGAATCAATGTGACGGAATACGATATCTGAACAATCTTGAAAAATCTCTCTGAGAATCCGCTCATTTATAGCAAGTTCCCTATTTAAATCGACCTCTTGAATATTAGGAAGCTTAAACATTCCAGATTCAATTTCGTTTAAGATTTGGTCATATACAAAACGCTTCCGATTCCTTTTCCAGCTCATATCAAAATCGTCTCCCTAATGCTCAATGAATGCCTTAACCAAAAATAAACCAATTCCACTTTAACTTGCCCTTCAGCTTAATTAAGTATTCATAACATAAGCGGCCAACCATTCCTGAAACATACTAGGATAAGTACAGCAAAAAATTGCGTCGCTACGTAGATTAATATCAAAAATGGGGACTAGAGGATGGTTCCTTGCTTCCAAATAAAAAGGAAGCAGAGAAGCGTCCCTTGCTTCTATAATAAGCAAAAACCTTGAAGGCAAACAGCCAATCAAGGTTTTAGAATTTTACTTATAAACGACTTTGCATTTCCAATGCGGATATTGTTCGTTAAAATCATTTAAGAGATTAATGAAAATTTGGGAATCTTTTGGTAGTCTCTCTTCAAAGTTATTCCATCCCTCAAAAATCAAAGTTTCAGGTAATTCAATTAGTCCAGTAATTGCATCCCAAAATGCATCCCAGTTCATTCCATAAAAATCGGGTAATTCAAGATTCTTTTTTAACAAACAATGAAGTTCAGTTGAATTTTGAACTGCACTCACATCCAGTATAAGCTTATCTTGTTTTGATTCATTCTCCTGTGACTTCAATATAATCCCTTCCTTTATTTATAAGCTCCAATAAAATGAACAACAATTATGTTGCTTTCACTCTCTTTACATTTGAATATAAATAGCCCAATATTAAATCACTTATTTAAACTAAAATCATAAAGGGTAAGTACAGCAAATAATGGCGCCATTTACAGAATTAATATCAAAAATGTAAGCTAGAGGCCGATTCCTTGCTTCCTTCCAAATAAAAAGGAAGCAGAGAAACGCCCCCCTGCTTCTTTCGTAGAATTAATTAACCTTCTGAACGGCCACTATCTCACCTCATCAGCTAAGTAAGCTTATAATCTAATTTAACTGTAAAACTCTGCTTCCGTGTGTTACATTTCCAAACCTTAAAGGTTTAATGGTTTCAAATGAAGGTGTATTAGTAATAATAACAGGTGTATAAATAGGATATCCTTTTGCTTTAATTTGTTCTAAATCAAATTCAGCAATTAAATCTCCTGCTTTGACACGTTGATCATGCTGTACATGTGCTGTGAATAGGCTACCGTTTAATTCTACTGTATTAATACCAATATGAACTAAAACCTCTGCTCCATCTTCAGTTGTAATTCCATATGCATGTTTTGTTGGGAATACGGTAGTCATTACACCATCAACTGGCGCATAGACTTTTCCTTCCGATGGAATAATAGCAATTCCTTTTCCTAATAAACCTTCAGAAAAAACTCCATCTTCAACTTCTTTTAAATCAACAACTTTCCCATTGATAGGGCTGTTAATTACTTTTTCTGCTAAAACAAGTTGTTTAGGTGTAGCTGTGTTGTTTTGTCCTTGTACTTCAGTTGTTGGTACTTCGCCTTTTACATCTTTATCTTCTTTAAAACCTAGAAGGAACGCAACGACTGCTGACACTACGAAACAGATTAATAAACCAATTAAATAATGAATTAATGTATCACCAGCAAATGCAGGAATTGTTGTTAATCCGCCAAATACGAAGGCATTAGAGATAACTCCATTTCCTCCCATATAGGCACCACCAGCTGCACCACCAATAATAGCTGCAATGAAAGGGCGTTTTAATTTAATCATAACACCGTAAATCGCTGGCTCTGTGATTCCGGCAAAGAAGATTGATAAAAGTGCAGATGCTGAAAACGATCTCATTTTTTTGTCTTTGGTTTTTAATAGAACTCCAAATGTCGCTCCTGCTGTACCAAAGTTAGCAGCAGCTGTCCATGGAACGATACGGTCATAACCAACAGTACTGATATTACTGATCATAATTGGGTTTACTGCCCATTGTAATCCAAATACAACAAATACATTCCATATACCACCGACGATTAGACCTGTTAACCAACCATTTGCTTCACTTAAATAGTTAATACCGCCGGCAATCCATTCACCTACATACACACCGAACGGACCAAATACAATTACAGTTAAAGGTACTATGAGAGCAAAAGAAATTAATGGAACAAATAGAATTTGAATATTTTTTGGAATAACTCTTTCTAAATATCTTTCCAAATATGAATAAATCCAAATAGATAAAAGAATCGGAATAACGGTTGATGAATAGTTCATTAGGATAACCGGAATTCCAAGGAAGGACGACATGGCACCATTACCTAAGTCTCCCATTAGGGCTGTAAAATCTGGATGCATAATCGCTCCACCAATAACAGCAGCGACATATGGATTGACACCAAATCTTCTAGCTGATGTAAACGCTAATAAAATTGGTAAAAAGTAGAATACACTTAGTGATGCAGCAGATAAAATACCGTATGTACCTGAGTCTTCACTAATCCAACCTAATTGATTACAAATCATCAGGATTCCTCGTAATACCCCAGCACCAGCTAAAGCAGGTAACAACGGTGTAAAAATACCTGAAATGACATTAAAGAAACGGCCGATCACATTCCCTGATGGTTTTTCATCTTCCTTATTAAAGGTACCTGGTTGAACGTCAATAAGTTTTACCACTTGCTCATATACTTTAGGAACCTGTGTACCAATGATGACTTGGAATTGTCCCCCTTTATTGACAACAGATAAAACATCTGAAGATTGCGTTATAGCCTCTTTATTAACTTTAGAATCATCTTTTAATTTAAATCGAAGTCTAGTTGCACAATGCGTTACTGAAGATATGTTGCTTTTACCGCCGATATTTTCGACAATCACTTGAGCCAATTTTTCATATGCCATTTCTTGTCCCTCTCTTCTTTTCTCTATCTGAATTTTTTGTTTAAGTATATGAAAGAAAATTAGTATTGATATGAATTAGCATAGATAAGCTTCTTCAATTTCCCTAAGCATATTCACTCGATTAGCATGTCTTCCCCCTTCAAACTCTGCATCTAACCAAGTTTTTATAATCATTTTGGCTAACTCACTGCCAACCACTCTTGATCCAAAAGCCAAAATATTTGTGTTGTTATGTTGTTTTGATAACTGAGCTGTATATGGTTCACTACATACAACCGCTCTTACCCCTTTTACTTTGTTCGCAGCAAGTGAAATACCTACACCTGTTCCACAAATTAAAATACCACAATCAACGTTTCCTTTTGCTACTTCTTCCCCCACTTTTTTACCATATATTGGATAATCGGTACGTTCAGTTGTTTGCGCACCATAATCCACTACTTCATGGCCTAAGCTCTTTAAAAATTCGATGGTAATTGCTTTTAATTCAATTCCAACATGATCATTTCCAATTGCAATTTTCATTATATAGCCTCCACCAATTCTGATTTTTTAATTTCATTGATGATCGTTTTATAATCTTGTTCTTTACCAAACAATGCAGAAGTCCCTAAAAT
Source organism: Cytobacillus sp. Hz8 (assembly GCF_042263505.1). Taxonomy (NCBI): domain Bacteria; kingdom Bacillati; phylum Bacillota; class Bacilli; order Caryophanales; family Bacillaceae; genus Cytobacillus; species Cytobacillus sp. Hz8. The sequence goes on along the minus strand of NZ_JBHKFI010000021.1, from coordinate 53,766 downwards.
AAATCCTTCTACTCCTAAAGGACTTAATTCATTAATTTTTTCACGTGAAATCGCGCCATCAACCATAATCGTAAAATTCTTTTCTTCACGTAATATAGCTAATTCCACAATTTTTTCATTCACAAAATCTAAATATTTTTGTCCGGCAAAACCAGGATTAACTGTCATAACTAACACATAATCTACTAGACTTAATAATGGTTCAACTGTCGTTACAGATGTTCCAGGATTAATTGCGATTCCCGGCTTTACTCCATTGGAACGGATTCGCTCAATCGTTCTAGCTGGATGCATATCTGTTTCTGGATGAAAGTAAATAATGTCAACTCCCTTTTCTGAAAACAAGTCGATGTACTCAGCAGGATTTTGAATCATTAAATGAACATCCACTAATTTATTTGTCTTATTTCGGATATACTCTAAGTCCTGTAATCCCATTCCAAAGTTTGGAACAAAGCTACCATCCATAATATCTATATGATAGATATCTATGTTTGCATCATCGAGTGCCTTAACTTCTTCTTCTAATGATCTAAAATTAGCACACATCATAGAAGGACAAATCAATTTTTTCATTCTTGCACCTCTTAAAATTTTTAGGGTAATCGTTTACTCAATACGCAAAAAAATAGGATTTTTTAAAGTGAAAATACCAGGTATTTGTTATACTTTGATTAATCGATTACTCATTCTACAAAAAATAATAACAAATAAGGGTAATCGTTTTCTCATTTGGCATAAAGGAACCATTTGTTTCCTTTACGTTGTTTTTCTTACAATTAACTCTACTGGTATCTTGATGTGTTTTTGATTAATGGCCATATTTTCCTCAGTTAATAATTCATAAAATAACTCAGAAGTTACTTCCGCTATCTTGTGAACATCTTGTCTAATAGTAGTAAGTGGAATCTCTGAATAATTAGCAATAGTATCGTCATCAAAACCAACTACCTTCACATCTTCAGGAACCTTTAAGCCTAAATCTAAAAGTTCCCTTACCACACCAAGCGCTAACCAATCATTTGTAGCAAAAACGCCATCGAAGGTTCTTCCACTTTTTAATTCATTACGAATGGCTTCCTTGGCTTTATCGATATTATGTTTTCGATCGTCAGCAATTTCAACAACTGAATGAAGAGTAAAAGGATATATTTTCTCTGCCAATGCCTTTTTAAATCCTTCAATACGATCATTAACAGAGGAAAGGCTGCTTTGTTTTGTTAATACGATAATGTTTTTACATCCTTTATCAATTAAATGCTTGGTTGCTAGGTATCCGCCATGTAAATGATCCGATTCAATTATCGCTAGGTTATTCGCCATTCTTGGTCTTCTATCGATCGTGACAATCGGAATTTTTCTACTTAACAAGGATGCCTCGATCTCCTCTTGACCTGAAATGCAAATAAGACCATCAACCATTTTTGAATCTAAGGATGAAATGTAAGCCTTTTCTTTTTCCTTACTCTTATCTGTGTTACAAATAAAGGTAGAAAATCCTTTATCAAAGAAGTAACTTTCAATTTTGTGAACAATTGTTGAGAAAAACTCATTACTTATGTCAGGAACAATAATACCAATTGTATTAGACTTGTTCATCCTCAATGTTTTTGCTACAGTATTAGTACTATATTGGTATTTTTCAATGATATCAAGAACCTTTTTTCGCGTTTCCTCTGAAAAACGACCGTTATTATTGATTACCCTTGAAACAGTAGCAACAGATACATCGCAAAGCTTTGCAATTTCTTTAATAGATATTTGATTTTTCATAACTCACTTCTTCCTACGCGAAAACGTTTACCCTTTTATGTATTTATTTTAGCATATTTATTTGATAATGCAAACGCTTTTTAAAAAAATGGTTAATCGTTTACTCGAAAATAGCAAAATTGAAACAGGGACAGAAATTGGGTACCAGGTACCGTCTGGAAATTTCCATAGGATGGAAACCAATCGAGAACTAGAAATATATTACCTGAATTATCCATAGAAATTCATTGATGTACTATTTGGGGTATCATCAGGAAATCACATTCCCTGACAGCACCCCAAATAGTATTTTTTATAAGAAGAGAGAGAACAATGGTTGATTGAGAAGGCTGAACGCGAAGCTAATCTCCCTCTTTTTGAAAAGAAAATAGAAGAACAGTTGGACGTTCCTTTAGATCAACTTCGTGCCGAAATTTTCCAAAATCCAGAATGGGGTGTGAAGAAAAACAGCGAAGAAAAGAACGTTTTTTGGTATGGCTATAAGGCGCATTTAACTGTTGGAACAAAAAGCCAGTACATTCTTCAATCCCTCTTTTCTTCTGGTAATTTGAATGACGGAAAGGCAGCGATTCCTTTATTAAAAGGAAGCCATGAACGTGTACAACTTCCCACTTTACTTTATCAAAAGATGGATGCAGGATATGATTACGAACCAATTTATGAACAAATTCATCAAATGGGCCAACAATCGATTATTGCCTATAACAAGCGTAATGAGCCGGAGTCAGTCGGTTTTGATAAACATTTCGCGTCCACTTGTTTCCAGGAACACTCGTATCGGTATGATAGTTTAGATCCAAAGTACGAAACACTCAAATACACACGTCCAAAGGAATGTAAAGACTGTCCCTTAGCCAATGAAGGACTATGTCAAAAGATTTATAAAGTAAAGATCACAACAGATCTTCGAAAATATACAGCACCTACCCGTGGTTCAAAAGTTTGGAAAAACATCTTTAAAGGTCGTACAGCCGTGGAACGAGTGAATGCTCATCTTAAGCTATACTTCCAATTAGACAATGTACGTTATCGGACTGGAAAACGCGCCAAAGTTCATTTTGACCTAGTGACCTTAGTATATAATGCTTCAAAATTAGCTGCTGATCGCATAAATGCCGCATTAAATAGTCAGAAACAAGCTGTATAAGTTTTAAAAATTAAAGAGAGTAAAATTCTGAAGGTCTGTGTTTCTTTTAAAATAGGAATTATGAAATTGACTCTAGCAAACGTTTATTAAAAATAAAGAGAGTGAAAGCAACAACAATTATGTTGCTTTCACTCTCTTTACATTTGAATACAAATAGCCCAATATTAAATCACTTTATTTAAACTAAAATCATAAAGGGTAAGTACAGCAAAAAATTGCGCCGCTACGTAGATTAATATCAAAAATGGGGACTAGAGGATGATTCCTCGCTTCCTTCCAAATAAAAAGGAAGCAGAGAAGCTTCCGAGGCCACTAAAAAAGTCCAACTAATTTAAAAGCTAAGACAAAACATTACAATATATTGAAAATCAACATTCTTTAAATACTAGTTATAGATGTCCTTATAAGTTGTTTTTGATGTCTAGGTACTTTTTCAGCAATCTCCAATTTATTAAGGGAGTTTTAAATAAGTTGAGCTCTGATGAACCTATTTAAAGTATTGCACGTGGTTTCCTACATTTTATGAAGGGAAAATAACAAATTGTTCATATTCAATCTTTTAGGGACGTCTTTTATCCTTCCCTCTACCTTTACCTCTGTGGTGGTCCACTGGTCTCATCGCAACTAGAACTTTCATCTGAACTTTCGTCGCTGCTTTCATCATGGTAATGGTCATGATGTTCTTCTAAATGTAAACTTGCAAACACTCCTGCATGGTCAGAAGGCCATAGTGCCGTTGGTGTACGATCCTCTTGCTCTTCTCCTACAACGTCCACTTTTTCAACTTTGAAATTGCCTCGAAAGAGAATTAAATCTATTCTAACAAATAGTTGCGAGATCAAGTTTAATAAATCAGCATCCTGGCAACATGTTAATCCATCGCCTTTTCCTGCGATCTCCCATGCATCTTTAAATCCAGCAGCAATCAAATTGTTGTATGTTGGACCACTGCCGTCAGAATTTGAGTTGAAATCCCCTATGAATACTACGGGAAGTTCAGTAGCTCCCGGGCCATTTAAAAGTTCATTAGCTTGAGCGAGTTGTATTTGAAGTGTAATGGGTTCTAAAGGTGAAACGGGTTGTAAATGAGTATTTACGAGTCTAAATTTCTTTCCGAATATTTCGACATCAACAGACACCCAACCAAAAAGGAGTTTTTCAATATTACCGCCAATTGGAACGGGAAGAAAAGCTGCAAAATTCTTTGTTTGTATATTTGAGAACTTAAGTCCTGAATTTTTTTGCACCAAAATCACATCTCGATCTAAAAATCGAACGTTGAAGCCGCTAGTACTAGGTAACGTAACATCCGTAGTGTCTACAATTGCTAAAACCTGATAATGCAATCCTCTTTTTTTTAACTCCTTGAGAAGGATCGAAACAAAATCATACTCTACTACTACTTTAGAATTTTGAGGTAACAAAAGTTGCCATATTGCTGCTTCTTGAAGACCTATTATATCTGGTTTTTTTCTTGCAATTTGATCAGCAATAGCTCTTGCTCGTACCGGAAAATTTGTTGCTTGAAACTGTCTAAAGATCTCAGTAACACGTTGTGGGAGTTCCGCTGGAGTGGTTCCTACTGCAGGCCTTAAGCTAGCTCCAAAATAGATGTTCCATGTCATGATTGTTTCACTTTTTTGTGGTCGAATACCCATTTATGAAAACCTCCTATTAATGTATCAGAATATACTATTCTAATAATCAATCTACTGTATCAGCAGCTGTAGGAGAAAATAAGTGGATTTACAAACGTACTATAATCAAGTTGTTATTGCACTAATCTGTCCCTTTAGTTCAATAAGAAAAGATGATTTCCTTTTATTTTAGTTCACATCGTATTTTACTCTATTCAATAAAGTCTATTTTATTTTCCTGGCACCATTCAATCGCAATTTGTTTAAAACACTCGTCTCGATATGAATACCATTGGTCTTCTAATCCATAATCAATAATTTTATCCTTAAATCTCCTAAAGGCTCCCTTTCCCTTAATTGCCGTAGATAAAGAATCCTGCTTTCGTTGATCACTCACTGTTAAGCAAAAGTTTTCCATTATCTCATATTCATTCACATCATATTTAGTAGGTAGTTCTATATAATTTTCAAAGTTTTCCACCACGTCAATTGCCAATATTCTATTTTCAGCTTCCCATTCAGGTAAATGATCAAATGGTTGCTCGTCCTCAGCAGCTCTCAAATCCTCCGAGGTGACTATCACTATTTCACCCGTTTTAATATTTAGTAAAGAACGTGATTCTTCAAACTGTATTTCCATTTCCTCAATAATATCTTTTACTTTGACTTGTATACTCATTAATAGATCACCTTTTGATATTTTTTTACTAAAGCCCCGTTACTTTATGTACTTTCCTTCACAAATAGATGAAGATAGCCTATATTTTATAGTAACCATTTTTTTAATCTCGCTAAATTTTCTTCTAGAAATAAAGTATTTTTTCAATTCTTCGACGTTTACACCATCCAATACTATTGAAAGCATCAGTAAATCGATAGAAAGGTACATAACCATACGTCCTTTAATTTTCTACAAAAAGGATATTTGGGTTTGCTTTTGGGAGAGTCCTCGTAAGCTTTTAGAAAAGAGAAGAAATTATTTGGCCATTCCTCAAAAATCTGTGTGATTCTCGTTATCATATCATAGAATCTTTTATCCTTCGGGTTGTATTGAATTAAACTACTACCCAATTTAGTTTCGTCTCTAAGAAACAGCTTTTTAAAAAATGGATAAATTAATAGTATATACTTCAGCTCGAAGTCTATTATTAGTGGGTTAAAATAAAAGTTGTTAGGTAAAATATTCCGTGGTCCGTGATGTAAGTGTATATTTACCTTATTCAGTATCCAAGCATTTGAATCATACTCGTTCCCTATAGTTAGACTATTTATAAAATTAAAAATATTTTCATCGTATCTTGATCTGCTCACGCAAAGTAACTTATCCCTAATACATTGCCCATTTAAAAAATAGAGAAACGACTAGGTCGTCTCTCTATAAAATCATTTCAGTTAATCTTCAACTCCCATTTACATACCTATTCCTGGGATCTATGAATACAATCCGAAAGATTATAAAAATCATTCCGGCTAAATATGCTTTCATTCTGGAAGTCTATGAAAATTTACATCAAACCGCTTCATTTCCCCACTTATTATCGTCTTGCACAAAGAGAATCCCTAATTCATGATGATCTCCTTCATATAATGCACGTTGGACAAAGCGGACCTCACCGTTCACATCGAGGATTTCTAACTTACAGTGAGCACGGTTTTTTTGCAGGGATTCATAGAAATTTTTTTCATCGTGAATAATGGTGCCATTCACCTTGCTAATTAATTCGCCAACCTCTAATCCCATTTTATATGCTGGGGAATCCGGAATAATCCCGAGAATCATTAAACCGTAATTCTTTTTGGAAAAATAAAACGGGAGATTTTCTTCAAATAATCTTTGACGATAGGAAATGAATTCTCTTCCGATGATTGCTAGAGCTACAATTGCAATGGCAACAAGCGGAATCCAGATACTTGCGATGGATAACAAGGCAAGTACTCCGCCAAAGAGAATGACCCGCTTTCCAACAAAACGGATTGCATCCCTTGGAAGCATTCCTTGTATCAATTGATAATAGCCTACAGCAAAAGGAACGAGGAAAAGAGAATAGCTTTCCCCCCCAATGGAAAACACCGGCCACCATCCGAACGGCAGTGAAATCGCATCACCTGGAATTAAGAGAAAAATCGGAACCATCCACAATCTTTTAACCTCATGGACTCCAACACTCAACCCCCGTTTGCTTTTCACAATCTTGGGTGAAGTGCCTTTGACGCCATTCTTTACTATCAAAATTCCCTCTCCAATGAGAAGAAGTGTTAATAACAGAGCGATTGATGGAAAAATTCCCCTGTCTAAATCCTTAAAGGCTCCATTAAAAAATGGAAGGGATAAATCTTTTCCAGCAAGAAAGATCAAAGCAAAAAAGGCAAATCCAACGGTATAAATCGGCGATAGCCAGCGAATCTTTGTCGTCGCACCCCATAATAATGTAAAGGCCGCTGTTAAAAGAATAAACGCAACCGGCACAACTAACCCGACAGCCATAATCATAATCGATGCAACCAGCCCAATAACTATTCCAAGCGGAAGCAGCTGCCGCAATTCAAAATAAGCATTCTCTACCCGTATATGAAAATTTCTTCTTTCCCGTTTGACACGAGATACTCCGAAAAATGCAGCTAATAAAAAGAGATAATAGAAAATTGGATGAAGAAATAACATCCCCAGTCCCTTTAATAGTTCCAATAGCCATTCCTGAACCAATCTTGCCACCAACCTCTTCACATGGTTCTCCATGATCACGAATTTTAACTCTATTACTCTCTATTTTACCAAAACCAATAGGTAAAACCTATTGCTAGTTTTTTGAAATCCGAAAAAATTAGGAAAGTCTTTGGAGAGATGTTTTTGTCACCAGTATTCCGGTTCCATACGTTGATAGAGAAAAATCATCATAAGAGTGGCTAGCATTTAGAAGGGTAGTAGAACTCAACTCAGGTCATCTTCTTAAAATGATTGCTAAAATCGTTTTTTTATTTATCACACCAATCATCATTTATGTGCATAAGATGCCTATTAGTAAATGTTGAAAAGAGAGGTGAAGAATATTAATGGATTATACATCCCCATCGGCTCAATACAGTTTTGACATTAATAAAAGCCCTTTTTTCATAAAAGATAGTAAAAACTATATAAACATTTTGGGTATTAAACAACTGAATACGCTCGAAAATATATCTCTATTAGATATTTTCCTTAGCACGAATAATGTTGTGGAACCACACTATCATCAAAATGCAGCTGAACTCGTCTATTGCATTTCTGGTTCTGCGACTGTGTCGATTTTAAATCCATTTACCAAACAAGTCCTCCATTACACCATTACCCCAGGACAGGTGGCAAATGTTCCACAAGGCTGGTGGCATTATGAAATAGCCATAGTTGATAATACTCATCTTTTAGCCATTTTCGATGCTCCAACACCAGAAGTCATCCTAGGTTCGGATATTTTGAAGTTCACTCCTGCAAATATCATGGCCCATACCTATTGTCTGGACGAAAATCAATGGAAACAAACGGTTGCACCTGTTAAACCTTCAACCTATATCGGCCCACATAAGGGCTGCGAAAGAGAGAGGAATGCAGCTCAGCAACCTATCGCTCAACAGCATTCACAGTCTTCTTACGCTCCTTCCTATTGGCCATATTGGTATTAAACAATGGACATGGAAGACCCATGTCTTTTTTGTCTCTATTTTCTTTCAAAAAAAAATATTTTGGATGAATCAATTGGATTGATAAAGATTTTTCTGCCCTTTTCTTCGTTTTATCGATACAGCCATTTTTTGCACGATAAAACCAAACATTAAAATCATGACTAATAGTAAAGCAACCGTAGCACCTGGAGGCGTTCCAAAAGAATAAGAGGAAACCAAGCCACAATAAATACTAATGATGGCGATAAGGATTGCCGTCCCAATGACCATCTTAAAGCCCTTAGCAAAGCGAATGGCAAAGGCAGCGGGCAAAACCAATAATGCAGACACTAAAAGAACACCGATAATCGGGATAATCACAGAAATGGCTAGACCAACCAATATACTGAAAGATACGGACAGCAAATGAATATTAATGCCGCTCGTAAAAGCCGTATCCTCATCAAAAGTCATTAAAAACAGAGGCCTTCTGAAAAAATAGAAATAGAATAGGATAAGGGCGGTGACTCCTGCTAATACATAAAGCTGTTCTGAGCTAATCGTGACAATCGAGCCGAATAAATATTGTTCGATATTGGTGGACATTCCACCTGAACTAATACTTAGCAAAACCAATGCAAACGATAATCCCGCTGTCATTAAAATCGCGATGGATACCTCTGAATAGGCTCGATAGGCCCGTCTCATGTATTCAATTCCAACAGCTCCTAATATGACTACAAGAATACTTGAAACTGTTGTATTTTGCTGAATAAAAAAGCCAATGGCAACTCCAGCTAATGAAATATGCGACAAGGTATCTGCCATCAAGGCCTGTCTTCTTAATACAAGAAAGATACCCAGAATGGGAGCTATAATGGCAATGAATCCACCTGCCCAAAACGCTCTCTGCATGAATTCCAGGTTAAACATGTCCATCCAGTCTGTTCTCCTCTCTCTAAAATTAGCAATTTATCTATATATTTTTCTACTTCATCTCGTTCATGGGTAACCATCACAACCGTTTTTTGATGGGCCTTCACTTGATGAGAAAGAAATTTGTAAAACTCTTTCCTGCTTTCAGCATCCATTCCCGTTGCCGGTTCATCCAATATAAGCAAATCTGGATCCGAGGCAAGAACCCTCGCTATAACGAGCTTCTGCTTTTGTCCCCCAGATAATTCACCAATCTTGCGATAGCGCAGCTCCCACAGGCCGACCATTTTTAAAGCATTTTCTATATACTCACGATCCTTTTGGTCTAATTTTCTGAACCAACTTCCTTTTTTATACCTGCCTGAACGGACTAATTCATAGACTGTACTGGGAAATCCCACATTAAATGAAGCAATTTGCTGCGGAACATAGCCAATGGTAAGAGCTTTTCCAGCCGCATTTGTTTTACTGACGGTAACGGTGCCTGTCCATGGTTTGATAAGCCCAAGCATAATACGCAGCATGGTGGATTTGGAGGCTCCATTCGGGCCAACAACCCCAACAAATTCCCCGTTTTCTATTTGAAAGGACACTCCATTTAATGAAGCCGTATGTTCATACCCAAAGACAATATTTTGCAAAGAAACAAGCTCCATCTCCTACTTCCCTCCTCCAATGAAATGAAGAGCTTCCTCATAATCTAAAACATTAAGGAAGCCCTTATCTGACTTGAAAAATATTTACCTAGTAATCTTTATTTAAGAGAGTTTGCCAGTGATTTTAAGTTATTCTCCATCACTTCAATGTAGTCTAAACCCTTTTCTTGATCCTCTTTACTTAAGCCTTCCAATGTATTTAATACCTCTGTTTTGGCTCCCAACTCATCAGCTAATGTTTGTGCAACCTTTGGTGAAGTCGTTTCCTCGAAATAAATGACTTTGATATGATGCTTTTTAGCAAAATTCTTGAGTTCGGCAAGCTTGGAAGGACTTGGTTCTTCCTCTGGAGATAATCCGGCAATCGGAACCTGAATGAGCCCATACTGTTTTGCTAAATAACCAAAAGCGGCATGTTGTGTAATGATTTCCTTGCTAGCAGTGTTTTGTAATGTCTTTCGATAAAGCTGGTCGAGGTCCTTCAGCTTTTGAATATAAGCTTGACTGTTTTTCTCATAATCAACCTTATTTTGTGGATCCTGCTTGATTAGCTCCTCCGTAATCATTTGGACTTCATGCTGGGCAAGAACCGGGCTTAGCCAAACATGCGGATCTAAACCATGCTCCCCTTCCTTTTCATGGTGTTCAGCATCGTCCCCGTGTTCATGTTCATCTTCTTCTACTCCTTCCATCAAGGAAATGCCTTTACTTGCTTCAAGAAAAATCGGACCGTCTTTCCCCAAACTCTTTTGCAGGGAGGAAATCCATGTTTCCATATATGAACTGTTATAGACAAGAATATCCGCCTTCTGAATCGCTGCCATATCCTTTGGTGATGGCTCCCACTCATGCGGCTCCACATTTGCCGGAATTAAAAGATCGACTTGTGCCTTGTTCTTGGCAATATTCTTGGTGAATTCATACATTGGATAGAAGGTTGTAACAATATGTAATGGCTTCTTCTGCTCCTTTGACTTTTCGCTTGAGTCAGCACCTTTACTGCTGCACCCACTGCCTGCAATGACGATCAAACAAGCCATCAACAGACCTAATAATGTTCTCCAATTCATTCGTTTCATTTTATTCTCCTTTTCTATAAAAAATGAAATCGAAACGATTATGAAAATCGTAATCATTTCGATTTTAAAATCAGTCCTATTCGTTTTTTCAATCTTATTACCAGCTTGCCTTTTTCACTCCAGGAATCTGTCCTTTATGTGCAAACTCTCTAAAAGCAATTCTAGACATTTGAAACTTTCTTAAATATCCTCTAGGTCTCCCGGTTACTTGGCATCGATTCCTTAGACGAGTTGGCGATGAATCTCTTGGAAGTTTTTTTAGTGCCTCATAATCCCCATTTTCGATTAGCTCCTTTCGAAGAACGGAATATTTCCTCACCAGCTCTTGCCGCTTCAGTTCTTTTACTATCTTTGATTTCTTTGCCACTCAATGACCTCCCTTGTTTTCATCTACTAAGCTCAAATGGCTAGCGGATCGTTACCCAATAATAGACTTATTCATTATAAAACGTAATGATTCCTATTTACAAGCTTTTTTTCTCTTTTATTTTCCGATCCTCTCGTCACTCCCCTTCTCATACGGCTTTTAATAAATAAAAATGACTCATCTACATAACCGTTCAAAAGGCCTAATATATCAAGGGTTTGTCCTTTTCCTTACAACGGATAAATATCAATCTAGACCCATCTTCTCATTTACAAAAATAAATTTTTATTTTACAATTCAAATCGTAATTATTACGATTTGTTTCAAATAAGTTGATTTGGCCATCCTTCAAGATCTTCACATCCATTCTTATAGCTTTGCCTAACTATTAGGAGAAACTCCATTTTTTATTCAAGAAACAAACATACTCTATTATCGAGCCCATATATTTAATAGAAATATCGATTTTTAGGAGGAAATTATGTATCGCATTGTCCGAAATCATATCATCGATGTCTCTGGTATGATCCTCATTGTATTAGCTTTAATCCTTTTGTCTATCAGTTCCAAAATAAAACTATTTAACGAGCTGGATCCGTCATTATTAAATTTAAATACGATTTTTTTAAGTATTTTAATAGAGGCACTCCCCTTTGTATTAATTGGGGTTTTGATCGCAGGTGCTATTCAAATCTTTGTCACAGAAGAGCATATCAGGCGGTGGATTCCTCAAAATAAGTTTTTCGCCGTTCTCATGAGCTGTGTTGTTGGAGCGCTTTTTCCTGCTTGCGAATGCGGAATTGTTCCCATCGTTCGCAGACTCATTGGAAAAGGAGTACCGCTTCATGCAGCGATTGGCTTCATGCTGACAGGCCCCTTAATCAATCCGATCGTCATTGCTTCAACCTATATGGCATTTGGAAACAATATCAAGATGGCCGGATTGAGAATGGGACTAGGCTTTCTGATTGCTGTCATCATCTCACTTCTCGTCAGTTGGTTATATAAGGGAAATCAGCTAAACTCACCGATACATATAAACGAATCCCATACCCATTCAGAAAAAGCATCATTTTCAAAAAGATTTTGGTCTATGCTAATCCATTCGATTGATGAGTTTTTCGATATGGGGAAATATTTAATCTTCGGCGCTTTTTTAGCTGCATTTGTTCAGACTTATTTACCTGCGAAAACGTTGCTCGAAGCTGGAAATGGGACCATATCATCTTTATCGATTATGATGGGACTTGCTTATGTGTTATCCCTTTGCTCTGAAGCAGATGCCTTTATTGGAGCTTCCTTTAGCAGTCTCTTCCCAACTACAGCGATTTTAGGCTTTCTCATATTAGGTCCAATGATGGATTTAAAAAATACAATCATGATGGTGAGTGTATTTCGCTGGAAATTTGTTTTTGGGCTTCTTGCTATCATAATTTCTATCATTTTTGCAATGCTAATGCTTTTTAACCGATTTCTATAAGGGGGAAAAATCGTGAAGTTTCATTTTCAACAGGCGATAAGAGCGTTTATTTTGCTCTCTTTCTCCGTCCTACTATTCAAAATGCATTATTCCGGGGAAATCACCAGATTCATCAATCCGAAATACGAAGGTCTTAGTCAATACGCCTCCGTGATATTCCTGATCTTATTTTTTATCCAAATCACAAGAATCTGGAGTGAAAAGAGCCATCATCATGAACATGGCAGTCATAAAGACCATCACCACGACTGCGATCATCATCATGATCATGGAGATTCTCCGTTAACCTTCAAAAAGGCTTTTGCCTATTTCATTATTATTTTCCCATTGCTTACTGGATTTCTGCTTCCTTCAAAGGTGCTTGATGCCGCAATTGCCGAGAAAAAAGGTGGGATGTCGGTTTTAGCAAAACAAAAACAAGCAAGTAAACAGGCTAAAAAACCTCCGCAAAGCCAGGAAAAGCAAATTGCACCAGAAGAGCCCGTTATTAACGAAAAGCTCGTTGACATTTCTCGTGTGGGTGAAAAGGAGCTAACGCAGGAAGAATACGATCAATTAGTCAAGCAATTAGATCAAAGTCCCTCTATCGTGATGAATGATGATCTCTTTTCCAGCTACTATGACGAAATTAGTATGAATGTGAATCATTTTAAAGGTCGAAAAATTGAATTAAAAGGATTTATCTATTCAGAGGATGGACTAGCACCCAACCAGCTGGTGATTGCTCGATTTTTAATTACTCATTGTGCTGCGGATGCAGGAATCATTGGATTTTTATCAAAGTTCTCAGATACAACATCACTAACAGCCAATTCATGGATAGAGGCCAAAGGTGTTCTAGATACGACCACTTATAAAGGGACGAAAATTCCATACATTAAAATTACCAAGTGGAAGAAAGTAAAGGAGCCAAAGGAACCATATTTGTATCCCATTAATGTAAAAATACTATAATGTGTGATCCAACGATCAAAACTTTGAAGGGTGAAATGGAGAAAAAAACACTGATTATCTCCATTTCACCCTTTTATCAATTTCTTTTTCATTTTTTTAAAAAACCAAAGGTAATATCGATAAGAAATAAGCAAGGTTACATACATGGTTATCCAAGACCATGTATGTAATTTATTAAATCCATTTTTCTTTCTAAAATAACTTCAATCACCTTGATAACAGTTGGAAAGAACATGGTATACACAATCTTATTAATTTGAAAACTCGAAGGAGTTCGAATCGATTTTAACGTTCATTCAGGGAATTTCACAGCAAAGTGAACTACCCACCACTTAGCTAACCTTACGGTCTGCTTGTCGTGGGGGCTTCTCGACTTATCGTTCCTTTTACTAGCTAACGAAAAATGACCGAGCTAACCCTCTTGTTCCAAGAGTTTTTATTTTTATGCCAATGCTAATAAGTGTAATCCTTCGTTTTTGATATTGATGGCTGAATTATAGTCTCGATCTGCCACATAACCGCAAGAGCATTGATATATGCGTTCAGATAGTGACATTGGCTTTTCTGCACCACAACAAGAACATTTTTTTGTAGAAGGAAACCATTTATTAATTTTTACTAATTGTTTCCCTTGTTCTTTTAGTTTGTAGCCTAAGAACGTAGTGAACATGCCCCAACCATTATCATGAACGCTCTTACCAAAGCGCAGGGCTTTAGATAGACCTTTCATATCTAAATCCTCAATAATAACGGCATCATAGTTTGACGATAATTCTTTTGAATTATGATGAAGAAAGTTCTTACGTTGATTTGCAGTTTTTTCTTGCAGTTTAGCTACTTTCAAACGTTGTTTTTCCCAACGTGCAGAACCTTTCTTTCTGTGAGATAAGATACGCTGTTCTTTAGCTAGTTTGTCCAATGATTGTCGATAGAAACGAGGGTAATTGGCTTTCTCACCCTGTTCGCTTTCAACATATAGACCATCCATAGCAAAATCTAGTCCAACAACCTTTTGAACGATGACAGACTTAATCTCTTTCTCATATTCTGTCAAAATAGAAATATAGTATTTCCCTGACTTTGTTTTGGAAATGGTACAGGATTTTATTTTGTAATCAGCAGGAATTTCTCTATGTTGTTTGATTTTCACAAGCTTTATTTTAGGCAATTTGATACAACTGCCTTTCAATTCGATGTTTCCATTTACCAAATTAGTCGTGTACGACTGCTTATTCTTTCGACTTTTGAACTTTGGAAATTCAGTACGACCTTCAAAGAAATTCTTATAGGCATTTTGCAAGTTAATTTGTGAATTGGCTAAAGCTAATGAATCCACTTCTTTTAAGAATGGAAATTCATCTTTATACTTAGCAGGAGTCGGAAACTTTTGTTTTTTGAGCCTATCTTTGTCATCTTTGTATTTTTTGTAAATCTCTTGTCGTTCTGCCAGCATTTTATTATAGACAAATCGGGCACATCCGAAAGTCTTTGCTAATAATACTTCTTGGTCTTTATTTGGCAATAAACGAAATTTGAAGGCTTTATTTTGCTTAGTCATATCCATTCACCTCATACATTTAGAACATTTGTTCCTATTGTATCATAATGAGGAAGATTTTGGCTATCACCAATCGAAATTCATCTCCCACCTACTCATCGGGCTACGTCCTTCGTATTCCTTGAGGATGGGAGACTTCTTTCGGAAATCTGTTAAAATTTAACCTCAAAAATCCCCCTGCAAGAATTAATCATTCACAGGGGGATTTTTTTGCTGGGTCAATCCTCGGCCAAATATCGCAATGCCGTCTGCAATTGCAGATCATTGCTTTCCTTTTTCATCGTTTCGACTGCTGCTTGTTCTAATGCTGCAGCTGTGGTTGAGTCAATTTTCCCTGTTAACGGAAGCTTGTTTTTCTGCTGAAAAGCCTTTACGGCGATTTCCGTTTGTTCGCTAAAATAGCCATCCTTTCTCCCAGGAGTAAGTCCCAGACCATCTAATATTTGCTGTGCATTTTTGATCTGTTCATTATTCATATCCTTTTCTAAAGGCTTTTCGATATCTAACGGATGCGTTTGATAAATTTCTGGTTGTTGAATTGCAATATCCGGCTTAATTCCTTTTTTATGAATCCAGTTTCCATCTGGAGTTAGCCATTTATAAAGGGTTAATTTAATATTGCTTCCGTCTCCCATCGGCACCGCCTGCTGAACCGTTCCTTTTCCAAAGGTGGTTTCTCCAATAAGTTTATAATCTTCTGCTTCCTGAAGAGCCCCTGCTAATATTTCTGCAGCAGAAGCACTTCCTTTATCCACAAGGACCGCTACAGGATATTCTTTTTCTGATTCAAGTGTGGAAAAATAGCGTTTCTTTGCCCCATCGCGATTTTCGATTTGCACGTATGGATGGTCCTTGGAAACAAATTGCTTTAAAATCTCCTGCACGCTGGATAAAAGTCCTCCAGGATTTCCCCGGACATCAATTAATAAGCCATCTAAGCCTTTTTGTTCTAAAGCCTGCAATTGTTTTGAAAACTCTGATGCAGTGTCTTCAGAAAAGGTGGTAATCTCCATATAGCCAATGTTCTTTCCATCCTTTTCTTTTAAATCGGAATAAACCGTAATCTGCGGTATTTCGTCGCGAGTAATCTCAAGCGTAATCGGTTCATTTAATCCAGAACGAGCAATTTGCAGCTTTACCTTGGTTCCTTTTTTTCCTTTAATTTTAAGTGTGGCCTCCGATAATTCTAATCCATCGACACTTTTCCCATTGATCTTTAAAATTTGGTCATTGGGCTTTAAACCTGCCCTTTCTGCAGGTGAATCCTTAAATGGGGAGACGATGACAATCTTGCCATCAACCTTGCTGACCTCAGCTCCAATCCCTTCAAAAGTGGAATCAAGCGTCTCGCTAAATTGCTTACTCATCTCTCGGTCCATATAGACGGAATATGGGTCTTCTAATGTTGATAACATGCCTTGAATGGCCCCTTCGACTAAAGTGTCTTCCCCCACCTTTTCCACATAATTATTGACAATAAGATCATAAGCCTTTTCTACCTTATCTAAGTCTTCGTTCACGCTTGCGTGAGAGTTGTGTTCGGATAAATCTGCTGAACCGTTTTGAAAATCCATCCATGAGAACATGGTGTACATGCCCCCGGCACCGATTAAAAGCGATCCTATGGCGATAAGGGCTACCCATCTATGCTTCATAAGCATCCTCCATTTCTTGCTGAAATCTAGGCTACCAAAAAAATAATTCTCATTGAGCTTTTCGATTCAGTTCAATATATGTAGGAAGAGGACAAGTTAT
The DNA here is from genome assembly GCF_042263505.1 of Cytobacillus sp. Hz8. Taxonomy (NCBI): domain Bacteria; kingdom Bacillati; phylum Bacillota; class Bacilli; order Caryophanales; family Bacillaceae; genus Cytobacillus; species Cytobacillus sp. Hz8. The sequence goes on along the minus strand of NZ_JBHKFI010000021.1, from coordinate 36,788 downwards.
GAAAGAAACTCGAAGATAATAGAAAGCATCCTCCATTTCACAGAAATTTTTTTAGGTGGATTTTAAAGCAAAATAAAAACAGCGAAAGAAGCTTTTCGACTTCCTTCGCTGTTTTTATTTAATATATCCGATTAAAACGGAACAATACTTCTTGGGTCAATCGCATTAGATTTAGCTTGGTTCCATGGACCACGGTGCAACTCAAAATGTAAATGTTGTCCTGTTGAATCCCCGGTGCTACCCATAATTCCAATTTGTTGTCCCTTATGAACCGTTTGTCCTGCGCTCACTAAGCGTGAACCGGATCTCATATGAGCATAAACCGTTGTATAGACTTGTCCATCAATATTGTGAGAGATAAATACGACTTCTCCATAGCTGCTAGAACGATAAGATTGAATAACGACACCGTCGGCTGCTGCTACAACTGGATTTGTTCCACCTTGGGCAATATCGATCCCAGCATGATAGCTTCCCCAGCGATATCCAAGACCGGATGTTATCATACCAGCTGCTGGTCTTGTAAAAGTTCCAGAGGAAACATGTGGTGCACTATTGACAGAACCACCGCCACCGCCTCCATTGCTACCGCTTGAAGAACTACTTTGACGTTGCTTTTCAAGTTCTAGTGCTTTTTGAATCGCTGATTGCTGTGCTGCTAGAAGACTTTCTTCTTCTTCAAGAGAAAGCATTTCAGCATGAGCATCGTCCTCTTTATCTTCTAACTCAGACATCAGCTTATTCTTTTCAGTCTTTTTCGCATTTAGGCTATCTTTCATCGTTTGCAAATCCGCATTCTGTTTCTCTAAATCTGCTAATTTATCTTTAATTTCTTTTTGTTTCTTCTCTAAAAGGTCTTTATCCGCTTTTTGCTCACGGAGAATATCTTGGTCAGCTTCCACGATGGTCGCTACAGCACTAACGCGGTCAATAAAGTCGCTAAAGCTTTGTGCCCCCATTAATACATCCAAGTAACTCACATTTCCGCCGTTTTCTTGGAAGGAACGGGCGCGCTCTTTAAGAACCTCATTACGCTTTTCAATGCGTTTTTCCAATTCGTCTATATCTTTTTGAAGCTTATCAATTTCCTTATTAGTATCTTCAATTTGCTCTTGCTTTTCAATAATTTTGTTTTGGGTATCTTGAATCGTCATATTCAACTGCGAAATTTCTTGCTTTACATCCGCTTGTTTCCCTTTTAACTGATCAATTTCATCATTTTTGTCGCCAATTTTCGAGTTGACGTTTGAACGTTTATTTTTAATTTGATTTAATTCGTCCTGTTTAGAAGCAAATGCCTTATGAGAAGTAGGAACTCCTGTTGCAAATGTACCAATTGTTAATGTTGCGATGACTGATAGTGTTAATATTGATTTCTTCATCGATTTCTCCTTTCCATTATGTACGGGTTAATCGTTGTACTCTCTACTAACCTTCAAATCTACTTAATTAACACAAAAATGAAAGAAGGAGCCTGTCCAAAAAAGCGAAAAATCGCTACTCCTACAGGCCTCCCCTTCCTATGTGTAGGCAAACTAGTGCCTATTAAACTTTTAAGAACTTTCTTACTGACATTAAGCTTCCCCAAATTCCAATTAGGGCTCCCATGACAACTAGTAAAAAAGCGACTTGGTAGACAAACGGACTATAATCCAGAATCTGAATAAAGTTCCCTTCCAGTCTTGGCTGTAAATAGCCATAGGCATAATAATAGGCGGTGCTAACAAGCGCAATTGGAATGATAGAGCCCAATAATCCTAACCAAAGGCCCTCTAAGAAGAACGGCCAGCGGATAAACGCGTTCGTTGCGCCAACCAATCTCATAATCTCAATTTCATTTTTGCGGGCAATAATCGTAATTTTGATGGTATTTGAGATTAAGAACATCGCCGTAAAAAGCAAGCCAATGATCAACACTAATCCAACATTTCGGCTAACTTTAATGGATTTGAAAATATTTTCTACTTTCCCTTGGCCATATTTCACCTTATCCGCATATTGGAATTTCTCAATTTGCTTCGCTACTTTGATTGTATCTGTAGGATTTTTCGTCTTTACGATAAATACATCGTTTAGTGGGTTGTCCTGCTCAAATAGCTTGTAGGCTTTCCCTTCTTCTCCCATACTGTCTATCAGATGCTGTAATTCCTGTTTCTTGGATGAAAATTGGACACCCTTCACTTCTGGGATATTCTCAATTTCCTTTCTCAATAAGTCCCGTTGTTGTTGATTAGCAGTGAGATCGATGTGCACGCGGATTTCCACGTCCTCCTCGATGGTTGTCGCCACGCGGTTAAGATTCATCATAATGACGAAAAAGACGCCGACTAAAATTAAGGTCACAGTCACGGCACTAACAGACGCAAATGTCATCCAGCCATTTCTGCTTAAGCTTTTTGCACTTTCACGAAAGTGACGTCGGAGAGTTCTAGCCTTCATATCCGTAATCACCTCTTTGTTCATCACGTGCGATTCGACCGCTTTCAATCGCAATAACCCGATGCTTGATTGTGTTCACAATTTCTCTGTTGTGTGTAGCCATGACCAACGTTGTACCCCTTGTGTTGATTTCTTCGAAGATATTCATGATTTCCCATGAAGTATCAGGATCCAAATTACCAGTTGGCTCGTCGGCAATCACGACTTTCGGAGAATTCACAATCGAACGGGCGATGGACACCCTCTGCTGCTCGCCGCCTGAAAGCTCGGTTGGCAGCATTCTTGCTTTATGCTTAAGACCAACTAAATCCAATGTTTCCATGACGTGTCGTTTAATGGCCTTCGGTTGCTCTTCAATAACTTCAAGCGCAAAAGCAATATTTTCAAACACAGTTAGTGTTGGCAACAATTTAAAGTCCTGGAAGACGACGCCGATGTTACGTCTTAACTGAGGGACGCGATTATTTCTCAATTTCCCTAAATTCACACCATTGATCATAATCGTTCCTTTTGTCGGCTTTTCTTCACGATACATCATTTTAATAAAAGTAGATTTCCCTGCTCCACTAGGGCCTACTACATATACAAATTCACCCTGCTTAATCCGAACATCAATCCCATTCGCAGCAATGACACCGTTCGGATATTTTTTATATACATCTTGCATTTCTATCATTCATATCACCTAAGTTTTGTTTTAAGTTTTTTGAGTAAATAAGAACTGCGCTAATCTAAGATAGCGTGTCCATGTTGCGATATCCGAGGCAAAAGGTTTTTATTTAGGTTCAAAATAAGCAATCCATTTCATTTCATATACCATTTTTTCATAGAACAATAAAAATAAGAGGACGATTCGACAAAATTCCTCATATTCTTACAAAATCTTCTTCACTTCAGCACATTAACCATTATAACATCATATATCTGCAAATTGGTCGGTAAAAATATTACATTTTCTTTTCAAGAAACCATTATATCCGACATTTTCCTCTTTTTTAAATAAAATACGATAAAAAATGCCAATATCCTGCTTTTTAGGTCGAAAGTTGTATGATGATTTTATTATAAATATCGATCATTTTTCCGTTAGAGGGTATTAAAGCCCAGCATGAGAGAATATGTTAATTTTTAGTAAGTGAATTTTTGAGCAAAAAAAAGAAGGAATCAATTGTCACTTTGGATTTGTAGGTAAAAGTTGACTAATTGATCCTTCTCTTTTGTATTCATTTTGTCATATTATTTTTTGCTAGCTAACCATTCAGCAACAGTTGAGGCGTCATCGCCTTGTAATTGACCGGCAGGCATTGCATTTTTTCCGTCTAAGATGATTTTTTCAATTTCATCTTTGGAATATTTTGCCCCTACTTTTTGTAAATTTAGGCCTACTCCACCTTCTAAATTTGCACCATGGCAGCTAGAACATTTTTGGCTGAATAATTTTTCAGCATCTCCGCCACTGGCCGTTTCCGTTGTTGTTTTGCCTGAATCACTTGAGCTAGTATCTTTCTTTTCCCCAGCGTCATCCCCGCCACCACACGCAGCAAGTACCAGAGAAGTACCCATTAATAATGCTAGCAGTTTTTTCTTCACATAAACTCCCCCTCAGGATAATAAACGTAATACATGAATATTATACCAACTCTATGCCCTTTTGAAACCCTCACCAAGCACCTCAGCAGCATCCATGACAATGACAAATGCAGAAGGGTCAATGGTTTTTACAAGATGTTTCAATTTTGTGAATTCTGATTGATCGACTACTGCCATCAATACTAAGCGCTCAGATTCTGTATAACCGCCGTATGCTGATAGTTTTGTCACTCCACGGTTAATTTTATTCAAAATCCCATCGCGAACTTCATTTTGCTTATCGGTAATGATCATCGCCATTTTCGAATGGCCAAAGCCAACCTGCACCAAATCAATCGTTTTGCTGGTCACAAACAACCCAATTAACGCATAAAGTCCACTTTCAATGTTAAACACAATCGCTGCTGAAAGAACGATTAATCCGTCAATCATCATTACACAGGTTCCAAGTGTGAGCCCCGTATATTTATTAATGATTTGCGCAGCCAAATCCGTTCCACCTGTTGAGGCATTCCCACGGAAAACGATGCCTAAGCCCGTTCCGACACCAATCCCCCCGAATAATGCCCCCAATAAATGATCATTCGTCCATGGTTCGACATCTTTCGTCAAAAACACAATAAACGGTAAGAAAATGGTACCGACTAAAGTTTTTACTCCAAAATGTTTTCCTAAAAAAATAACCCCGGCAATAAATAAGGGAATATTAAAAGCCCACTGCACAAACGCTGGTTCCCAGCCAAAAACCGTATGAGTAATCGTACTAATCCCACTCACCCCACCGGAAGCCACCCGATTCGGCAGCAAAAAGACATTAAAAGACATTCCTATAATGGCTGATCCGATCAAGACGAAAAGATATTCAAACGCCATTTCCCATTTTGGATGATAGATACGCTGTTTTCGTTTCATTATTGTCACTCTCTCTCCTTTGCAATGATGCACGACGTCAATTTATGTGATAGCTTTTGCTTTCGTTTTAGCTTTAACTCGCATGTGAGTATGTAATCTACTTTATTGATAGTTTGGATGTTGTATTGTTTTTCTATGAGGAGTTTCTCGGCGCATTCCGAAGAATCCTATCATACAAGACGTTCCGTGTTATGCCGAAAGTGAGTATATCATGGACATTGGAAATGTGTAAATGCCAGCGTGTTGCCGTATTAAAGGGGTGAATTTGTGAAGGTGTGAAGTCGGTTGGTTCATGTTGGGGGCGGGAAGGTGCATTTTGGTGAGCTTTATTGATAAAGAACACTCCTTCTTCATGTTCTCCCCACAAAAAAACACACAATCCCCCCAAAAAATCCACAAAAAAAGCCCTTACCACCCAAAATCGATAGTAAGGGAAAAATTTTCCTAAATATTATTCCGCCAAACTCAACTTCGACCGCAAATAAGCATCAATGAACACATCAATATCTCCGTCCATCACTGCTTGCACGTTCCCAACCTCGGTGTTGGTGCGGTGATCCTTGACCATGGAATAGGGATGGAAGACATAAGAGCGAATTTGGCTTCCCCAGCCAATTTCTTTTTGTTCGCCGCGAATCTCGAGTAGTTCTTGCTCCTGTTCTTCGATTTTGCGTTGGTAGAGTTTTGCCGTTAACATTTTCATCGCTTGTTCACGGTTTTTGATTTGTGAACGCTCGTTTTGACAGGTTACAACGACACCTGTTGGAAGGTGGGTAATTCGAACCGCTGAGTCAGTTGTGTTGATATGCTGTCCACCTGCACCCGTTGCACGATACGTGTCGATTTTTAAATCGGTTGAACGAATTTCAATTTCGATTTCATCATTGAATTCCGGCATCACTTCACAGGATACGAAGGAAGTGTGACGGCGGCCAGATGCATCAAATGGAGAAATCCTGACAAGGCGGTGCACCCCTTTTTCAGCCTTTAAGTAGCCATAAGCATTATGACCTCTGATTGCAAGCGTCACACTCTTAATCCCTGCTTCATCACCTGGAAGATAGTCGAGCGTTTCCACCTTGAAGCCTTTTTTCTCCGCCCAGCGAGTATACATCCGCAGAAGCATGGAGCCCCAGTCTTGGGATTCTGTTCCGCCAGCACCAGGATGGAGCTCTAAGATGGCATTATTTTTATCATATTCCCCGCTTAAAAGCAGATTCAATTCGAATTGGTTGAGACGATTGGCAAGCTCACTCATTTCGTCCTCTAATTCCTGCTGAAGCTCAGCGTCACTTTCCTCTTTGACAAGTTCGTAAGTGAGTTCAAGATTTTCATAGGTTTCATTCATGTCATAAAACTCGTTTACCTGATCCTTTAAACCATTGGCTTCAGAGATAACAGTTTGTGCTTTTTGCTGGTCATCCCAAAAGTTCGGATGCATCATTTCATCCTCAAGCTGGGCAATGCGCGCCTCTTTGTTTTCTAAGTCAAAGAGACCCCCTAAAGTCAGCTAATCTCTTAACTGTTTTTTCTAATTCATTGCGGATATCGACTAATTCCATGTACATTCACCTCAAAAATATTTATATTCAACATTACTTTATTTGCTGTCTGGTTTTTTATTATCAAGTTTCCTCATTCAGATTGCAACCTTTAAAAATGGGCACGGGCGAAAGTCCCAAAAAAAGAGTCGGCAAACCTATTATTTCAGCTTTGCCGGCCCCTTTTTTTATCTAAGCGATATCGACTTTATTCAAATCTTCCGTGGCAGTTCTTGTATTTCTTGCCGCTGCCGCATGGGCATGGGGCATTGCGGCCGATGTTTTCTTTCTTACGGACTGGTTTTTTCTTCACCGTTTCTCCTTCTTCTTTCGGATTCACGGCTTGACCTTTGGCGACTTCTTCACGCTCTAGGTTATTGCGAATTTCTGCCTTCATGATATATTTCGCCACATCATCCTCGATGGAGGAAATCATCGCTTCAAACATCGCAAAGCCTTCTTGATTGTATTCGCGTAAAGGATCGATTTGTCCATAGGCGCGTAAATGGATTCCTTCACGAAGGTGATCCATGGCATCGATATGATCGGTCCATTTGGAATCGACGGAGCGAAGCACGATAACCTTTTCGAATTCACGCATTTGCTCGTAGCCAAGCTGCTCTTCTTTCTCATCATAGCGTTCTTTGACCTTCGCGAAGATGAGATCCACCATTTCTTCATTGTCTTTATCAAGCAATTCTTTCTTCGTAATATCGCCTTCATGAAGAAGATTTCCTTCCACATAATCAATAATGTTTTCCAGTGTTTCTTGCAATTGTTCATCATTATCCAAATCATGGGCACTAATATTGCGCTCAATGGAGGTTAAAATCATATTTTGAACAATATCGTGAAGACTTTCTGATTCAAGTACTTCATTCCGTTGCTTATAAAGAATTTCGCGTTGTTGGCGAAGAACATCGTCATATTGCAATAATTGTTTACGAGCATCAAAGTTGTTTCCTTCCACGCGTTTTTGCGCAGATTCAACGGCTTTGGAAACCATTTTACTTTGAATTGGCTGCGTATCATCCATACCAAGCCTTTGCATCATCGATTTCATATTATCGGAACCGAAGCGGCGCATTAATTCATCTTCCATGGAAAGATAGAATTGCGTTACCCCTGGGTCTCCTTGACGACCAGAACGTCCACGAAGCTGGTTGTCTATACGACGGCTTTCATGTCGTTCTGTACCAATGACAGCAAGTCCGCCTCTCTCTGTCACACCTTCACCAAGCTTAATGTCTGTACCACGACCAGCCATGTTTGTTGCAATCGTCACGGCACCCTGTTGTCCGGCATCGGCAATGATTTCTGCTTCACGACCATGGTTTTTCGCATTTAAGACATTATGCGGAATCCCTTTTTTCGTTAAATATTTGGAGATTAATTCGGATGTTTCAATCGCAACCGTACCAACAAGAACCGGTTGTCCCTTATGATGGCGTTCTGCGATATCCTCCACAACCGCTCGGAATTTACCGTTCATGGATGAAAAAATTAAATCAGCACGGTCATCCCGAATAATCGGTCTATTCGTTGGAATGACGATAACATTCATATTGTAAATGTTACGAAATTCTTCTTCTTCTGTTTTCGCAGTACCAGTCATCCCGGCTAATTTTTCATACATTCGGAAGTAGTTCTGGAAGGTGATGGTCGCTAAAGTCATGCTTTCATTCTGAACCTCTAGACCTTCTTTTGCTTCAATCGCTTGGTGCAAGCCTTCACTATAACGGCGACCTTTCATTAAACGACCTGTGAATTGGTCAACGATGATAATTTCGCCTTCTTGAACAACATAATCAATATCAAGGTGCATGCTGGCATGTGCTTTTAATGCTTGCGAAATATGATGATTTAACGTCACGTGTGAAACATCAAAGAGATTTTCAATGCCAAAGATCGTTTCCGCTTTCGTCATCCCTTCTTCGGTTAACTGAACACCCTTTGTCTTCTCATCATAAGTGTAATCTTCATCCTTTTTCAGCATGCGAACGAAAGTATTAGCCTGATGGTATAAGGATGTTGATTTTTGCGCCGTACCAGAAATAATCAAAGGCGTACGGGCTTCATCGATTAAAATGGAGTCAACTTCGTCGATGACAGCATAATAAAGGGGACGCTGCACTTTTTGCTCTTTATAAAGAACCATGTTATCCCGTAAATAGTCAAAACCCAACTCATTATTGGTGCTATAGGTGATATCGCAAGCATAAGCAGCTTGTTTTTCTTCTTTTGATAAGCCATTTGTATTTAAGCCAACCGTTAGACCTAAAAATTCGTAAAGTTCACCCATTTCAGTCGCGTCACGACTAGCCAAGTATTCGTTGACAGTGACAACATGAACACCTTTTCCAGAAAGTGCGTTTAAGTATACAGGCATGGTAGAGGTTAAGGTTTTACCTTCCCCAGTTTTCATCTCGGAAATATTCCCTTCATGTAGGGAAATACCTCCCATGAGCTGAACTTTATACGGATATAATCCTAATACCCGTTTCGCTGCTTCACGCACTACCGCGAAGGATTCCACAAGCAAATCGTCTAAAGACTCTTCATTTTGATATCTTGCTTTAAATTCTTCCGTTTTTTCACGCAATTGGTCATCTGTTAATTTTTCCGTTTCAGAGGCAAGTGCTTCAATGTGATCAGCCATTTTCTCAAGACGCTTTAAATCCTTTTTGTTCTGATCAAACACCTTATTTAAAATTCCAAGCATACAAACGCTCCTTTTATATTGGATACAAGAGAATTTTTCAAGCCCATTAAATAGGCAAAAGTAGGATAAAAAGGACTGGATGATTGTCCTTCTTTTATTTAAAGAAAAAAATTCGCCTTTTAATAAGCCGAATCCTCCCATAAATTTTCGAGTCATTCTGTATTAATATTACCACTTACGATTTAGAGTGACAACTAATGTGAGAGAGCGCTGTGAAATTGGGCTTTGCGGTCATCACCTAAATGCTTTTTTTGCTCAGCCTGAGTTGCTGGGCGAGCGGCAAGTCTCCTCGTCGTCCCGTACATTCCTACAGGAGTCTGCATGTATTCAGGATGCTAAGTTCTACTCCTCATTTATTAACTTTGAGAAAACTTGCCGTACCTAAAAACCCCTACGAAATTTTCGCAGGGGTTGAACATTCCAATTTAATGTACAATTAATGAGCTTCAATTAAGCCATAACGACCGTCTTTGCGTTTATAAACAACGTTTGTCCGATTCGTTTCGGCATTTGTGAATACGTAGAAGCTATGTCCTAGCATATTCATTTGGAGAATCGCTTCTTCGCTATCCATTGGCTTTAAGTCAAAGCTTTTTTGGCGAACAAGCTCCAAATCTTGATCATCTTCAACAGCTGGAGTGTCCACATCTTCGGTTCCACTCGTAAATAGAACATTAACATTCCCTTTTTCCCGGAATTTACGGTTTACTTTTGTTTTATGCTTACGAATTTGACGTTCTAATTTATCAGTAATTAAGTCAATAGCCGCATACATATCTTCATTAGATTCCTCAGCGCGCAACACCAATTGTGGAAGCGGAATGGTTACTTCAACTTTTGACTTTTTATCACTATAAACCTTAAGGTTCACATTGACATTTGCATTAGGTATTTCAGTAAAATAGCGCTCCAATTTAGTAATCTTCTTTTCCACATACTCTCTAATTGCTGGAGTTACCTCAATGTTTTCTCCACGAACGTTATAATTCATAGATGAACTCCTCCTTCTTATATACAAATACTCTGGCTTTCTTCGGACAATCCATCCCATTTCTCATCTTCCCGAAGGCCACTTAGTCTTATAAAAAGACTATGTAGATACATTCTATTTTAACCTATAAAACTCCTGCTAAAACAGGGAAAAAGATTGAATAATTTTGTCGAAACTGTGAATGACGAATTGGACCGCCATCTTCTGCGCTTAGCTACAAACGTATATCATTCGTAAAAAATTTTACAAATTAGTAGTAGTTTGAAATGATGCAGGGTAAATGACAGGATTTGTCGAATTATTGATATAGAGAGAAAAATGACGTCCTTAAATGAAGTCCGAAGTTATGAATATTGTCCAGGTTCTGAACCTAAGTGAGGAGAGAGAAAAATGGAACAATCACAAATTTCACTTGATTTGGTCGGCAAAGCACTCGGTGAAGATATCTACTCTGAACAAGGCATTTTACTTTTAAAAAAAGGTACGATTTTAAAGGAAATTCATATTCTATTGCTGCAAAATTACCGTTTTGGCGAGAAAATCTCCATCGATTTAAACCAAGCAGTTCCCTCCGTGGATCCGAAGAAATCCCGTACAGCCAAGCCTTATAAATCCTTCCTCGAAGAAATAAAGGACCTCTTCCATCACATCATGAATGGAGAAAATGTTGATTTTTCCGAAATAAGAGGGACATATAAGCTACTCGTTGAATTATCCCTGCAGGACTTAGCCATTATTCCTGTGATTCAGACCGAAATCAGCAAGGAAGAATATTTATATCAGCATAGCGTCAACACAGGAATTATTGCCGCCATCATTGGAAAAATACTTCGCTTTAGTCAAAATGATTGCTTCTTGCTTGCCGATATGGGGCTATTCCATGATATTGGCATGCTCAGAGTCGATGAGGAATTATATGAACAAGAAGGTCCACTCACGAAAGAGGAGTTTGAGCAGGTGAAAAAGCATACCGAACTGGGCTATTCATTTTTAACCAGCATTGCTAGGTTGGACCCTCTCATCCCTCAAGCGGCTCTTTCTCATCATGAAAGATTGAACGGAACCGGGTATCCTCGACAGCTGAAGCAAGAGGAAATTCCGTTACTTATTCAAATCGTCTCCGTCGCTGACTGTTTCAACGCCATGAGTATGAAACGAAATTATGGAAAAAGGAAATCCCATTTTGATGGAGTGTATGAGCTCATTGACCAGACCCATAAAAATTATCTAAACCCTGGGATCGTGATTCCGTTTGTCGAGTATATTATGAGGCAACATCTGCATCAGCAGGTTCGGCTCAGCAATAATGAAATAGCGGAGATTGTTTTTATTCATGAAAGTGAGCCGCATCAGCCTTTGGTGAGAGTTGGAGAACAATATATTGATTTGCGGGAGGATTTGTCTTTGCGGGTAACGGGGGTTGTAGAGGCAGATGTGAAAGAGAGTGTGTTGAATTAATTTTTAAATGGGAAAAACCGACTGTCAAGTCTTTAGCAGTCGGTTTTTGTCATCCTAAAATCGTGTGATATCTTCAATCTAATTGACCATCCGCAGCTGCCCCTGAACCATAACCTTCCATGCAGAAAAAGCAGGATACAATTGCTCCCGAATGACGGCTTGCTTCGCATTAGGTTCATTCCAGACTCCATCTAACTTCTCAGCCTGTTCCACTACAAGCGCAAAAGCTTGAAGATCGTCTACCAATGACGATTTATCCTTTAACAGAACAAATAGTTGTTCATTCGTTTTATTGATTTGCTGAAAGGCGGAAAAAATATCACCAATTAGCTGATTGACAGCCGTAAGTTCAATATTTTCATAACTATTAAGGATATAGGAAAAGGCCTCTTCAACGGTATCAAGCAAGTCTATATATTGACCAATCATTTGAAATTGATCTTCGGTTAATTTTGTCAAAAGATTCACCTATTTTCTTGGTAGGATAGAATGCCTGTCACCGCCTGAATTTGACAAAATCCAGGCGGTGACAGGCATCTTATTTTCTCCGATCATAAAACATCCCATCAGAGGCGGATAGTTTTTGATAGGGATTCACGTATTTATTCGTTGAGACTTTTTTCTGCTTTAACCCTTTGATATCTAGCTGGATTTGTCGTTTTTGCTTTTCAAGGAGATTCGACAATTTTTGATTTAAAGCAAAAATCTTTTGCATCATCGCTTGATCCTCTTGGTTTAACGGCTTTTTGATCTCCCTCATCGTGGTTTCACGCAGATTGAGAAGCTGCTGGACGCGTTCAATTCTACCATCACGTTCTTCTGGTTGTACCGATTTTTCCAGAATTTCGATTAATTCACTTGTGTATTGATAGAACTGCTGAACAGGATTCATTATATTTGTCCACCTTGGCCAAATTGCTTTTGGCGATTGATTTGAATGACTTGTTTCCAGGTGTCGCGAAATTCAGTAACAATGCCAGCTGCCTCATCAAGTGCAGCAATATCATTTTTCGTATTTGCCTCAATCAGCTGACGATTGACAAAATCGTATAAGCTCATCATATTTTTTGAAAGCTCAATATCCATATTTAATGTAACCATTAGTTCGCTAATGATATTTTGGGCTTTTTGTAAATTAACGTTCTTTTGTTCGACATTTTTTTCAGTGATTGCTTTACGAGCTAGGCCAATAAATTTCAAGCATCCATTATATAACATTAAAGTTAATTCACTGGGTGAAGCCGTCGTAACTGCATTTTGTTGATAGGATTCATATGGATTCTTAATTGCCATTTATTTTTTCTCTCCTTTTTGTTTCAGGAATTAACTACTAAAGTAGTTAGACAAATATGCTGACTGTGAATTGAACTGTTGAATTGCTTGCTCCATGGCGGTAAATTGGCTATAATAACGATCTTCCATTTGTGTGAGTTTATCCTCGAAAGCGTCTATTTGATCACCCACGCTATCAAGCTGCTTCCCTAGTGTGAATGTATCATTGACTGAATTTGCGTTCCCAGCCTTCAATTTTAGCGTATCCATTGTATTTGATACTGTATCATATAAGCGTTGAACAATACCCTTTTGATCACTAGTTACTCCGTCGCCTCTAAAAAGATTTTCAACAGAATCAGGATCGGTTTCAATCGCTTTTTTTAGAGCAGCTTCATCAATCTCCAACTTTCCACCTTCAAGATAGTTGGCAGTTGTGGTAATTCCTATTTTTGACAATTGATTAAAAACAGACGATACTTTATCATTCATTACCGATTGAGAGAAGTTTGAACGCATTCCATATAATACAGATGATAGGGTTGAATCATTTTTCAACAGCCCACTTTTTGCCTTGTCTTCCCATTGTTCTTGTTGTGTATCTGAAAGCTGTTCACGCTGGTCATCCGTTAATGGAGCGTAATCACGGTCCCGATCTTCATCGATTTTTGATTGTATTTTTCCTATTAAGTCATTGTATTTTGTGACGAAATCCTTGATGTTGTTGAAAATAGTATCCGTATTATTGCTGATTGAAATGCTTTCAGCATGATCCGAGAATGTTTGCTTAATAGTAAAAGTAACTCCGTTCATTTCAAAGGTATTGGAGGTTCTTTCTGTTTCAAGACCGTTTATAGATAGTTTTGCATTTTGACCCTTTACCGTAATATCTGAATTATCAAATCCTAACAATTTATTTATAAAGTCGCCAGATGTTGCCATTTCATTAGCATCATTGCCATTTCCATCTGGATTAGACGTATTAAAATTCCCTGTTTCCGACCGAGTCAATGAAAATTTTCCTGTAAATGAATCATAGAACATGGTTGCTCCAACACTGGAATTGTTTATTTTACTTATTACACTATTTAAAGACTCAGAACCAGAGATTAGAAAATTAGCATGCCTTTCTCCATTTGATGTGGAAGTATCCATGGAGAAGTCCGTATATTGGTGATCATAGGTAACGGATAAGGTTGATATCGTATCAGCATCTTCAGCTGGTAAAGGAAAATCTTTATTAAAGGTGATTATCCCTGTATCCATGGCAACCGTACCAACTTCTTTACCATTAGCATCTTTCAATACTGTCCCTTCAACAGTAAACTTTTTTGTATCAACTGCCTTACCGTCCTTGTCGATAACATTGAGGGTAACATCTGTAATACTATTAATTGCTCCTTGAGATAATTGCATGGCCATAGTATCTTTTGTTAATGTACTACTTTCAGTTCGATTTTCTGCAACATAATCTATTTTTACAGCACTATCCTTAGCAATAGAATTAGCGAATTGCAACGTTCCCTTACCATCATCAGTTACTTGTAAAATGACTTCATCATCTTCAAGAGGTCTTGCACCAACTTCTTCTTGAGAGACTACCTTATATCCAATTCCATTTACCTGTACACTAAAAGAATGAAGTTGATCTATATCAACATTTTTCATATTTTCAATTGTAATACTTTTTCCATCAGCAGACATATTATCACTCGAAGTATTAACGCTACTACTTAAAATAGCACCCACTTTCCATACACTTGGGTCCGTATCCTTTAAGCTACTATTTTGTCCATAAATGCCTTTAGCAGCGTCGAAAGTAGAACCTAATTTGTAAATTGGATTATCAGTTACTCTTGTTTCAGCACTAGCAAGCTGTGTTACATTTGAAATTGTATAAGAAGATATACTTGCTGCACTGCTAGCAGTAGCCGTAAGTCTAGCATCATTTGTTGAGGTCGTTTGACGTGAGCGATAATTCGTTGTTAACTTCATTTGCGTTAACTGAGACCTAAAATCAAGAAGTAAGGTGTTCATAGAACGATAATCGTCACGCTGCCATTCTAATATTTGTTTCTTTTGCTTTAATTTATCGAGGCCCATGCTTTGTGCCTTCATTAATTGTGAAACCATGGAATCGATATCCATTCCACTAGCTAAACCACTAATTCGCATCGTACTCAAATTTTTCCACCTACTTTATATTTTTTTATCCACCATCAATCCAAGAAATTCTTTCATGGCCGCATACATATCTAGTACTTTTTTGGAAGGAATCTCGCGAATGACTTCATGTGTATTTTCATCTATTAATTTTACATAATATTCATCTAGTTTTTCATGATATTCGAATTTCAATGAGGTCCTTGATGGTTCAATAAAATCGTTTAATCCTTTAACGACTTCTTGAACTTTTTTCTGTTGGAATTGCGTTTGTTCTTGCGAATCTTCTTTCACATCGTTTGTTGATATATTTAGTGCCGTTTTTGTTTGTAATGCTTCTGGTTTATATTGAGCTTCTGTAATTCTAGGCTGAGGGGATACAGTGCTTGTACTTAATTGATTGATCATATCCATTCCTCCTCGGATAACACTCCTAATTGTTATATCGACAAATAAAATCAAATTTTGAGCATTATCATTCAATATTCATTTCTCTATATAATAAAGGCTGACAAAAATACGATCATAATAGATCCAAAGCATTGGAAAAGGATTTACAATATCAAGAGGATATCAGGTTGGAATATTAGCCAATTATATCTATATGTATGTTTTTGAATGAAAAAGAATGGTCTTGAGGATATAAAAAAAAGGCTTTAGGACTAAGCCTAAAGCCTTTTGTGAATGTTCTATTAACGTAATAATTGAAGTACGCCCTGCGGTTGTTGATTAGCTTGTGCCAACATTGCTTGCGCAGCTTGTGCAAGAATAGAACTCTTCGTTTGATTCATCATTTCTTTCGCCATGTCTACGTCACGGATACGAGATTCCGCAGCAGTTAGGTTCTCAGAAGATGTACCTAAGTTGTTGATTGTATGGTCTAAACGGTTTTGGTATGCACCTAATTTAGAACGTTCTGCTGAAACTGAGTTAATAGCATCATCTAAAACTTTAATTGATGCTGTAGCGTTATCATGATTAGAAACGTCTAATGCATATTCAGCACCAGTACTATCCGTTCCATTTGTTACATCTTGATTTGCATTCCAAGCTACATTATATGTTTTTCCATCAACTGTTACAGTTTTTGCAGTAGCCTGATTAGGACTACTAATCTGTAATGCTGCAGAACGCATATCGCCAATTTCAATTTCAAAGCTTTGTCCAGTATTTGCTCCAATTTGAAGGGAAGCATTGAAATCACTTTTAACTTCCGCTTCAAATGGTGTAGCATCAGTTGTTGGAGTTGCTTGTACCAATGTAATAACATTAGTTGAAGATGAAGAAGAAGTATCAACTGTGTTATCAGCTGATTTAATTGCAGCTAACAAATTGGTAGCTGTTTCAGTTGTATCTGCTCCAACAACAAATTGCCCAGCAGATGCTGTTGTACCTGCAGCTACTGCAGTATAACTCTTACCATTTATTTCTATTTTTTCCCCAGCTGCTAAATTTGTATCAATGCTAATAGTAGATGATCCTTTTGTACCACTGCTTGTTGTTTGGTCAGCACCGCCAGCTAAATTAGTTACAGCATTAGCAGTTACCGCAGTAGTCCCTCCACCAGTTACAGCATTTAATAATCCCATTGTGTCTGTATCACCATTTAAAGCTGCCTTAATTTCATCTGCTGTACTTGTAATGGCGCCTGCTCCATCAGTTGCTAAATTAACTGTAATTTTATTACCAGATACAACAATACCCAATGCTGCACTATTAGCTCCAGGATCTGCAAATTCTATTTGAATATTGTCGCCTGCTACACCAGCAGTTTTTGCTTCAAATGTTAATCCTTGTAAATCTAAAGTAGAAGCCACTGCAGGTGTAACTCCTGCACCTACACCAGCTTGTGTTGCACTTACAGTAATTGCACCAGTTGGAGTTTGACCTTTAAGCAACTTTTGAGTATTAAATTCAGTCGTATTACCAATACGATTGATTTCAGAAGTCAATTGATTCATTTCTTTCTGAATTTCGCCACGATCTTCTGTAGTATTTGTATCGTTAGAAGCTTGTGTTGCTAATTCACGCATACGTTGAAGGATAGATTGAGTTTCACTTAATGCACCTTCTGCAGTTTGAATCATTGAAATACCATCTTGAGCATTTGATGAAGCTTGATCCAAACCACGAACTTGTGCGCGCATTTTTTCAGAGATTGCAAGTCCTGCAGCATCATCAGCTGCGCTATTAATGCGAAGCCCTGAAGATAATTTTTCCATTGATTTTGATTGTGCATTGTTTGCATTGTTTAATTGACGGTACGTGTTAAGAGCCGCAATATTGTGATTAATAATCATGTAAACTTCCTCCTTGAAATCTTCCCCACATCCATGTGGTATATTTTTAGAGCCAACAACGTCGGCCGACCATTGTCATGCTCTATTTTTTATATCGACAGGATCTCCGATAGTTTTATAGTTTTCTACATAAATTTTTATTTCCTAATAATAGCAAAGGACCGGAACCTGTCGTTCAGGTCCTTTAATCAAATCATGAATCTGAGCACACCCAATATCAATTACTTCTTAAACAACTTCTTCAACGCATCCCCATTCAACTTCACCGCCATACTATTTTCCTCCTGAATTGACAAATAAATCTCCTTTCGAAAAATATCAACAGATCCCGGTGCTTGAATTCCGATTTTGACTTGGTCACCATCGACTTCCACAACGGTGATTTCGATGTCTTTTCCAATCATGATGGATTCGTTCTTTTTTCTCGATAAAATCAGCATGGTTTATCCCTCCATCCCGTTAGGAAGGTTGGCTTGAAAGATTTTTGTTCGCAGTTTTAATTGTTTGTCCTGGAGAATAATTTGTTTTCCTAATTTTTTCGTTTGATTGATCACGATAGGTGCTTGAAAATTTGCAGTGGTGTCAGTTAATGGCTCATGAACAGTTAATATTGCAAAAACGGCTACATCCTTTGGTTCTGCTATCTCTAGCTTTTCTTTGACGTCATCGTCCAAATCAAAATGGTAATTAGGATCGTGTAAAAATGGATCTGCTAAGACGAATGCAATATTTTCGTCCTTTACCGATTGCAACACAAAAAAAGGAGTGCCCTCCATCGGTAAAATACAAAATTGCTGTTCATTTAAAAATCCAGGTATTCCACCTTCAAAATGGACGATTTCTTCATTTTTTATACGAATTGCCCCAAAATATTTCGTCCGAATGTCCATTACCTCTTATCACCTTCTATATAGAATCGTCGAAAAGATTAGTAAAGTCGATTTTTAATGAATTCCATTGCTCGACACTTACATCCACTTTTCCTTGCTCATAATTATGAATTGGCCTTTGAATTTTTGCATCAATGATTGGCTTTTGTGGTTCAACCTTAATATTAACCTTTGCTGGTTCATAATTTATTTTTACACTAAAATAGCTCGGTATCCAGCCAATAGTAAATTCTCTTGTTTTTTCGCTGTTTCTTTTTGCTTGATCCGCAATCGGATTTCCTTTATTTTCAATCGCCATTAATTCTGCGCCCTCTTCAGCTCTTCTTGCCACACCCTTCAAGAAATCCTCATAGCCATATTGTGCCGCCTCCTCTACCCGCTTGGAGATAGGCTTTAAATCCATATCCTCCCACGCCTTTGTTTGATCAATATTAAGTCTCCCAGGTATTGTCTCTATTTCGAGCTTCGCCTGTGGCTGCTGAATGGATTGAATGGCGTGCGGCTGCTCAATAGACTGCTTCGGTTGCTGAATATGTAGCCCGATTTTCATCGGAGTGGATTGTAAGCGAATTTGTGCAAGCTTCATCAGAATCACCTCTCTTAAAGAAAAAGGCTATCTTAGAAAAGATAGCCTATCTTAAAAAGTCCAATAACGTTGGCTGAATGACCTTAGAACCAACACCAAGTGCTGCTCTGAATACACTTTCAGCTGATGAGAATTGCGTCATGACCTCAGCAAAATCAATGTCTTCATTTTTTGACATTTGATCAGTTGTAAATACTTCCTGTTGAGAAATGCGGTCTTCCATCAATTCTAACCGATTTGTTCTCGCCCCAACATTTGCTTGTTGCGCAAGGAATCGATCAATATGGGGATCGATTTTTCCTAAAAAAGATTGAATACCCGCAGAGTTATTATTTTTTAAGTCAGCAATAAAGGTGTCTAGATCTTGAAATAGGTTATTTCCTTTATCATCTGAAAATAGACTTTTTCCACTCGTATTTACTGGCAACTTAATTCCTGAAAAAATTTCAATTGATACCGTTCCATCATCGTATTGCGGTGGGTATACTGCTTCGCCTGATGTTGGATCAGTTGATGGACGAACATTTGTCTTTGTCCCATTAAAAATATATTTCCCACCCACTTGAGTATCACCAATATTAATGAGTTGTTCCTTCAATTGTTCAATCTCTTGAGCAGCATCTGTTCTTTCATCTACCGTCATCGATCCATTACTTGCTTCGACAGTTAGATCCCTAATACGCTGCAAAACATCGATACCCTGACTAATTGCATCATCTGTGCTATCCAACCAGCTCTGCACTTCACCGATATTCTGTCCATACTGATCAATTTGATTCAATTCACTTCGATATCCCATTGCCCTCATCGCAGCGACTGGGTCATCTGATGGTTTGCTAAATTTTTTATTCGAAGAAACTTGCTCCTGAAGTTTGGCCATTGTTTCGTAATTGCTGCTCAAATTTCGCAGCATTTGATTCGAAAGCATTGATTGAGTTACGCGCATGTATTAATCACCTTCCTATCTACCAACGGTTCCCATCCCATTGATAATTTTATCGAGCATTTCATCAATTACTGTAATCGTCCTTGCGCTGGCATTATACGCTTGTTGGAATTTGATCATATTTGTTAATTCTTCATCAATTGACACCGCACTGACCGATTGCCGATTTTCATCAACAGAAGCCGCCAAAATTTGTGAGTTGCTTGCATCCTTTGCAGCACTTTGAGAGTTGACACCCAGTTTTCCGATAAGCCCGGAATAGAAGGAATCTAGGTTTCCGGATAATTTATCTTTTACAGTTGGATCACTGTAGTCTGAAAAATTCTTTGTTCTTAAATCCGCAAGTAATTGGGCATTCTTATTGTTACCTGAATTTCCATTATCGACACCGGCAGCAAACTTCGATGGATCATTTTTAATCACATCTGATACTTTGACAGCCTGAGCATAGTTACCAGTAGTTGTGTTGAGAACACTTGGATCAAACACAAAGAAATCTTCATTTGATTTTTCTGTCGCATTTAATGCATAGCCTTCTCTATGAATGGCATTAAACTCATCCACAAAAGCCTTCGTCATCTTATTCAGATTATCAATCATCTCAGGATAATCGCCTTTCGTTACGCCATCCTCCTGATACCCATAAGCCTGAATTAACCCGCCAAGTTCCCCGCCAATGCTAAAGCCGCTTAGCGCTTTACCACCAATTTTAATTTGCTGAATCGGTCCGTTAATCGTATTTGGGTCGGTGTCGATATCCACTAATTCCAATTTATTAGTCCCAATGATTCCAGAGCCTCTTGAAACACTCACTAAATTTTGTGGTGGATTATAGGACGTGCCATCCTGTTGGACGATTTCAATATTATAGAGACCTTCAGCGATATCCTTCGCATTCCCGTAATTGACAGGGACGACATTTGTGACCTTAATATTGACGAGTTTTGAAAGATTATCAACTAATAAGTCCCGTTGATCATAAAGGTCATTTGGCAAATAGCCATGTGGCTCGACCTCTGCGATTTGTTTATTTAAGCTATCAATCTGCGAAACTAGTGCATTGATATTTTGCACATCCACATTGATTTCGGTTCCGATATCGTTTTGAACTCGCGTAATTGAATTGTAGTAATAATTCAAAGTATCAGCGACCATTTGTCCGGTTGAAGCGACAACATCGCGGGCACCTGAGTTTTCCGTATTGCTTGCTACGGTTTGCAGGGCACTCCAAAATTTATCGAGTACGGTTTGCAAACCACTGTCAGATGGCTCATTCATAATCCCTTCCATTTTTGAAAGGGATTCACTTAATGAGCCGTAATATCCGACCTTATTGTTTTCGACTCGGTACTGAAGATCGAGGAAGCCTTCGCGAATCCGCTGAACAGAGCCGCCTTCCACCCCTGTTCCCATTTGCCCGGGGATTTGCACCCGATCCATTCCGATTGATGGATAAGGAGTCGTCTGAATGAAATTCACCCGTTGTCTGGAATACCCAGGTGTATTCGCATTCGAAATATTTTGTCCGGTTGTATATAAACCGCTCTGTTGAGTAAACATCCCGCGTCGTGCAATTTCTAATCCCATAAAGGTTGAACGCATGCTGGTTCCTCCTGTTAAACTCTTGAATTAAACATTCCTTGAGTGTTTTTTTCTTTCTTTTGGCTTCCGGCAGGCGGACCATAGTTTATCGCATCCGGCTGCGGATTTAATAAATTTAATGAAACATTAACAAATTGTAAGGATTGATGAATCAATTGCTGATTTAAAAAGTTTTGCTCTTTTAATTCAAATACAAGCTCAGATAAATTATTGGCTAGTTCAGCTAAGCGGAATTGCTCTATTTCACCGATTAGGACGTAGCAATCTGTAACGGTTGGATTTTCTTTTTCAGGAACAAGACTTGCAGCCGCTTGCTGCCGTTCTTTTTCAAACATTTGAATCGCAGCGACATGCTTTTGCTCATCCTTTAAAATTTGGTTGAGGGCGTCCATGTCACCTTTTTTGATCACGTCAGTCTTTTTTACGGCAATCTCGTAAAGACTTTTGTGAAGCTTATATAATTTTTCCATAGAAGAAAGTAATTTTTCGGCGGACATTTTCATCCCTCTCCTTTTTATTTGTTAGTGAAAAAGTCAATCATGCTTCCCGCGATATCTGCCGGTTTCACTTCATAAGAGCCACTTTGTACCTGATTCTTCAGTTCTTCTACGCGCGCTTGGCGTTGAGCAGAGATTTGCGACACATGCTGCATTTCTTTTGCTGCAGAAGAAATTTCAATTTTATCCGTTGCCTGATGAGCTGCTTTATTTGTGGCATCGAACTTGTTCATCTGGCGTTGATAAGGATTAATTCCTGACGCTCCTAAGTTGTTAATCTTCATGATTCATCCCTCACTTTCTTTCCGTGCAATCCTCTATACTTCTATTATCGGATAAAAGCGAGGAAAACTTTAATAAAAATTTATCGATGAACTTATTTTTCGTTCTATTGGACTAAAAACGAAAGAAAAAGGGTCGACCAACTTATTTAGATCCACCCTTTTGTTCCCTATTCTTTATTCGAATAATATGTTGTCCGATTTAATTGCTTTTTTCGTTCAGCATCCGCATTATAGATTTCCAAGTCATTCTTCAGCTCACCAGCGCAGCTTTCACAGAGCTTTCCCCTTTGAATAATCTTACCACAGCGATCACAAGGATAGCCCAGATTCGGGAAATGTGTCACTTGAAGGCGTCCGCTTTTGATAAATTTGAGGATGAGCTCCTCCTCAACGCTTGTTGCTTTTTCAATTTGCGGAATCGTTGCTGCTCTGTTTTCCCGTTTTCGCATAAATCGGTAGACGGCTTCAAATGCCGCTTCTTCTTCCTTCCAGCAATCCTGGCACAAATCACGAAGCTTCGTTTTCATAAATAATTTGCCGCATTTCGGACAGTTCTCAAGTTCCCCCATTATCTGAATCTCCTTCATTCGACATTATTTTTTATTATATCGTGAAAAAGAAGCCATGGAAATGAAAAAAGTGTTAAAAATTTTTAGGAAACAAGACTACCCACGCGCCAAAGTCAAAGACATCACACTCTCAGCTCCCGCCTCCTTCAATGCCTTCGCCGCATGATACAGTGTCGACCCCGTCGTATAAATATCATCAATTAACAAAATGTTTTTCCCTGCAATCCCACCTGAGCTTTCCTTTACTCGAAATACCTGAGCAAACTCAATCCGCTCTAAACGAGATTTTTTTGATTGCTTTTCTGAATGGGTTCTTTCAAGGAATTCGCAGGAAGAATAACCCGCTTCGCGCACAAGTGCCTTGGCTTGATTAAACCCTCTTTCTAAGAGTCGCTCTTCACTTAACGGAATTGGTACAAGCAAGTCATATGGCAGCAACTTTATTTTTTCCCGAAAAAGAGGGGAGAACGCTTTTGCTATCACATAATCTCCACGGAATTTAAACCGGGCAATCGTTTCCTTTAAAAAATCATTATAGGAAAAAAGCGAAATGTTTTGTTTCAGGCAGCCGTTCCATTGCTCATCCTGCTCCCAGCGCACACAATCGAGACAGAGGTCAGCTTTACGATATTGCCCTTCCAAATACGCAAATGGGCGATGGCAAAGCCGACATGTTTCTCCAGTAATCAAGTCAAGCTGGTCCTCGCAATCCTGGCAGAGATAGCGCTTCTTTTCCTTTGAAAAAAGCTGCCTCCAACCAATTTTCGGCTCCATCTTCTTATGGCACAAAAGACATTGGTCCCTTTCAAAAATGGTCATTAATCGATCAGCCCCCCTTCCTTTGCTTCCAGATTCATTTTTTCAATTTGTCGCTTGGCTTTCACCATCGCTTTTGTTTTTCCATAATGAAAAAAGGTAATGTCTCCCTTCGGAAACTCAGCACTGCGGCCAACACGGCCGGTAATTTGCACCAAAGCACTCTCGGTAAAAATGCGATCTTCCGCCCCTAAAACGGCCACATCAAGATTTGGAAAGGTAACTCCTCTTTCCAAAATCGTTGTCGTTAACAGAAGCGGTATTTCTTTATCGCGCATGTCTTGAACTTTTTTCTTACGATCCGGGTCCTCTGCATGGACGGATTCTATTTTTGGATGAAGATTTTGGAGAATAGGAAGAATGTGCTCCATCTTGGCAATTTTCGGAGCAAATAGAAGCATTGGCTTTTGCTGGTTTAAACGCTCGTTAATCCATTTCAGCACATTTGCCGGAAGTTTTTTCTTTTTGAGGAGCTTCTCCCAGTTGCCACACCAGGAAAATTGCGGAACGGGAAGAGGGTATCGGTGGTAGCGTGCCGGAATCGTCACATAGTTTCGCTTCTGTTGCCGGCATTCTTGCTGCCATTTTTCGTTGGGAGTTGCAGTTAGGAAGATGCAGGAGGAGGTCGGTTTACGTGCCTGTTGCACAGCATATTGTAAGGTTTCATCCATCGTAAAAGGAAAGGCATCGACCTCATCAATAATGATTGTGTCAAAGGCTTGAAAAAAGCGCAGGAGCTGATGCGTGGTCGAAATGGTGAGGGGAGCGTACAAATGGCGATCCTCACTGCCACCATAAAGGGAAGCTACCGGAATATGGGGGAATACTTTTTTCAATCGCGGAGTGAGTTCGAGTACCACATCCGTTCTCGGAGTGGCGATACAAACTCGTTTCCCATTTGCTAATGCTTCGTGGATTCCCGCAAATAGCACCTCTGTTTTGCCAGCGCCACATACGGCCCAAACAAGGATTTCCTTGTTTTGCTGGATTGCTTCTACCACCCGATTGGATGCCAGGCCCTGTCCGTGTGAAAGGGTACCTGTCCATTCAAGGCTGGGGTTATAAATGAGATCGGCGGGCTCAGGTCCATTCCAACTTATAAGTGAGGTGCAGGTGCTCACCCTTCCCATCATGATGCATTTTCGGCAATAGACACATTCCTTTTGACAGCGGGAGCATGGGTAGGTGGCAAAAAGTTGAGGATCTTGATTATTGCAGCGAAGACAGCGAAAATGATTTTTTTCTTGAAGGATTCCTGTTCGAAATTGAAGATAGCCGTGAGCTTCATGATGGAGAATTTCAGTTTCTGAGTAAGGGAGATCTACTTTTAAAAGCTGCTTGCCTATAAGCATTTTTTGCAGGTCTTGGTTGTAGTCACAAATATGATTTTCTGTTTTCAAACTCTCAACTCCTTTTTTGATAGAAAAAACGCCACCCATTCCTTATCGATTTGAGTAGCGTCTTGTAGTTAGCTCATTCTTTTTTCATCCAGCCGAGCCCCATGGCTCCCTCACCAAGATGAGTACCAATGACAGCTCCAAAATAGCCGATGGAAAATTCCACATGTGGTAAAAGACGCTCGAGCTCTGCTTTCCACTCTTTTGCATCCTCTTCGCGATTGGCATGGATGATGACGGCTTGATAGAGTTCGCCGCTTTTTGTAGCTTCTGTTAATAAATCAACAATGCGATTCATCGCTTTTTTCTTCGTTCGAATCTTTTCAAATGGAACGATGACCTTATGTTCAAAGTGAAGCAGAGGTTTTACTTTAAGGAGGCTTCCGATAATAGCTTGTGCACTTGTGAGGCGGCCGCCGCGTTGTAAATGGGATAAATCGTCGACCATGAAATAGGCATGGACAGATTTTTTTAGTCTATCTAGTTTCTCGATGATTTTTTCTGGAGGCATTTTTTCCTTTGCCATTTTTGCAGCTTCAATCACATAGAATCCTTGCACCATACAGCTGATTTCCGTATCGTAGGCATAAACGTCCAAGTTTTCAACCATTTGCCCAGCCGTGATGGCGCCTTGATACGTACCGCTGATTCCGCTCGATAAGTGGATGCACACCACCGCGTCATAGTCTTTGGCGAGCGCCTCAAACAGCTCCGCAAACTTTCCAACAGGAGGCTGTGAGGTTGTCGGCAGCTCCTGATGCCGGACTTTTTCAAAGAATTCTGCTGCGCTGATATCCACTTCCTCCTGATAAGTTTCCGTACCAAAGGCGACGATTAGTGGAATCATATGTATATCATATTGATCTCGTATTTCTTTCGGTATGTAGGCCGTACTATCCGTAACAACTGCCGTTTTCATTATCATTTACCTTCCTTATTCTATTACTTTCGCTGATTTTGCAAAAATGAATGTATTCTTTAATCGGTCTTTTATGCTCTTCACCGTAAGGCTTCTTATTCGGAGTTGATGGTTTTGGGGATTATCCATGGTGTGTGAATAGACTTTTGTTTCGGAATTGTCTGCTTTGGATTTGTTTGCTTTGGAATTCGGGTTTGCTGTCCGAAATTGAACCTTATTTCAGACTCGGTTGCATCAAAATACACGGTCCTGTCCGAATCGGAGGCTGTTTCGGACTCATTTGCTCCAATTTCCGCTTTTCCTGTCCAATTAGAGCCCTCTTTTGGACTCATTTACTCCATTTTCCACTTTTCCTGTCCAAATAGACCCCTCTTTTGGACTCTTTTGCTTCATTTTCCGCTTTTTCTGTCCAATTAGACTCCTCTTTTGGACTCTTTTGCTTCATTTTCCGCTTTTCCTGTCCAATTAGAGCCCTGTTTTGGACTCATTTACTCCATTTTCCACTTTTCCTGTCCAAATAGACCCTGCTTTTGGACTCTTTTGCTTCATTTTCCGCTTTTCCTGTCCAATTAGAGCCCTCTTTTGGACTCTTTTGCTTCATTTTCCACTTTTCCTGTCCAAATAGACCCCTCTTTTGGACTCTTTTGCTTCATTTTCCGCTTTTCCTGTCCAATTAGACCCCGCTTTCGGACTCATTTGCTTCAAAATCCACGATTTCTGTCCGAATAACTCTCTGTTAATTTTATTCCAAAAACACCCAATCCAAAGAAAAGAACCTTCTCCTAAAATGATAGTTATCATCCATTTTATATGAAATCCGCCGAAATTGCATTAAGGATATCTCTTAAAGGAAAAATAAGTAAATGCTTTGATGTACACCGGCAGTCAATCACCTACAAAATTAAACGGCATTTGAAACATCGATGCCCCTCTTATCAATTTCGCCCCTCAAGATTTCTAAAAATGACCTTTCTAATTGAAATTCTGTTGCCTTGAAATACGCGTGCAAAAGTTCCTCATCCGTCAAAATACATAAACCTGACATTTTTATCACCCCGACCTATTCAGTGACTCACCCAATAGTAATTTACATTATATTACTTTTATACTATTTTTTGGTCGCACATAAAAGAGCAATCAGGCTATTGTCATTATTTATTCAAATTAAATCAGGGTGATTTTGAGGAATGGAGCTATGAGCCTAATAGGAAAATAGAAGGATATTCGTGAATATTGGGCATCTGTTAAAAAACCTGCTTTTTAAAGCTGGTACATATTTATATCTGGTCTTTCACGGGGATTCCTTTTACAATCAAAAAAAACACGCCTACTCCCTTCAGCGTGTTTCATCATTCAGATCATTTATCGTACTTCCACCCAGCCATTTTTAATCGCCACAACAACCGCTTGTGTCCGGTCATTGACATTCATTTTTTGCAGGATATTGCTGACATGGTTTTTAACGGTTTTTTCACTGATAAATAAGGCTTCCCCAATCCCACGATTGCTTTTTCCGTCTGCTAAAAGCTGAAGAACCTCACATTCGCGACGGGTTAATAAGTGAAGAGGACGACGAATTTCGACCTTTTGCTTATAGCCAATGCCACCACTTGATTCATTTTCAGCGAGACGGCGATATTCCTTCACCAAATTATGAGTGACTCTTGGATGAAGATAAGATCCACCCTCTGCGACAACCTTCACTGCTTCAATTAAAGCATCCGCATCCATTTCCTTGAGTAAATAGCCGCTTGCCCCTGATTTTAGGGCATGTGTGACATAATTTTCATCATCATGAATCGAAAGGATGATGACCTTTGTTTCAGGATATTCTTCTATTAAAAGGCGGGTTGCTTCCACACCATTTGTATTCGGCATATTGATATCCATTAAGACGACATCTGGTCTAAACTTTTCAACGAGTTCCACTGCCTCATTGCCATCATCGCCTTCAGCTACAATCTCAAAGGAATTTTCAAATTCCAATATACGTTTGACACCTTCTCTAAATAATTGGTGGTCATCGATAATTGCTATTTTTGTTATCATATCTTTCTCCTCCGTATTCCTTCCATCACTTATTAGCTGTTAACGGAACTTGAATGAGCACAACCGTTCCTGCGCCTATTTTTGAATCAATAGACAATTCGCCTCCCAGTATTTCTACTCTCTCTCTCATACCGATTAGCCCAAATGAATTCGAATTCTTTTGTTTTTTATTAAAACCTTTGCCATCATCCCTAATGATAGAGGTGATTCCGTTCTTCGTAATTTCAATTTTCACTTTGATCTCGCTTGCATTTGCGTGCTTAAGTGCGTTCTGAACAGATTCTTGTATTAATCGGAAAAGGGCAACCTCATATTTTGCAGGCAAGCGCCTTTCTTTTCCCACATTTTGAAAGGATATTTTTGTTTTCTCATGATATTCTTCGATTGTTTGTAGGTATTTTTTGAGGGTTGGAATTAATCCTAAATCATCAAGTGCCATTGGACGCAAATCATATATAATTCTCCGCACCTCATATAAGGCATTTCGCACCATCTTTTTAACATTTTTGATTTCCTTGATAGCCTCATCTGTCCCTCGTTCTTTAAAGATCCTTTCAATTAAATCGGAACGCATCATCACGTTTGCCATCATTTGGGCTGGTCCATCATGAATTTCACGGGATAGCTTTCTTCGCTCTTCCTCTTGTGCTTCAATAATTTTCAAGCCAAAATCTTGAATTTGCTTTGCATCTTCTAATGCTTGGGACATTTCCTTCAAATCACTCGTTAAATAATTCATGACAACGGAAATTTGTGAGACCAGATGCTCTGCCCTGACAATTGTTTCATTGAGTCCAGACAACTGTCGTTCAATTTCATCGCGACGCTCACGCAATTCCTTCTCGCGCAAGCGGAGAACCATTAATTCCATTTGCAGCTTATGCGCATACTCATATGCATTCCGAACCTCTTCCTCTGAGAAATCCTTAAAATGCATACTCACCTCAGAGAGACGTTTTCGCGCAAATCGTGTTTTAACTTCCAGCTCGTCACCTTCATCAATGACCTGACTTACCCTCATTCGAACTTCCTTTAGCTCATCAGCGAATGATTCATAGTTTTGTCGGCATTCTTCTCCAATGCGAAAAATTTCATCTTTGCTGGTTCCTACCGTATCAATCATATTTTCTAAAATATGATCGAGTGCCTTTGTATCAATCTTTTTCCTTTTCATACCCATTCCCCTAGAGATGTTTACTCATTAATTAATATTCTAACTTGAATGTAAAGCATATTTATAAAATTTCCACCACAAAACGGAAAATTCGGTAAAAAGACATAGCCTAAATCAGAATAACTAAGCCAAAACTCCTATTTTTCATCTAGTTACCCCTTACTATATCAAACTTCTCGTTAAAATATTCAAAAAAATGCCCTAGGAGAGAAAAAGAGAAAAAATATTCCAAAAAAGCGATTAGAATGAAAAGAAAGTGAATCAATACACTCTATCATAGAGGAAAATTTAGATTACAAATATTAAAATTTCCTTTCATTTTTGCGAAAATTTGATGTGAGGACTTCGTCGAATTATAATGAAATATGTCTAATTAAATTTATAGGCTGTTTATTAAAGGAAGTTATCGATTTAGATAATCAATAAACTAGCAGTCTGAATACTTGAATGGTAGGACTATAAAAGCCGCCAACGGGAAGTAAAGTAGATTCAGGACGCAAAATTGAAAGGAGCCTTTGCATGCTGCCCCGTTACCATACTGTAAAAGGTCTGGGTGATCATGAAATTGTCATCCAAAAATCTCGATTTATCGCTCATATCAATCGGGCAGTGACTGAAGAAGAAGCACAGCAATTTATTCTCTCCATCAAAAAGAAGCATTGGGATGCCACCCATAACTGCTCCGCCTATTTAATTGGAGAGAACGACCAAATTCAAAAGGCCAATGACGATGGGGAACCAAGTGGAACAGCCGGAGTTCCGATTCTAGAGGTATTGAAAAAAAAGAAGCTGAAAGACACAGTCGTTGTCGTGACAAGGTACTTTGGAGGGATTAAGCTAGGCGCAGGCGGTTTAATTCGCGCATACGGCAAATCGGCATCTGAAGGCATTGAAGCAACCGGTATCGTAGAGTGCAAATTAATGAAGATTATGCATACGAAAATTGATTATCCTTGGCTTGGTAAGCTTGAAAATGAACTCAGGTCCTCTGAATATACGATTAAAGAAATCCACTACCTGGATAAGGTAGAAATCGAGGCCTTTGTCGACGAAAATAAAGTCTCCCGGTTTTGCGACTGGATGATTGAATTAACCAATGGACAATGTGAGCTGCTTGAAGGAGAACTCCTGTATTTAGAAGAAGATTTGTAAAATTCTCTAAAAAATCTATTATCCTTAAAAAATATATTTTACTTAATTCATTAATCGTAATAAAATATTCTTAGTATTTTTGTCCCTTTTTGACAAAACCCGACATTAGGTCAAAATATTCATTTGATTTCATAATAAAGGAGATACCCTATGCCAGATAGACGTTCCTTACAAAAACAAAAAAAGAAGAAAAAGAAAAAGCGGTTGATCGCCTGGATTCTCACTCCAATTCTCGTACTAGCCCTCGGCGCAACTACTTATGGAGCCTATTTATACAATCAAGCTAAAGAAGTAGTGAATGATTCTTACAAACCTGTTGATCGCACTTCTGCAAAAAGAATGGAAGATGTTACACCAAAGGTTGATAATGTTTCCATCCTTTTTATCGGTGTGGATGCAAGCATGACCCGCGGACAAAATGGCGCACGCTCTGATGCCCTTCTGCTTGCCACTTTCAATCAAAAAGCTAAATCTGTCAAACTATTAAGTATTCCAAGAGATTCATATGTTTATATTCCAAGTGAAGGAAAGCAAGATAAAATCACACACGCCCATGCGAATGGCGGAGTGGCCTCAACAATCGAGACCGTTGAAGGATTCCTTGATGTTCCTGTGGATTATTATGTAAAAGTGAATTTCGAAGCCTTTGTAGATATCGTAGATGCCCTTGGCGGAATTAAAGCTGATGTTCCTTATACCTTAACAGAGCAAAATTCTAATGACCAGCAAGGGGCTATTACCCTACAAAAAGGCATGCAGCAGTTAAACGGCGAACAAGCCTTGGCCTTAGCTAGAACAAGACATTATGACAATGATATCGAACGTGGAAAACGCCAACAGGAAATCTTAGAAGCCATTATGAACAAAGCCCTTTCCGCAAAATCATTTACCAAATACTCTGATTTAATGAAAGCAGTCGGCAAAAACATGGAAACCGACTTAACATTCGACCAAATGAAATCTTTCTTTAATTATGCTGCGGCTGGTCCAAACCTTGATATCCAGTCTCTCACTTTAAAAGGAAGCGACTTATATTTAAGCAATGGCGTCAACAATATCTACTATTACCAATTGGATGAAGCAAATCTAAGCGAAATCAAAGCAACCTTAAAAACACAGCTTGGTTTAGCCGATTCCAGTGATAGCAGTCAAACAGACGTCGGCACAACCGGTAGTGACGGAACAACCGTTGGCAGCAATAACACCGATTCCGCAGCAGGCGTGACGGATTCTGGTTCAAATTGAGATGAATAATGAAAGGCTAACCTTGAGGGGCTGGCCTTTTTTGTTGGGGTTTTTTGATTCTCTTAGAACTGTTGTTGTACTGAATTGATTGCATTGCACTTTTTTTAGAGCTAAATGGGTAGTTATTACGGATTCTTTCATATATCCTATCTTAGTTAAACTAGTCATCCGCAATATGTGTTTACATGCTTCCAAATCCTATTTTCAGTAAGGGTATCACACCTCTTCTTTTATGAAGCCGCCGATTTTGTTTATACGAAGCAGCACAATCCTTTTATAGGTTAACCAAAAAATCTGCTCATTGTGTCTTATACAAACTGTTTGTGAAACTCTAATCCAAGTCCAACAAAAAAAATCCCTCTCGCACACATCGCACAAGAGAGATTTCTTCTGTAAACTTATCTATTTTTCGCAGGAGAAATTTTGATTCCCCGAATCATTTTTAATAATGGTCGATAGTCTTTCCCAACTAAGCCGATCGCCTCGACAAAGATTTCGATGAGCAAGAGGATAACGACTATTAATAATATAGAGCCCCAAATTTTCGCTTGGGAGAAAATTAATGCACTCAAACCAAAGAACGCAGCAATCGCATAAATAATTAATACCGTTTGTCTGTGGGTAAATCCTGCTTTTAATAAGCAATGGTGCAAATGGGATTTATCCGGTGCCGATAACGGCTGTTTATTAAGAAAACGACGGAGAATGGCAAAAAACGTATCTGAAATTGGCACACCCAAAATGAGCACCGGTACAATAAAGGAAATCAAAGTGACGTTCTTAAATCCAAGTAACGACATCACGGAAATCATATACCCTAAGAACAAGGCTCCCGTATCTCCCATAAAAATCTTTGCCGGGTAGAAATTGTAGAAAAGAAAGCCCAATGTGCTCACAAGAACGATGGAGGAAATCGCAATCACATACGTATTTCCCATCAAAATCGCCATTCCAGAGATCGTAATTAAGGCAATCGATGAAACACCTGCTGCCAGTCCATCCAACCCATCAATTAAATTGATCGCATTGGTTACGCCCACAATCCAGAGTAGAGTCACTGGAATCGTAAAGAAACCGAAATCAACTCGTCCGCCAAAAGGAAGATTAATGAAAGAAACCTCAGCACCGCCCCATAAAATAACAATGAGAGCCGCAACAATTTGGAACATCAACTTCACTCTTGCTGAAAGCTCAAAGACATCATCCAGGATGCCTGCCACAATAATGACAAAACTTCCTACTAATAATGGAATGTGTACGGATTTGGATGTATCGATTAACAGCATTCCCAGCATAAAGCTGATATATATCGCAAGGCCACCTAGTCGGGGCATAATCTTATGATGAACTTTTCTTTGGTTAGGTCGATCCATTGCTCCAATTTTAAACGCCAGTTTTTTCACAAATGGAGTAATAACGATAGAGCATAGGAAACATAATATTAAGGTCACGTAGAACAATGCCTGACCCTCCCTTATCAATAGAATGCCCTTTTAATCCTATTTCATAAACAGGCATTTCATTTTAATACGGCTAAATAAGTCGTCCATATCGAAAATATTATATCACATATTTTTCGAGTTGAACGGATAATTTTTTACGATAACCGCGCGATTCGACGATTCTCACATATCCCGTTATCCTTTACAACCCTAACAGATTAGACGAGATTTTGAGTAAATAGGTTACATTTTTTTATCCAAATCGATGTTTAAATACTTTGATGACAAATCTTGGCAGTGCAAGCATTCTCCGCCAACGTGAAGGCTGCTTCAGGAGACGGTACAGCCATTCGATTTTTAACCGTTGCCAAAAGAGTGGTGCTCTTTTTACCTCTCCTGCCAATACGTCAATCGAACCGCCAACACCAATAAAGATCCCTTGAGAAAAGTTTGCAATGTTTTCAGCAATCCATTTTTCCTGTTTTGGCATCCCTAAGGCAACTAACACCAAATCAGGTTTTGTATGCAAAATTTCCGTTTGAATCGCATCATCCTTCCAGTCAAAAAAGCCATTGTGATGCCCAACGACCTCAATGTTTGGATATGTTTTTTTTATATTCGCGACCGCCTTCTGATTAACCTCTTCCCTTCCTCCAAGAAGATAGAGTTTCCAGCCGCACTGATTTCCTTTTGTCAGTAATTCTACCGTTAAATCATAGCCGGTAATACGTTCCTCTAAAGGCGTATGTAAAATTTTGCCCGCTAATAAAATTCCATTTCCATCCGGCACCACATAATTGGCCAGCTGGACATACTTTTCGTACTCCGCATCCTCTTGAGTATACATAACAATTTCCGGGTTAGCGGTTACGATAAATGTTTTTTCCTTTTTCTCAATTTTTTGCGAAAGTAACGATGCCATTTGCTGAAAGCTTGTTGAAACAAAAGGTATCCCTAGAATATCCACTGTTTTCATGATTATGTCCTCAACTTCTCAAAAATTCCGCTATAATATTTTCCATCATCTCTATTTAACCGAATTCTTGCGAAAAAAGAAAGTGAAAAAAAACCCTGTCAGCTCGACAAGGTAAAAAGAAAGCAATTATTAGTAGCTTTACCTATTTTTTTAAAATTAACCGTTTCGCTTGCCCTTCGTTACATAGCAGTAGCTGCATCAAGGGTAGCGCGACGCTTGTTGGCTTCTTCACGATATCTTTTCTTTTCTTTATCGGTCATTCCCTTATAATCCTTAAGGAATTTTTCATAAGCCGGAATCACTTCATTAATATCGCCATACATTTTTAATTGGCCAAATTCCAACCAAATCGCTTTATCACAGAATTTTTTCATTTGTCCAATGGAATGGCTGACAAAAAACATCGTCTTGCCACGATCCTTAAATTCATTCATCTTATCCAAGCATTTATCAGCAAATGCCTTATCTCCAACGGACAAAGCCTCGTCAATGATTAAAATATCCGGATCCGTGTGGACGGAGATTGAAAATCCCAATCTCGACTTCATCCCGCTGGAATACGATTTAACCGGCTGATCAATGAATTTCCCTAGCTCGGAAAAATCA
Source organism: Cytobacillus sp. Hz8 (assembly GCF_042263505.1). Taxonomy (NCBI): domain Bacteria; kingdom Bacillati; phylum Bacillota; class Bacilli; order Caryophanales; family Bacillaceae; genus Cytobacillus; species Cytobacillus sp. Hz8. The sequence continues at coordinate 2,250 of NZ_JBHKFI010000021.1, read as the reverse complement.
ATAATATCCGGCTCGAGCTCACGGATTTGCTGTTTATTAAAGCCAAGCATCAAACATTTTAATTCAATATTTTCCCGGCCTGTTAGTTGATTATTCAATCCAGCCGAAACAGAAATGAGGGAAGGCTGCCCTTTTGTTTCAACACTCCCGCTCGTTTCCGGCACAATCCCTGCTATAATATTCGAAAGTGTCGATTTCCCGGAACCATTAATTCCTAAAAAGCCAATGACATCCCCTTCATCAACTTCAAAGCTAACATTTTTTAAAGCATAGAAGTCCTCGCCATAGCTTTTAGGCAAAAAGATATCAAGCAGCTTTTCTCTCGCTTTCGAATACAATTTATATTTTTTCGTTAAATTTTTAACGATGACAGACTTTTCCACTTAATCACTTCCATTATAGATAATCGATAAAGTGTCTTCTAAACTTCACATGAAGCACAGAACCGATAAATAATAAGACAAATATAGCACACCAAAAATAAAGGGTGTAAATCCAATCACTAATAAACCAACTTGTCCCAAGGAGAGAGGCCCGATAGCCTTGTACTAAATAGTACAAAGGATTTGCCTTCATCACCAATTGCAGCCAATGCGGAAGGCGATCAGATGCCCAAAGAATGGGAGTTAAATATAATAAGACCCTCATAATCGATGTCACGACATTTTGAAAATCACGCACAATGGTCGTTAACGTCGAAGTAATCAACGCCAGAGCAAATAAAAAGATGACCGTCGCAACTAAGAAATAGGGCAATTGGACGTAATAAATACTAATTGGATATCCCCACAGCTGAATTAAAATGGACACCACTACAAGCAGCATCATATGCGGGTATAGCTTTGAAAAAATCACATAACTTGGGATAACGCTCATCGGAAAATTCATTTTAGACAACATCTTCAAACGCGAATAAATCGACTTAGACCCCTGAGTAATCGCTGGATTAACAAAAAACCAAAGAACAATCCCTGCTAACATCCAAGGAAAATAATGAATATGATCCACGTCTTTTCGATTACTTACATATCCAAACACAAACCAATAAATCGCAATCTGGATTCCCGGATTTAATATTTCCCAAAGCATTCCGAGATAATTATTATTATTGCTCGTTTTCAGTTCATATAAGGATAGTCTCCTAATTAAGTAGAAGTTTTGAATTTGTTCCTTAATTACCGTAAAAATAAAGCTCATTATAAAAAGGATCCTTCCAAGTTAAAATAATACAGCAAACAAATATGCGTATTTTGCCATAATGATATTATACGGAATAGTCCATGCTGATACAACTACCCAAACGATGTAACTTTCATAAACAATAAGAAGAAAATGAGCATCTCCCTCTTGGCAGCGATGTGCTTTTATCTCCATTATTGCCGAGGATTGCGGTTTGGAATCAGGATTCAGTTGGAATTTGTTATTCTCTTTGGTTGGGGTTGGGCGCTGAGTTTGCGTGTGGGGCGTTTCGATAGGAGATTTTGTGTTTGATATGAGGGGTAGGTCATTTGAATTTTGTTTAAAAAGTGAGGTTGTTCGCGAAAATTGAATTTTATTCGCGATAATGTCCACTTTGTTCGCGACTTTCTTATTTTATTCGCGATTTCGTCTATTTTATTCGCGACTCTTATTTTATTCGCGATTTCATCTACTTTATTCGCGACTCTTATTTTTATTTGCTTCTACTTCTTTTTTGTTCGCGATATTTTCTTTTTATTCGCGATAATTTTGCTTTATTCGCGATAATTTTGCTTTATTCGCGAAAAACGCCATTTGCTCGCGATTTTTCTTTTTTATTCGCGGCTTTTTTCTGCCTCTCAACCTCCGCTTCTCTCTTATTCGCGATAATCAATTTTTATTCGCGATAATGTCCACTTTGTTCGCGACTTTCCTATTTTATTCGCGATTTCGTCTACTTTATTCGCGACTTTCTTATTTTGTTCGCGATTTCATCTACTTTATTCGCGACTCTTATTTTTATTTGCTTCTACTTCTTTTTTGTTCGCGATATTTTCTTTTTATTCGCGATAATTTTGCTTTATTCGCGAAAAACGACATTTGCTCGCGATTTTTCTTTTTTATTCGCGGCTTTTTTCTGCATCTCAACCTCCGCTTCTCTCTTATTGATGACGTAAAATAGTTTGTGTAAGAAAAATCATAGACAAAAAAAAGAAGACAAAGTACTCTCGGTTTGTCCAGAACCTTAATGAGAGGAGACTTTGTCTTATGTCTAACACTAATATACCTCAA
>NZ_JBHKFI010000020.1:0-81196 GCF_042263505.1 Cytobacillus sp. Hz8 | reverse complement strand
GGCCTAACAGGATTAGAAACAGCCTTCCGAGATACTTTTCCTATGGCAGATGTGCAACGATGTGTGGTCCATAAAATGCGTAATTTGTTATCTAAAGTGAGAAAAAAAGATCAAGCTGAAATAGCTACCGATTTTAAAGCAATATATCAATCTCAAGAACAAGTACAAGCAGAGGCAGCCTTTAATAAAGCAAAAAAAAAATGGGGGAAAAAGTACAAAAAAGAAGTCGAGTCTTGGGAAACAGATCTCCCCGCCCTCCTTACATTTTTTAAGTATCCAAAGCAAATTCGAAAATATATTTATACTACGAATCTAATTGAGAGGACAAATAAGGAGATTCGTAAACGATTAAAGACCATGAATAGTTTGCCAAGTATTGAAGCTGTAGAGAAGATAGTTTTTCTAACTTCCCATCATTACAATGAACATTGGTCAACCAAAAGGTTACCTGGCTTTATATTAGCGAGTAAGGACATTGAAAAGATGTTTTGTAAGAGATATAAAATAGAGTTCATTTAGGAATAAATTCAGCGCAAAGGGGAGTATGAGGGAAGCTTCCCTCATACTCCCCCTCAATAAAATAATATAAATAGTGGATTACTGAGAGTATATTCTTCATACACAAACTTCTTGACACAACCTATTTAATGGGGATTCGGTGTGGAGAGTCCTGTAAAAGTGGATATTCACATTCATTCCTATTTTTAATTATGATAAATGGCCAGTTCTGATTCAATTTGCTTTTTGATTAACTCTAAACATGCTGATGCTGTTTTTGCAAATATTCGCTTTCCGTTGACAATGGCATATGGACTTTTGGCACACATCCCACAAAATGAAAGGCAATCACTCGTTATGACCGCAACCTCCGGATATTCGGTTTCCAATATTTCCTCGATATTGATGGAATTAATAAGGCTGCCGTCACATATTTCGACCACGACAATTCCCATTCATACTCCTCCTTTCATGATGTAATTTTTATACGCAATTTTGCAATAAACTCTTCATAAAAATGATTGGATCTAGTGTGTCATATGGGGATTTTGGAAGGTTTGTCTGAATTACTCCATATTAACTTGTTATTAAACCTTAGTCAAAGAAAGTATCTCTAGTGCGGATTCAAATATAAGGAAGATCCAGAATTTGGCTTCTAGTTTTCCTCTGTCTGAAATCCAGCATGAAGAACTTCAGTCTACAATTCCATAGGTGATACCCAATAATTTCCTTTGCAAAGTGAGCATTTGCATTTAATTCTTAAAATGTCTTCTATCTTAATATAGATATAGTTCCACATAAGGCGAAAAAAAACTTTGCCCTCCTACTAGAGAAAGGCACAGCTTTTTATAAACAATGCATCCGTTCTTCCGCCTCATCCCATTTAACAGAAAAGCTTTGCCCTTTTGCACAAAAAATAGAGGATGAGGTGTATTCAGGATCTGCATTTCTATCATATTGGCTCTGCTCGATTATTTCCTGTTCATTATGACACTTATCATAGCCAGCAAAGCTTAAGCTAATTCGACCCTTTCCTTGAGTAAAAGACGCTAATTTAACACTATAATCGATAAAAGTCGCAACAGGCACGATACCAGTCAATATCGCTTTTTCTCCCTCAGTCTGTGGCGAACAAAACCGCCCAAATGCCGTTTGAATATCGGATAATACGCGACCCATCTGGTCAATATCCACGATAATCTTAAATTTGTAATAGGGCTCAAGAAGATGATTATCTGCTTTTTCCAGCCCTTGCCTCAAGGCTCTTAAAACTGCTTCACGAAAATCTCCACCAGAGGTATGTTTATTATGAGCTCTCCCCGTAAGCAGGGTGACTTTCAAATCAGTAATGGGGGATCCGGTTAAAATGCCATGATGCTCTCGCTCCAAAACATGCTGTCGGATTAAATTCTGATATCCAATCACTAAATCATCTGTATGGCACTCGCTTTCAAACACAATTCCACTATTTCTCTTACCTTCCTCTAGCCGTAAATGTACCTCCGCATAATGCCGCAGCGGCTCAAAATGCCCATATCCCTTTACGTGTGAATGAATTGTTTCCTTATAAAGAATCTCCGGTTTTTCAAATGAAACCCTTAGTTGAAATCGATCCATGACTACTTCTTTTAATACTTCCAGTTGAATTTTCCCCATGACTTGAAGATGGATTTCTTGAAGTCCCTCATCCCAACTAACGTTCAATGAGGGATCCTCTGCTTCAAGAATACGAAAAAATTTTAAGCCTTCTTTTCGATTCACTCCTGATTCAAAAACCACCTTGGATCTAAGGGTTGGGATCATTTCATATTCAGATTGTTCCTTTAACCCTCCTACTCCATCGCCAACCTTTGCATTGGTTAACCCTGTAACGGCAAAAAGCTCCCCAGCGAAGATTTGATTGACCTGCTGAAATTGGGATCCGTTAATTTTGCGAATTTGCGTTATTTTTTCCTCCTCTTGCAGTGAACCATAAGTAAGCAAATCACGAACATGTAACTGGCCACTTAATGCCTTCATAAAAGTCATTCTTGAGCCACTTTCGTCATAGCGAATTTTATAGACCCTTCCAGAAAACGGAGCGTAATGATCAAAATCCGTAATAGTCAAGGAATCAAAGCCTTGCAAAAAGCTTTTTATCCCAATGTCCTGCAGTGCAGAACCACTTGCATACGGGTATATTTGATTTTCTTTAATCAAATCTTGCATTTTTCGCAGCCACAGTTTTGGCTCATAGCCATTTTGGAAATAATACTCGAGTAATTCCTCATCCCGCTCTGCAATAAATTCAATTAATTCTTGCTCCATCTCACCATTTGAAAAAGCAGTAGTAATATCACAAACATGTTCAGTAAACTGCCGCCGAATTTTCTCCACTACTTGATCAACATTTGCTCCTGTCCGATCGATTTTATTGATGAAGAAAAAAGTTGGAATATGATGTTTTTTTAATAAATGCCAAACTGTTTCGGTATGACCCTCAATCCCTTCCACTGCACTTATCACGATAATCGCAAAATCCATTACTTGAATGGCTCGCTCCATTTCAGGGGAAAAATCAACATGTCCGGGAGTATCAATTATGTAATAGGTTGAATCCCCATATTTGAAAATTCCCTGATCCGCAAAAATCGTGATTCCACGTTGCTTTTCAATTTCATGACGATCTAGAAAAGTGCTTTGATGATCGACGCGACCTCGTGATTTAATTGATTTTGTATGATAAAGCAATTGCTCTGAAAAAGTCGTTTTTCCTGCATCCACATGTGCTAAAATTCCGATTGTCTTATTCATATCATTTATGGTACTCCTAATCCTTAACAAACAATTTTGATGTCATTCCAATTATAACAGTTACCTCTATGGGTTCAATGATTGCAAAAAAAAGAATGACTACTTAAGTAATCATTCTCGATTTACATATCTTATTTTCGTTTCTTCGCCACAATTTCTGTTATATTAAAGGTGACATTAATCAGCTTCCACGATATACAAAAAGCCTGCCTTATGTTCTAGAAAAATACGTTTTCATTAGAAGATAGCAAAATTATAGTATAATATTAAAGTCTATTAGGATGAATGACCTACTTTCTTTTTATAATTTAGACGTCTTTTATATGAATAAGTGAAATAGATGTACTCTTTTTATACCGAAACCAAAGGAAATTCTTGTTTTAGAACAAGCTTAACGTCTATAATAGAAAAGGAAATATACATATTGTAGGTGAAATAGAATGAACGGTGGATGGTTTCTTTGGCTAGTTTTATTTTGGGCCGTGTTTTTAGTAGGCTCATTTGCCATTGGCGGTTTTTTCATGTTCCGCAAGTTTTTCAAAAAGCTTCCAAAGGAAGACGGAAAGTCCGATATGGATTGGGAAGAGCATTATGTAAGTGAAACCCAACATCTTTGGGATAATGACCAAAAACACCTTCTTGAAGATTTAGTCAGTCCTGTACCCGAATTATTTCGCGATGTCGCCCGGCAAAAAATAGCGGGAAAGATTGGGGAACTTGCCCTCAAGGAACATGCCGAGAAAATCACGGAGGACTTAGTCATACGCGGATATATTCAAGCAACTCCTAAGCGCGACCATAAATTTTTAAAGAAAAAATTGAATGAAAATAACGTTGATATCGCGCCTTATCAGCATCTTTTTTAAACCCATTCTTTTTAGAGTGGGTTTTCTGTTTTTAGTAAAAATAGCGTTCACGAATACTCTCGTTCACGCCTTCTTTTGAAAAAAGGATGCCTCTTTTTCGCGAATATTTTTATCATTTCGCGAGTAAATTTCATTTTTCGCGAATAACCTGAATTTTTCGCGAGAATTTCAACTTTTTCGCGAATATTTTTCCAAAATCGCGAATAAAAATAGCGTTCGCGAATAAATTGGCTGTTTTCGCGAATAAATTTTAAAAGTCGCGCATAAACCTTGGATTTTCGCGAATAAATTTCATTTTTCGCGAATATTTCTTGTTCACCCTCCTTTTAATTAACTTTGAAGCCCATTAATTTCGAATAAAGTACCTTTTCAGACAGCTAGAATGAATACCAAAATAATCAAGTTTGAATCAGATGCTCAATATGAGATTAAAATGTGGTTTCAAAAAATCTTTGCGATAAAACAGCGAATATGAGCTTATTTTTATTAAAAAAGATGTTCCTTAAATACTTTCCATCTTCTAAACAACCAAAAAAGCTTCACCCTCTCTTTAGGTGAAGCCCCAATCCTCTATTAAGAAAATAGGTATTTTGTCTTTGAAGTGTATGCTTGATCTTTTTCTAATCGAATATCCTGAATCTGATTTGGTAGCTTTTGTGTTTCAAGACACAAGCCTAAATGTTTTTCTGATTGTTTTCCTCTGATAGCAAAAGTATTTTCCAACATATTTCCGGTGTAGAAAACAACTGCGGGTTCTTCGGTTTCGATTTCCAGTTTCCGTCCACTTTCTTTATCCAATAAAATGATGTCTGGTGAATGTTGATGTTTTAAAAGATAGGGATGATCAATTCCTCCGCCTACGATTTTTGTTTGTGGGTGTTCAGACATAATTCCTTGAATGACTGGATGGCTACTGCGAAAATCAAAAGATGTTCCTTCCACTGGTATGATTTTTCCTGTAGGGATAAGCGTATCATCTAACTCCAGAAAACCTTCACTATCAATGGTTAATTCATGATTCAATATCGTTTTTTTCAAATTCCCGCTTAAATTGAAATAAGAATGATTGGTGAGATTGACAATCGTTCTTTTGTCAGATTTTGCATGGTAAGAGATGATCAGCTCATTGTCGTTAGTCAACGTATAGACAACCTTCACATCGAGATTTCCAGGAAATCCTTCCTCACCATCACGACTCATGTAAGAAAATAGGATGCTAATTTCATCTTCCTTCTGCTCAATCACAGAATTCCAAATGACGTGATGAAATCCATTTGATCCACTATGTAAATTATTTTCTCCATCATTCTTTTCAAGTTGATAAGGAATTCCATCCATTTCAAAGGTTGCTTGTCCTAGCCTCCCTGCATTTCGGCCAATCACGCAGCCAAAATACGGACTATACTGAATATATTCCTCTAATGTATCAAAACCCAAAACAATGTTTTCCTTTTTTCCATTCAAATCGGGAACTTTGATTTCTGTAATGGTACAACCGTATTCTATAGCGGTAATATCCAAGCCACGTTCGTTTTCAATCGTGTAAGCCTTCACTTTTCTACCGTTTAATTCACCAAAAATCCGCTCCGTTAGCTTCATCTAAAGTCCCTCTTTTATGATTAGTTTGTTTCAGCGAAAACTTCATTCCTATTGCGAAGATCAAATAATTGATGGTTAATGGCAACGGTATGTGGATAGACATCTTTATACACTTGATAGAATTCTTTATAGCGTTTAACATTCTCAGGATTTGGTTCGTACACCTTATCTGCTTGAATAAATACTTCCGCACATTCCTTTAGGGATGAGAACCAACCAAGTCCCGCCGCTGCGATCATGGCTGCGCCCATTCCAGGTCCTTGCTCGTTTTGCAGTTTCAGTACTTTTGCATTAAAGACATCCGCTTGAATTTGAAGCCATAATTCACTCTTAGCTCCACCACCTATAGAAATGACGGTATTGATTGTTTTTTCATAATTACGGAAAATCTCAACACTCTCATTGATTGAGAATACGATTCCTTCTATAACAGCACGGGTAAAATCACCTAGATTATGTGAACCGTCAATTCCAGTGAATGTTCCTCGAATCTTGGCATCTGCATAAGGAGTTCTTTCACCAACAAGATAAGGGGTAAAAATAAGTCCTCGCGCTCCAACGGTAGATTTTGCTGCTTCTTCTAAAAGACTGTCAAAAGATTTATCCTTTGCAAATGTTTCTTTAAACCAGGTTAAACTATAACCAGCCGCAAGCGTCACACCCATTGTATAATAGGTATCCTTTTGTCCATGATTGAATAAATGAACCTTACCTCCATAGTTCTTATTTTTATTTTCTTCATAAGAAAGGAATACGCCTGATGTACCGATGCTACAAAGGGCAGTACCTTCTGATAAAATCCCTGCACCAATAGCACCGCAAGCATTATCCGCTCCGCCTGCGAAAACCTTTGTTTCCTGTGATAGTCCTGTTTTTTCAGCCACTTCAGGTAAGATGGTGCCGACCAAGTCTTCTGTTTCCACTAATGGAGGACAGATTTCAGCCGGAATTTCAAATGTTCGTAAAATTTCAGAACTCCAGGATTTATTGACAACGTCTAATAGAAGAGTCCCTGCTGCATCGGAATATTCCATATGAATTTTTCCCGTTAAGCGATACCGCAAGTAATCCTTTGGAAGTAAGAACACCTTCGCCTTGTCTAAGTTTACTGGTTCATTTTCTTTTACCCACAAAATTTTAGGTAAAGTAAACCCTTCTAAAGCGGGGTTCTTCGTAATTTCTAGCAACTTGCCTCCAAGCTGCTGATCGATTTTTTTGCATTGAGGAGTGGTTCTCGTATCATTCCATAAAATGGCATCGCGAATCACTTCATATTGCTCATCAAGTAAGACTAAACCATGCATCTGACCGGAAAAGCTTAGCCCCTCAATATCCTCTGCCTGAACGTTTGCTTCTGACACTAGCTGTTTTAAAGCGTCAATGGTTTTATCAACCCAGTCTTCGGGTTTTTGTTCACTATATCCCGGCTGTTTATGGATTAATGGATAATCTTTAGAGACGGAATATTGAACTTCTCCTAGCTGATTGACAAGAAGAACCTTGACTGAACTTGTTCCTAAATCGACTCCAATTACGTATTTCATGTGTTTTCTCCTCACTTTAAACTCAGATGTAGTGAATTTTCAACTGTCTTTGTCCTTATAAAAATGATGTGTAAAACGCTATCCCATGAGTTTAATAAGGATAGCGCCTGCCTCTATTCAATTGGATTAAGCTACTTTTGTCCAAGTTCCTTCCATTTCCTCTAAAGTCTTACCCTTCGTTTCAGGAACAAACTTCCATACAAAGATCGCTGAAAGAATACTCATTAATCCATAAAATCCATAGGTCAATGTGCTGCTATGTTCCATCATCACGGGATAAGTGGAAGAAATAAAGTAGTTCGCCGCCCATTGTGCTGTAACAGCAATTGCAACTGCTTGACCACGAATTTTATTCGGAAATATTTCAGAGATTAACACCCAGCAAATGGGTCCCCAAGACATCATGAAGGAAGCGGTGTAAATGATAATGAAAATTAAGGTACTAACGCCAATCACATCAAAGAATGCCATGGAGCTAACACCAATCATCCCAATCGCCATTCCAATGGAACCAACAATTAATAATGGTTTGCGCCCCCATTTATCAACCGTCATGATCGCAACAAGGGTAAAGACTACATTGACTAGTCCCATGACAGTTGTTTGGATCATCGAAGCATCCTTACCAGCACCCATGCTTTCGAAAATTCTTGGTGCGTAATATAATGCAACATTGATCCCTACAAATTGTTGAAATACTGATATTAAAATTCCAATAATAATAACGGTTTTTCCATAGAAGAACAATTTCTCTGAGGCAACATCCTCGATGGTTTCTTTGATTTCCTTTAAAATGGCATTTGCTTGTTTAGATCCATTAATTTTCGTTAAAATGGATAAGGCTTTATCGTCTTGATTTTTCAGAAATAGATATCGAGGTGTTTCTGGAACGATAAGGAGCAATACCCCGAATAATAGTGCCGGCACCCCGCATGAAAGGAACATATATCTCCAGCCTGTTTCATCGACCCAACTTTGAGTTTCTCCATGAGAGATTGAAAAGTTGACAAAGTAAGCAACTAACATGCCAAGAATAATCATGAATTGGTTAAACGACACTAAACGACCTCGAACATGTGCTGGTGCTACTTCCCCGATATACATTGGGCATACGGCAGATGCTAATCCAACACCAATTCCACCTAGTATACGATAAATATTGAAAGCAATTAATAAGCCAATGGATGGATCTCCTTTGGTGAAAAATAAAAACTCAGGATGCGCGGCACCTAATGATGAAATTAGGAAAAAGGCAGCTGAAAAGATGAGTGAATTTTTTCTTCCAAACCGGGAGGCAAAAAAACCTGAAATAATTCCTCCGATTATACAACCGATTAAAGCACTTGAAATCGTTGCACCATGAATAAATGAACCTAAACCTTGACTATCGATCAAATATTTTTTAATTGATTCTTCTGCTCCGGAAATGACAGCTGTATCATAACCAAAAAGCAGACCTCCGATAGCTGCGACAAGAGTGATTCCAAACAAATAAAAAGAATTTCCTTTTTGTTCCATAGTCGTTATAAAGATAGATCTCTTCTTGGACTAAAATGGACTTCAGTTATATTGCTGATCATTCTATTCAATATCGACCAAGCATTATAAAAGAGCGCTTTCAAAATTGCTAAAATCAACCGAAGTCAACCCAAAGGTGAAAAGAATCCATCTTATCCTCCTTTTTATTTAGTGCGCGAGGTATAAACTAATGATTTTAAGTTGTACTAATTAATCTAGAAGAAAGGACCCGTGCTGATGAAATAGACATGACCATTAACGGGTCCTTTAAGAAGGAGAAAGCTTATTTTTGTTTTTAGAACAAGCTTTTTACCATATTAAACTTCAAGAAGGTATTGGTTTAAAATCGCTTTTAAGCGTTCGTGTTTTCCTGAAACATTTTTAATTGTGCCGTTATTTAATGCATATTCTTCAAGAGTATGGAAGTTTGCACGTCCTTCAACAATTTCAAGGCCAATTCCTTTAGTATAACTGCTGTAGCGTTCACGAATGACGTCTTCAAATACACGATCTTCGATTAATTTATTCGCTACTTTCAATCCTCTTGCAAATGCATCCATACCGGCAATATGAGCATATACTAAATCTTCTAATTCAAAGGAAGTTCTTCTTACTTTCGCATCGAAGTTTAATCCACCGTTGCCTAAGCCGCCATTTTGCAGAATTTCATACATTGCTAGAGTAGTAGAATATAAATCAGTTGGGAATTCATCTGTATCCCATCCGAGCATTGGGTGACCTTGGTTCGCATCTACAGATCCAAGGAACCCGGCAGTTCTCGCAACGCGTAATTCGTGTTCAAATGTATGACCTGCTAATGTTGCATGGTTGGCTTCAAGATTTAATTTAAAGTATGGATCTAAATCATATTGTTTTAAGAAAGAAATCGTTGTTGCGGCATCTGTATCATATTGATGTGTTGTTGGTTCTTTTGGTTTTGGTTCAATTAAGAATTGACCAGTAAATCCAATTTCTTTTGCATAATCTACAGCCATGTGCATGAATCTAGCTAAGTTATCAAGTTCAAGCTTCATATCTGTATTTAATAGAGTTTCATAGCCTTCGCGTCCACCCCAGAACACATAGTTTTCTGCGCCCAATAATTTTGCTGTTTCCAACCCTTTTTTCACTTGTGCTGCTGCGTAAGCGAATACATCTGCATTAGAAGATGTTGCTGCACCGTGAACAAAGCGAGGATTTGTAAACATATTAGCCGTATTCCATAATAATTTTGTTTTGCTTGTTTTCATATAATCTTGAATCATTTCAAGAATTGCATCTAAATTTTTATTCGTTTCACTTAAATTACTGCCTTCAGGTGCAATATCGCGATCATGGAAAGCGAAGTACGGAACACCTAATTTTTCAAATAATTCGAATGCTGCTTCTACTCTTGCTCTTGCTAAATCCATTCCTGTTAAATGATTCCATGGTCTTTGCATGGTTGCTGCTCCAAATGGGTCGCTTCCATCAGCTGTAAATGTGTGCCAATAAGCAACTGAAAAACGTAAAAGTTCTTTCATTGTTTTTCCGCCGATGACTTCTTCTGGGTTGTAGTATTTAAAAGCTAAAGGATTATTAGAACCTTTTCCTTCAAAAGCTACTTTGTTTACGCTTCCAAAATAGGTGTTTGTAACTGTTTGTGCCATGTCTAGTCCCTCCAGAATTTAAAATGATAAATGAATAGAACCAAAAGATTATGTAGAGCAATCATCTTTTGTTAAGTTAGTTTGTTGTTTGGATAAACTAACCTTGATTTCATTCTATATAATTAAAGCGCTTTAATCAATAGTTTTTTTTTATTTTTTTCGTTAATTTTTTTTGAGGGGTGATTTAATATGAAATTTGGCCTATAATAAATACAATAACTTAATTTATGCAACATACAAACGGAGGATTATTTATGATTACAGCGGACCAGACCTTGGTTAAAAAGATAAATCAAAAGAGGTTATTGAATGAAATACTCATCAACTCCCCTATCTCTAGGGCAAAATTGTCTGAGATTACGGGATTAAATAAATCAACCGTATCTTCTCAAGTAAGTACACTGATTGAAAAGAAACTGATTTTTGAAATTGGGCAAGGACAATCGAGCGGCGGTAGAAAGCCCGTTATGCTCGTCTTCAATAAAAATGCTGGGTTTTCCATTGGAATCGATATTGGCGTCAATGATATCAATGGGATTCTAACAGATTTAAAAGGAAATATTATTTATGACCAATATCATTATATTGAAAACCCGACATCCGAAAAGATCAAAGGACTTTTATTTTCCGTTATCCATGATCTAAAGGAGCATATGCCGGAATCCCCTTATGGGTTAATTGGAATTGGTCTATGTATCCCTGGTCTTGTCAACAGCTCTCAGCAAATCATCTTTACTCCAAATCTAGAATGGGATTATGAGATCGATTTAAAATCATTAATTGAAGAGGAGTTTAAAGTACCTGCCTTTATCGAAAACGAAGCAAACGCGGGAGCCTACGGAGAAAAAGGCTTTGGTGCTGCTAAAAACTTTGATAACATCATTTATGTAAGTGTTAGTACCGGTATCGGGACTGGAATCATCATTAATGATGAACTTTACCGTGGTGTTAATGGCTTTGCGGGCGAAATGGGGCATTTAACAATCGATTTAAATGGTTTAAAATGCAGCTGCGGCAATCGAGGATGCTGGGAATTGTACGCATCGGAAAAAGCTTTACTAAATTCCATCAGAAAAAAGCATAAACCCACTGCCTATCAGGAAATCATTGATTTAGCCAACCAGAATGATCCCGAAATCTTAAATGCGTTACAAAACTTTGGCTTTTATCTAGGAATCGGATTAAATAGTATTCTGAATACTTTTAACCCACAAGCCGTCATTATTCGCAACAACATTGTAGAAGCACTTCCAATGGTCCTAAATTCCATTAAGAATTCTATTTCTACCAGAATCTTTTCCCAGCTTGATAGTAATTTCGAGTTATTACCATCCATTTTAGGGAAGAACGCACCTGCATTAGGGGCTTCCTCCTTAGGCATTGAACATTTTTTAGAAATATTCACAGCATGATCTTTCTTAATATCTTTTCAAAAAACCATAATAAAAACTGCTATAAAGTTTAATTTTATAGCAGTTTTTTTATGTATAAAAAAAGACGCAGTGCATGCGTCTTTACTATTTATTGACTCCAAATAGGATTAAACAGTCTCCATTCCTCTTGTTCTGCTCATCATTTCCAGATATAGCTTGCGATAATTCACATACATTGCAACCCGCCAAGGAAGAATCATGGAGAATGCAAGAATGAAGAACATACCGCTTAATTGACCGTAATCAATTGAAGTGCTGAGCGCTAGCTTTCCAATGATTCGAATGACTAGAAGACCAATCAAAATGAAAATGAATGCACGAGATCGCTTTAAAAAGATTTGATCCTCAACGATTTCGAAATTTGATGTTTTTATCAAAAAAATTGAAAATAATATTCCTGCGATCACGGCTTCAGCTAATTCCATCCCCGTAACCCGAAAGGTAGGAATAAGAAACATGCTTGCGCCAGTGCTCATAAAAATTGGTGGCAAAATGATTTTCTTTGCAGAAGCTGGTTTTTTTGAAGCCTTCATTCGAATGAACATGACTAGTACGGCCATGCAAATGGCACCGATTGAAGTAATAACAACCATATTCATTACCATCATCCATTCCTTTTTTAATTATGTTTTCCTCACATATTATATACTAAACATGAAAATATGAAAAATATTATTATCCAAAAAAGGCCACCTATATAGGTTGGGCCTCCATTATTTTTTTCAAATGGGATGTTTCTCTGGTACAACACCAGATACATCCATTAATTTAGCACGCGATTAATGGCATCAATCACGCGATTTTCATCGAACGGTTTTACAATAAAGTCCTTTGCCCCCGCTTCAATTGCTTCAACAACCATCTTCTGCTGACCCATAGCTGAACACATAATGACCTTTGCATTGGGAAATTCCGCTTTAATTTCTTTCACCGCTTCCAGACCACTCATCTCGGGCATTGTAATATCCATTGTCACTAAATCTGGTTGTAATTCCCGATAAAGTTGAACACCATCTCTTCCGTTTTCCCCTTCACCAACAACTTCATGATTGGCCTTTTTTAGGATATTGGACAGGGTCATTCTCATAAATTTTGCATCATCTACTATTAAAATTCTTGCCATTTTTTCATATCCTCCTTGGTCTTTCAACGGAAGTAATTTTCATTCTTGCAAGATCTATATGCCATAAATCCTAGCTCTAATTTTTAGAGAACACATTCTCAAATATAGCGAATTTTCATCAAAATATCAAATTATTGTTTCCGACAAAGTTTGCTAATTATTTTAGAACTTGCAGCATTCGACAGTTGTCTCTTCTATTTATATTCCTGTAAAGCCACCTGTAAATCGAGAGAAAAGGCCAATAATTTTGGTCATCCAATCAAAAAATAAGACAATCCCCATAACAATCATAAGATATCCGCCAATTTTCATAATGATAACATTGTGTTTCCTAATCCATTGCAATCTTCCGATAAAAAATGACAAGATAAAAAATGGAATCGCAAAGCCTAATATGTATGCAATCATATAAATTAAGCCCGATCCCGGATTAGATCCGGCAAGTACAATAACCGTGACTAAAATAGGACCCATACAAGGCGACCATCCTGCCGCAAAGGCAAGGCCGATTAATGCGGAACCAATATAACCTGAAGGTCTGCTTTTAAATTCAAATTTTCGTTCCTTCATAAGAAATTCAGGCTTTAAAATTCCAACCACGATTAAACCAAAAAATACAATAAAGATAGCGCCAATTTGGCGAATCAAATCTTGATATTCTTGAAAAAATCTTCCAACAAAGGAAGAACTAAACCCAATCACTATGAAAATAATGGAAAAACCAATTAGAAAAAAGAGAGTATGCAAAAGACTTCTCTTTTGTAGCATAGCATTTTCCGTTTTCAGTTCCGCAACAGACATTCCCGTTATATAGGAAAGGAACGCTGGATAGAGCGGCAAACAACAAGGCGATATAAAACTCAAAAACCCCGCGCCAAGTGCGATGAAAACATTCACATCTGACATTTAAACATCCCCCATTAATTGAAACTTCCCTTTTCGATTACATTTTTCTAGAAAAAATATTATTCATAGTCCATTTTATCAAATCTCAATTTGAAAAGAAATTGAATTGTATGTGAACATTCCTTTACGATTCTTATTCCAAATATTTACTAACGTAAATAATATGAATAATCACCTTATCTAACTAATACTTTTAAAAAATAATTATTTAGGTTTCCCTTTGAATTAATTCCCAAAATCAGTTATAATACTAACATAGTTAACATTATTTGCTAGATTTTTAAAATAATTTACAAGTGAAATTATTTAATTTAGTAGATAACAATTGAAAGGAATTAACCACCGTGCTAAAAAATGAATTAATAACCCTAATTGAACAAAAAAGGGCAGAATTAATCAAAATCGCCATGATCAACGGACTTCATTCCGCTATTGCAATTCGCCATAGCGAAGAACTTGATCATTTACTAAATGAATACAGTCGTCATTTTACAGATAAATTGCACATTCGCTAAAACAGCTTGAAGTCAAAACTCCAAGCTGTTTTTTTAGTCCATCATTTCTGTTTTACTTTACCCGATTGCATCTTCTAATTGATTTTCAACTCCATTTTGAAGCAGATACATTTTATGATACAGCCCCTTTTGTGCTAATAATTCCTGATGTGTCCCTCTTTCCACAATTTCCCCTTGATGAAGAACCAGGATCATATTTGCATCTTGGATGGTTGATAATCGATGAGCAATGGCAATTGTCGTTCTCCCCTTCCGCATATCAGCTAAAGCTTCGGAAATGGCTTCCTCTGTCTCCGTATCGATATTAGCTGTAGCCTCATCAAGAACTAATATCTTAGGATTTGCCGCAATCGTACGTGCAAATGCAATTAATTGTCTTTGTCCACTTGAGAATGTTGAACCTCTTTCCACCACTTGATGTTCATATTTATCATCCAGCTTTTCGATAAAAGCATGGGCTTGAACAAACTCAGCAGCCTCTTGAATTTCTTCATCTCCTATTTTCTGATTGTGCAAGCGAATATTATCCTTAACAGTTCCATAAAATAGAAAGGGATCTTGCAAGACAAGTCCTAATTTTTTTCTAATTTCATGGATCGGATAATCTTTTATGGATCTGCCGTCAATTAGAATCTCACCCCGATGATATTCATAGAATCGCATCATCAGATTAATAATGGAGCTTTTCCCACTCCCCGTATGTCCGACAAGCGCAACAGTTTCCCCAGGTTTTGCAACAAAAGAGATATTTTTTAACACATCTCTTTTCCCATCATAAGAAAAGCTGACATTCCGAAATTCTACTTCTCCACTCTGAATAATGAGATTAGTTTCCTCCTGCTGCGGCGCTAATTCGGTTTCATCCAACAAATGAAAGACCCGGTCAGCAGAAACAATAGCTTGCTGGTAAAAAGAAAGGCGCATCATCATATTATTAACAGGTTCAAAAAAACGATCAAGATAATTCACAAAAGCATACAACACGCCAATTTCAATTGGTCCCGAAAAAGACGTAATGCCAAAAAACATTAAGACAATCATTAAAGCAAGAGTATAGACTAAATCAATTGCCGGCCTTAACAGCAGTCCATCAATTTTAATATTCCGCATTCCTGCTTTATAGTGTTTTTCATTTATATCGCCAAATTCCTGCTGCATTCTGCTTTCTTGCCGAAACGCTTGAACGATGGCCATTCCCGATAGAGACTCACTTAATTTTGCATTTAATTGACTTAATCGTTCCCGCATATCCTGATAAAATCTCGAGCTGTACTTGCGATAGATGCTCATAATCATAATAAGCAGTGGGATGATAAATAAACAGAAAAAAGCAAGCTTAACATCAAGAAAGAACATGGCCACAAATATCCCCGTTAACAAGAAACCGCTTTGGATAAAGGTGGCGAGAACCGATACAAACATATCTTTAATCGCCTCTGTATCATTCGTTACGCGGGAGACAATACTGCCAACTGGGGTTTGATCAAAATATTTTAACCCCAGAGACTGAACCTTTGAAAAAACATCGATTCGCAGCTGCTGAATAATTTTTAAGGCAATCTCCTGAAATTTCACTAATTGCAAATAGGAAAAGATGACATTCATCACTTGAAGTCCCAAGTAGACAGCAGCCAATGCAAATATGGGTTCAAACGTTAAATTTCTTGGTGTTAAATAATCATCAATAAAAATTTTCACCATAATAGGGCCAAGGACATCCCCTATCGTTGTAAGTAATAATAAAACAAAGGCGACAATGATTAATTTCTTGTGAGGCTTCGTGTATTTAAGAAGCCTTAAAAGCACTTTTCTTTGACCCTTTGCTTCTCCAGCATCCAGCTTCTTCATCGCACTAACCTCCATGCTCGATTAATTCTTCAAGTTGTTGGTGTAAAAACATTTCCTTGTACCAACCTTCTTCTCCCATTAGCTCGTCATGTGATCCTTTTTGAATAATTCTTCCTTCATCGAGGACGAGAATTAAATGGGCATGCTGAATCGCACTTAAACGATGAGCCGTCACAATTGTCGTTTTTCCATGGCGATTCTCCCTCAATGCCGACAAAATAGTCTCCTCTGTCTTCGCATCGACTGCAGATAGGGAATCATCCAAAATTAAAACCTCAGGCTCCATTAATAAAGCCCTTGCAATGGATATCCGTTGCTTTTGCCCCCCTGATAGTGATACACCTCTTTCTCCTACAATCGTTTCATATCCATCCGTGAAACCAAGAATATCCTCATGAATACTAGCAATTTCCGCAGCCTGCCTGATTTTTTCCATTGGGGCATCGGGTTCTGCAAAAGCGATATTTTCCGCGACCGTTTGAGAAAAAAGAAAATGCTCCTGTGGCACATAACCGATTGCTTCTCTTAACGAGTGAATTTGATAATCCGTTACTGGACGTCCGCCAAAAGTAATATTTCCATCTAGTATCTCAAATTCTCTCATCAATACTTTTAATAAAGTTGTTTTTCCCGCCCCGGTCTTTCCGACAATCCCAAGTGTTTCTCCCCGTTTGATGGAAAAATCAATATCTTGCAAAACAGCCTTCGTTTCCCCTGGGTAGTGAAAACGATGGATGGCGTATTGTAAATCCCCTGAAGGTGTGATGTTGACAGCATCCTCCTTGTCACCGATTTCCGCTTTTTCAGCCAACAATCTCATCACTCGGTCGTATGACGCCCGACCTCTTTCCACGATATTAAAAAGCCAGCCAAACGCCAACATTGGCCATATCAATAGCCCTAAATAGGTCGTAAAGGAAACCAATTCCCCGATTGTCAATTCTCCATTTAAAACAAATTTCGCTCCAAAGGCAATGGATAAAAAGAAAGAGATTCCAACAATAATAGAAATCGTTGGATCATAGAGCGAGTCGATTTTCGCTACTAACATATTCTTCTTAACGACATCCTCGGATTGCTTACGAAAATCCTCGATATCTTCTTTTTCCTGACCAAAGGTTTTAATGACCTTAATTCCTGTTATGCTCTCTTGTGTTTTATCATTTAATGAAGAAAAAGCGGCCTGAGCTTTATCAAAATATTTATGCAACAAACTACCGTACCAGCTAGTAAGAATGGCCATAAGCGGCATTGGTAATAAACTAATCAATGTAAGTTTCCAACTAATCGTTGTCGCCATCGTAATAATGACAGAGCCACCTGTCGATAAGGAATCTATGAGAGTTAGAACTCCTGAGCCTGCCGTCTCTCGAATTACCTGAATATCATTTGTTGCATGGGCCATCAGATCCCCAATTCTCCGTTTTTGATAAAAGGAAGGAGACATTTTAGTGAAATGTCGATAAAGCTGATTGCGAAGCTGCCTTCCTAATTTGACAGAAGAACCAAATATCATTATCCTCCAATAATATCGCAAACCGTACATAAACAACCCTGAGACAGCTAGAATAAGCATCCACTTCCACAAATCACCGCTTGTTAATGAATGGTTCTTAATCTCATCCACCACAATGCCAATCACCTTTGGCGGTATTAACTGTAAGAGTGCAACAAATAATAGCAGTATGATGCCGTTAATATAGGCTTTTTTCTCTTGCTTAAAATACCACATCAAATCTAAAAATACTTTCATATGTATCCACCACCAAACTCCATATTCAACATCCTAATTAAGCACCCTCATCATGCAGACGTCTTTCAAGTAGGAAGATGTAATATTTCGATAATAAAAAGAAATGGCTTACCTAGTTTAACAAATATTTGCAAAATAAGGAAGATTGATACGATATCTTTTTTTACATACATTTAAAGAAAACTCGCCGATTGGCGAGCCTTCAGGCGAAGACAGAGGCGTAGTTACACTTATACTTTATTCCTAGAATTGGCCACTACGTCGAATTCTCATCATTGCTGCCAATTTATGTTTTCTTAAAGTGCAAAAAAAGAGGCTTGGATTTATCCAAACCCCCTACAAAATATTTTATTTTGCCACATAGGATGCCAATGTCTTTTGCACATCATAGATACTTTTATCCTTTTTAAATTGCTTAGTGACCGGATTAACTGTGCTTGAAATCCAAATTTTTAATTCTGCATCCAAATCAAAGGTTCCCGCTGTTTCTACACTAAAATGAGTAATGCTCTTATACGGTACCGAATGGTAGTCGACCTTTTTCCCTGTTACACCTTGCTTATCAATTAAGATTAACCGTGTATTTGTAAAGACAATCAAATCACGAATCAGTTTATACGCCTTTTCCACCCTTTCGTGATCTGTGATAATCACTTCTAGTTCCTTTTCCACCGAAGCAATATCAACCTCTGATACATTGCCCATCAAACCATCTAAAAAACCCATATTTACGCCCCCTTGTATTTACCATATCTTTACTTCTATTTCTACCTTTTCATTTCCTTCTCTTTTTAAAGGATTTGTTTTCATTTTATCCAGTGAAATTTCAACCCAGTAGCTTCAAAGGAAAGAAATCACACTTTTTAGTTTATACTTTAATAGTATGTCCAATGACTGGAGACTGGTTCCATTTTATTATTAAATACAAAATGCGTGAAAATATGCATAGTAACCTAAGGACTTCATATATTAAATAAATTCATCAGCTTGCTATTTTTGCTCACTAAAAATACAAAAAGGCCACTCTTTCTAGTAATCATTCACCAGAAAAGTGACCTTTACAGTTTTAAAAGAAGTATAAACCGATTATGAGTACAATAATTGAAGGAAGGATTCACCTTTTTAACTAAGTCAATCTGTGAATCCATTCATAATGGTTTTCAATCAAACTCTAGACCCTTGTCCCAAAGGGAAAGACAAAAAACCTATTTCATTTGTTGTTTGTTCATCGCGTTCAGCATTTGATTGATTTTCTTTTGTGATGGCTTCATGCCCATTTGCATCATCATCATTTTTAACATTTGTTCATTAATTGGCGGATTTTTCTTTAAGTAGCTCATCATATATTTACGAGCAATGAAAAATCCTAGTGCTACACCAGCAAGAAGCGCTAGTATACCAACTAGAATGTAGATCCACATTGAATACTTCCTCCTTCATGTTGTCTAATTTACAGTGTACTAGACCAAAAGGTATTATACAATATTTGCGAAATAATTTCTTCCCTTTTTAAACAAATTTCCTCTCTTTTATTGGTTTTAACCAACCATATCGTTGATTTTCGAGATCAATCGCAATAAAAGAGGTTTCACTTTTCCGAAGAACTTCAAAAAACAAGGTCTCCGCCTCATAGTTACCAAAAGCCTGCAAAAGAAGAGCCTTTTCAAAAACCTCTAATTTCGCACTCCCTAACTTTTTATTCTCTATATAATATATCCCATTTTCTGCACGAAAATCCTTGAACCTTTGCAATTGCTGGTTGATAAAATGATGCAATCGCAAATTAGGTATCGATTTGGTTATATAATCAATTTGCTTCTTAATAATTTCGTGTAACTCACCTTTTGAATGTCGATATTCATAAAATAGTTGGTAAAACAGCCGCTCTCTTCCGAAGTAATGGGTGGCAAACTCATCCTCTATTAAATAGACTTGATAAATTCTCACCGAAACCCCTCCTTCTTAGACTTGTTTTTCTACTATTATATAGAATATTCTTTCAATTCTTTGTCTGAAGGCGTCAAAAATTTACACTTTTTTTGTCGAATAGATTAAATCGTTCATATTTTCCAAGGGGTTTTTCAAAAATAGAAAGAAAGCTGGATGAAGTGTATCTATTTCATCCAGCTGATCTTGTTGTTTCGCTTAATCTTGGAGCAAAGCTTTTACACGTGAGACAACATTTTCTACAGAGAAACCATATTCTTTCATAATCAGATTTCCTGGAGCAGATGCACCAAATTGGTCGATGGATAATACTTCTCCTTCGTCTCCTGCATAACGATGCCAGCCAAGTGAAGAGCCCATTTCGATGGCAAGACGTTTTTTCACCGTTTTCGGAAGGACGCTTTCTTTATATTCTTTCGATTGGGCTTCAAAACGATCCCATGATGGCATGCTGATAACAGAAGCAGAGATACCTTCGCTTTCAAGAGCTTTTTGCGCTTCAACAGCAAGGTTAACCTCAGAACCAGCAGCTATTAATAAAGCATCTGCTAATTCCTTCTTTGCAGGTGAAACAACATATCCTCCTTTTGCCACTTTATCATAAGCATTTTCAACTGTACCTTCCAATGTAGGAAGATTTTGACGAGTTAATACAAGTGCAGTTGGATGATTGGTTGATTCGATTGCAAGCTTCCAAGCAGCTGCTGTTTCATTTCCATCTGCTGGACGAATCACGGAAAGATTCGGCATAGCACGTAAACCTGCTAACTGTTCGATAGGTTCATGAGTAGGACCATCTTCACCAACAGCGATACTATCATGTGTAAACACGTAAGTTACTGGTAGTTTCATCAAAGCAGCTAAACGAATGGCTGGTTTGAGATAATCAGAGAATACGAAGAAGGTTCCTCCGAAGACCTTCACACCACCATGTAAAGCCATACCATTTAAGGCCGCACCCATTGCGAATTCACGAACACCAAACCAAATATTACGCCCTGCATAGGAATCAGGCGTAAAGTCACCTTCTCCTTTAATCATGGTATTATTGGATCCAGCTAAATCCGCTGAGCCTCCGAATAAGGTTGGAAGATTTTTCGCCATTCCGTTAATCGATTCACCTGATGATGCACGGCTTGCTAAGCTTTTTCCAACCTCATATTTAGGAAGATCTTGATCCCAGCCTTCAGGAAGCTCGCCCTTAATGGCTTTCTCTAACTGAGCACCAAGTTCTTTGTATTCTTGTTTATAGGATGCGAAGAGATCATTCCATTCTTTTTCTTTCTTTTCCCCATTTTCAAGGATATGCTTTTTAAAATGGTCATACACATCTTCGGGAACATAGAAATCTTCTTCAAAAGTCCATTGATAAGCTTCTTTTGTCAATTTTAATTCATCAGCGCCAAGCGGAGCACCGTGGGAAGCTGATTTACCAGATTTATTTGGTGAACCATAGCCAATGATTGTTTTTACTTCGATTAAGGTTGGACGATTTTCATCCTTTTTCGCTTCTTCAATGGCATTTGCGATTTTCTCTAAATCATTGCCATCTTCTACGCGCAGATATTGCCAGCCATAGGCTTGAAATCTTTGTTGCACGCTTTCAGAGAAAGATTTAGATAAATCGCCATCTAAAGAGATATCATTGGAATCGTAAAGCACAACTAGCTTTCCTAATTGCAAGTGGGCTGCAAGTGATGCTGCTTCAGCGGAAACCCCTTCCATTAAGTCCCCATCACCACAAATGCTATATGTATAGTGATCAACGAGTTCATATTGATCCTTATTGTAGACTGCGGCTAAATGACGTTCAGCCATCGCCATCCCAACAGCCATGGAAATCCCTTGCCCAAGCGGACCAGTTGTTGCATCTACGCCAGAAGTATGGCCAAATTCAGGATGCCCAGGTGTTTTGCTGCCCCATTGACGAAAATTCTTAAGATCGTCAAGTGTTACGTCATATCCTGCTAAATGCAGCAAGCTATATAAAAGCATAGAACCATGACCTGCAGATAGTACAAAACGATCACGGTTAAACCATTCAGGATTTTTGGGATTGATATTCATATAGCGAGTCCAAAGGGTATAGGCCATAGGAGCAGCCCCCATAGGCATTCCAGGATGCCCTGAATTCGCTTTCTCAATGGCGTCAATGGCTAATGTACGAATCGAATTTATTGAAAGTTCGTCAATTTTTTCAAACATTTCATTCATTCCTTTCTTAAAATAATAACCAACCAATACTTATATTATAGTCTAGGTTCCATTTATACAACAATTTGTAAGAAAAAAAGCAGTTTTCATTTTAATATCACTCATTTTTAGGAAATTTATGTTGCCAAATGCTTCTCACAGAAAAAGCCCAGTTCCAGCGGAAATAGACTTCATTTCAACAGAGATTTTTATTCTAATTTTCCAGTCCTTAAAAAAGCATCTACCCTTTTGGCTGTTTCAGCTTGGTGATGTATTTCTTTATGTCCATAAGGGAGGACTAAAAAATCCTTTAAATGAGGAAAATAAACCGATTCAACTTCGACTCTGCCATCATTTTCATCCCCAATCAAACTGCCTAACCATAAATTATTTTTATTCCCCGCAATCGCAGCCATTTCGATTTTAGGATCATTCTCAAGATGAAGTTGTCTTACCGATTCGTAGCTTAAGGATTTCAATGTTTTGTAAAGTTCAACAAATACCCTCATAGATCCTGCTATAGTAGCCAACTTGCTCCCATTATTGGGTGTAGCAATAAGTACACATCTCCCAATTTTTTCAATATATTTCGTATTGACAATCAATTTTCTTATAACCAATCCTCCTGTGCTGTGACCAACCAAATGGATTCTTTCATTTTCTTTTAAATTGAATGTAATTTCTTTCAATATGCCTTCTAAAACAAATGCTGCATGTTCTATTTCTTTATATGTTAGTTGCAGATTGGGTGAAAAACACTCATATCCCAATGATTCTAAATTTCGTTTTAACTTTCTCATATCCTTAGAATTTTTATTAAATCCATGTATTAAAATAACTTTTATAGGGAACCCCTCCATAAATTCCTTTAGTTCATAACCAATAATCATTGAACAATAGATATTTTTACCTATCAGATTGTTCTTATATTCTCCCCTCATTTTAGGATACTTATTTACTAGTAAGGTGGCATCAGCATGTAACGTCACTCATTCCAATTTAAAAATAAAGAAATCTATTAGAAGCCGATTACTTTGATATCACATTAGTTAATGCCCAACTAATCAAAAAAAATACAAGATTACTTAAGAAACAGACTGGAAATAAAACAGCCGAGAAAAGTCAAATTAAAAGCATTTGAATATTCAAATATTAAATCTATTTTCTTGATATTTCTGAAAAATCCACTTTCTTAGCAGGTGAAGAAATGTTACGTAGATCCAAAAGATGTAAAGTAGGGATCTCTATATAAAGGGAAAAGAAAGTCATGGATTATTTCGATTTTTTTATTGTTAGGAAGTATATTCTATTCAGGAAATACTAATTTTTCAGACAATATATGGTATTTAATTTTTAAGGTTTATTATTTAAAAATGATGGGTTCTTGAAGTGGTTCAATGGAGTGAATATTTCCTAGCAAAGCGATGTCCCCTCTTCGTTTTAGGAAGGAGCTACACAAAAAGAGTAGCTCCTATGCTTTCACTACAAGGACTCGTGGAATGTTCGACTTATGACATCAAGTTGCTGTTCTTTAGTTAACTTAATAAAGTTTACGGCATAACCAGAAACGCGAATAGTTAATTGTGGATAATGTTCCGGATGTTTCATTGCATCCATTAGGGTCTCCCTATTCAAAACATTTACATTTAGGTGGTGTCCCGTTAAATTAGCATATCCATCCAAAATGGAAACCAGATTGCGTGTTTGTGCTCCTTCTTCTTTCCCTAATGCTTTTGGAACGATAGAAAAGGTGTTAGAAATTCCATCCATTGCTTCGCTATAAGGAAGCTTCGCGACTGACGCAAGGGAAGCTAAGGTTCCTTTTGTATCACGTCCATGCATCGGATTTGCTCCAGGCGCAAAAGGTTCACCTGCTCGGCGCTGATCTGGTGTGTTTCCTGTTTTCTTCCCGTAAACTACATTAGATGTAATCGTTAAAATCGACAAGGTATGAACGGAATCACGATACGTTGAATGATTACGCAGCTTTTGCATAAAAGTCTCCACCACTTCAACAGCGATGCTATCCACACGTTCATCATTATTGCCGTATTTTGGATAATCACCAGTCGTTTCAAAATCGACTGCTAACCCCTTTTTATCACGGATAACCTTAACCTCACCATATTTTATTGCACTTAAGGAGTCAGCAACCACGCTTAAGCCAGCAATACCTGTAGCCATAGTCCGAAGAATTTTCGTATCATGCAGAGCCATTTCAATTCTTTCATAGCTGTACTTATCATGCATAAAGTGAATGATATTTAAGGTGTTAATGTATAAACCGGCAAGCCACTCCATTATTTGGTCAAACCGCTGCATGACCTCTTCATAATTTAATATTTCTGAAGTAATCGGCTTGTACAAAGGGCCCACTTGAATATCCAGCTTTTCATCTATACCGCCATTTATCGCATATAGAAGAGCTTTTGCCAAATTTGCCCGCGCCCCAAAGAATTGCATTTGCTTCCCAATTTCCATTGCAGATACACAGCAGGCAATTCCATAATCATCCCCATACTCAGAGCGCATAATATCATCATTCTCATATTGAATGGAGCTGGTCTTTATTGACATTTCGGCACAATAATGTTTAAAGTTTTCGGGCAGCCTTTGAGACCATAAAACGGTTATATTGGGTTCTGGTGCCGGACCTAGATTATTAAGTGTATGAAGAAAACGGAAAGAGGTTTTTGTAACCAAGGAACGTCCATCCTGTGCCATACCTCCAATCGCTTCTGTTACCCAAGTAGGGTCACCACTGAATAATTCATTATAATCAGGTGTACGGGCGAATTTTACTATTCGAAGCTTCATTATAAAATGGTCAACAATTTCTTGTACTTCGGATTCTGTCAAATGGTCATTTTGAAGGTCCCTTTCTATATATATATCAAGGAAGGTAGATACCCGGCCAAGGCTCATTGCTGCACCGTTTTGCTCTTTAATGGCTGCAAGATAAGCAAGGTATAACCATTGGAATGCTTCTCGTGCATTTTGAGCAGGCCGCGACAGGTCAAATCCATAAATGGTACCCAGTTGTTTAAGCTCTGCTAGTGCTCGATATTGTTCTGAAAGTTCCTCTCGTAAACGGATGTTATCTTCCGTCATAATTTTACTCGTATGATTATAGTCTTTTTGTTTTTCTTTCATTAGTAAATCTACGCCATATAAAGCAACCCGTCGATAATCGCCGATAATTCGTCCGCGGCCATAAGCATCGGGTAATCCGGTTATGATCCCTGCTTTACGTGCAAGCAGCATTTCTTTTGTATAGGCATCAAAAACACCTTGATTGTGTGTTTTACGATACTCCGTAAAGATTTTTTCAAC
This sequence comes from Cytobacillus sp. Hz8, assembly GCF_042263505.1. Taxonomy (NCBI): domain Bacteria; kingdom Bacillati; phylum Bacillota; class Bacilli; order Caryophanales; family Bacillaceae; genus Cytobacillus; species Cytobacillus sp. Hz8. The sequence goes on along the minus strand of NZ_JBHKFI010000020.1, from coordinate 55,678 downwards.
TTCAGGGCTTAATTGAAAGCCATATGATTCACAAGCAGCTTTCGCCATCCGTATTCCACCAAAAGGCTGCATCGAACGTTTAAATGGTTGATTCGTTTGAACTCCCACTATTTTTTCGAGTTCCTTATCCAAATATCCAGGACCGTGTGAGGTAATGGTGGAAACAACTTCAGTGTCCATATCAAGGATTCCACCTTTTTCTCGTTCCTGTTTGGTTAATTCCATCACTCTCGCCCATAATGCATTAGTTGCTTCTGTAGCTGGAGATAAGAAGGAATCATCCCCTTCATATGGAGAATAATTCTTAATAATGAAATCACGAACATTTACCTTTTTGATCCATGGACCTTTATGAAACCCGTCCCATTGTTCCATTATCATCACCTCTAATGGAGATTTGAGAAAAACGGTGCTGCTTTTAACTCCGTTTTAATTGTCAAAAGCACCTATTTAAACACCTATAAAAGCATTCAAATAAACTTCCTCTAGTTCTTTTATAAGAGGCATTTTTGGGTTAGCTGTTGTACATTGATCTTCGAACGCTTTGTCAGCTAAATATGAAACTTTTTCTTTAAATTCATGTTCATTAACTCCTTGAGCAGCAATGCTCATTTCGATATTTAATTCTTTCGCTAAGTTGATAATCGCTGTAACCAGACTTTCAACCCCTTCTTCAGTGGTTGAAGCGTTTAATCCTAACATGCGGGCGATTTGGGCATATCGTTGATCGGCAATAAAATGTTCATACCTAGGAAATGGTGTAAATTTCGTTGGCTTTTTTGCATTAAACCGGATAACATGTGGCATTAATATTGCGTTCGCGCGACCATGTGGGATATGAAACTCGGCACCGATTTTATGTGCCAAGCTATGATTAATTCCTAGGAAAGCATTCGCAAATGCCATTCCGGCAATTGCGGATGCATTATGCATTTTTTCACGAGCCACCAAATCATTGCCTTCCTTATACGCTCTTGGTAAATAATCAAATACCATTTTAATAGCCTGCAGAGCAAGCCCATCCGTATAATCGTTAGCTAAAACACTGACAAAGGCTTCAATTGCATGGGTTAAAACGTCCATGCCTGTATCCGCTGTAATACTTTTCGGAACAGTTGTAACAAACTGAGGGTCAATAATGGCTACATCAGGAGTTAACTCATAATCCGCCAACGGATATTTAATATTATTAGATTTGTCTGTAATAACCGTAAATGGAGTTACCTCTGAACCCGTTCCTGAAGTTGTAGGGATGGCTACAAATTGCGCTTTACGGCCTAATTTTGGATATTTATAGGCACGTTTCCGAATATCAAGGAATTTTAGTTTCGGACCCTCTAGCGATGTATCAGGATATTCATAGAACAGCCACATTCCTTTAGCTGCGTCCATTGCGGAGCCTCCTCCAAAGGCAATAATGGTATCTGGCTCATATGCCCTCATACGCTCGGCTCCTTTTAAGACGGTTAAGTCTGACGGATCTGGTTCAACATCTGAGAAGATTTCAATCTGAACCCTTTTACTTCGTTTTTCCAAATGATACTTAATAATATCTGTATATCCAAGTTTCACCATCGCAGGATCCGTAACGATAAACACTTTTTCTATATCTTCCATTACTTCTAAATACTGAATGGAATATCGTTCAAAATAAATTTTAGGAGGTAGTTTAACCCATTGCATGTTGTTGGTTCTTCTTCCTAATTTTTTGAAATTTAATAAATGAACAGAAGTGACGTTCGCAGATACTGAGTTTTTCCCATATGAACCACAGCCTAATGTCAATGAAGGAATGTAGGCGTTGTATAAATCACCAATTCCTCCATGGGTAGAAGGTGAATTCAAAATTACACGGTAGGCTCTTACCCGGAGTCCAAATTCTTTTTGTATCTCATCATCAGTACTATGGATGACGGCTGAATGTCCTAGTCCCCCTAATTCAAGGATTTTCTGACAGGCTTCGAACCCTTCCTCTTTTCCTTTTACGATGATCGAAGCTAATACTGGACTTAATTTCTCCCTTGTTAAAGGTTCTCCAACCTTTTCACATTCCACAATCAAAATTTTGGTATCTTTTGGTACACCTACACCTGCAAAAGTGGCAATTTCAAACGCGGATTTCCCAACAATGTCAGCATTTACAGCACAAGTGTGCTCATTGATGACCAGCCCTTCTAATTTCTTTTTATCCTCTGATGTAGCGAAATAACAATTATTTTCAATCAGTTCCTTTTTCACTTCATCGTATATTTCTTCATCAACCACTATCGTTTGCTCGGAGGCACAAATCATACCGTTGTCAAAGGTTTTGGATATGAGTAAATCATTGACTGCTCTTTTAATTTTTGCCGTTTTTTCAATATAGCAAGGAACATTCCCTGGACCAACCCCTAAAGCAGGTTTTCCAGTACTATAAGCAGATTTAACCATGCCTGCACCACCTGTCGCTAATACAAGGGCCACTCCTTCATGATGCATGAGACTTTTGGTAGCCTCAATGGAAGGGACTTCTATCCATTGTATACAATTTTCTGGAGCACCCGCTTTGACTGCAGCCTCTAAAAGAAGCCTAGCTGCTTCTCTGCTACAATTTTGTGCAGAGGGATGGAAGGCAAAGATAATCGGATTTCTCGTTTTAATTGAGATAATGGATTTAAACATCGTGGTTGATGTTGGATTCGTCGTTGGCGTTACCCCTGCAATGACACCGACTGGCTCAGCTATTTCAATAATCCCTGTTTGTTTATCTTCACTAATGACACCGACAGTTTTATTATCCCTGATGGAATTCCAAATGTATTCTGTTGCAAAAATATTTTTAATCGCCTTGTCTTCATAAACACCTCTGCCAGTTTCTTCTACCGCCATTTTGGCAAGGAGCATATGTGCATCTAGACCGGCTAAGACCATTGCATGGACAATTTTATCTATTTGTTCCTGATTAAAACTCTCTAATTGGTTTAATGCTTTTTGACCTTTTTCAACTAAGTCATTGATTATTTCAGAAGGAGTCTGTGAAATAGTTGAATTTTTTGCCACTGCCATCTAAACCCCCTCCTAAGTTGTCTGTTCCAACACCTAATTGTTTAATATTGAAAAGTTTCCTTGAACTCTGATGAGTCCGATGGAACTGTTTAGAGTAACTTAATGAAAGTAGACTTTATTAAGTAAGGCTACTTCCTTTTTATATTACTTGGATTTAAATTTTTTATTAGCAAATTGCTTTTTAAAATACTGGGTAATTTAGAAACAGATTTTTTGACTATTTGCCATTATAGTGAAAACACCCTTCTTCAAAATGAGTGCAATCAAAACTCCCACCCTTTTGATGAATGTTTGTTGCCTAACTCCATAAAAAAAGACCCTTAACAAATCGTATTGGGTCAAAAAGGATTCCTTGATCCTCAAATCGCAGAAAATGTAATACAAACTTATAGCTAATATTTATTTTAAAAAAATAAATTAGTGAATATGAAAAAAGGGGGCAGAAGTTTTCTAGCATTATTTTAGAGGTAAATTTGACTATTTGTTCCTTAATCCCAACTGATATCCATTTTAATAACTTGATCAAATTGGATGATCATGAGGTTTGAAATGAATCCATATCTTAAAACCATTACAATCTTTTACTCACAAACAGGATTTCTTGGTATTTTTTCAAATGAAACATCCATAATTAACTTTTGATATTTTTTTACAATCACTACATAGTTGGACGTCCAAATGTATGATGGAATATTTTCATTTTCTTGTACCAGCATAGCCTCAAATTCGTCGTTCATGATTTCTTCAAAACGTTCCAACGTATAAGTTTCTGTATCTGTTGAAAAATCTCTCCATTCACAAAGGATCATTAATTGTCACTCCTTGTCGTTTAGATTTGGAAAAATAGATTCAATTGCTCTTATCCGTTATCTGAACTTCTTCTAAAAATAGAAGCAAAAGAGCTCATTCCAGAACCTTTTTCCTTTATTCATTTGTTTAAAATGCTCTAACTTGAACCTTGCTAGTATATCCTATGTGATTTTAATAATCATTTAATAATATTCCTTTTTTTACAATAGTAATTCCTTCTTGCAATTGAATCATCTCAGGGTTCGTTCATTTTCGTTATTTGAAGTCCAATTACTTTAATTGTACACTTTCTTGTTGTTCCCTTTTTTCAAGATTTATTGGATTCCTCCTCTCCTGAATTTCTACATTTCCATAAATAAAAGCCTTCTATTTACGTTTTATGTATATAACGTAAATAGAAGGCTAACAATGCATATGCAAAAAACTAATTACTCCAATTGCCAAACGGCTATATTTTCTCATTTCAAGAAAAAAATGTTGTGGTAGCTCCATTAAAATGATTAGTCATTAAACAACTGAAAAATAAGCCCTTGCGGTTGCTTCTCCAATTTTGCGCATGAAAATCAACCCACCAAAACTAGCTTAGATCATCATTAGAATCTAACAAGTTACAGCTTAATTTATTCTACACAAACGAAATTTATTTTTTAACTTCTTCCCAATAATAATGAATTTCTTCTTTTCTTAATACCTCTGAACATTCTACTTCATCGTCCCAATGATCGTAATTATTTTCCCCGTTTACATGTTGGATTTCAACACTATAGTATTTATCCTTGTATTTAAAAATAACGACTATCATTTCGGAATACCCAGCATCATCGTTTCCGAGTTCCTGAACAAACTCTAAACCATAAATGGGATCGTTTTTACGTTCAGCAATAGAATCTAATAAAATATTTTTGGGAAATTTCATCTTTCTGGCACCTTCAATCTTAAATTATATGTTCATTATAAAATAGTTTAAAAAGAAAAGTAATCCTTAATCCGAAAAAAAAGCCCAGTGAAATACAATTTCACCAGACATAAAGATATCATCATCAAAGGAAAATGAAGTTTCATTTATGTAATTCTCTAAACTCTTCTATCATTTGTTTAACATACTCAGATTTTCCATAAGCTGTATTCTCGCTATTCCTTGTATGCTCTCTGTAGTTCTTCAAGATTAAACTTCTTCATTTTAAGAAAAGCTTTCGTAATGCGCGCAAGTTGTTCGGGTGTGGCATTATTCATCATCTCGCCCATCTTGCTTGGAACAATTTGCCAGGATACACCAAACTGATCTTTTAGCCAACCGCATTGCTCGGCTTCAGGAACAGCAGAGAGCTTTTCCCAGTAATAGTCAATCTCTTCTTGTGTATCGCAGTAAACCATAAATGAGACGGCCTCGTTAAACTTGAATGGATGCTCGTGCGCGCTATCCATTGCGGAAAACCACTGATTTTCTAAGCTAAAATCCGAGAACATGATCGTTCCCTCTTTGTCAGGTTCCATGCCTTTGGGGTAGCGAGCGATATGTCCTTCCATTGCGTTCTTATAGAACGATAAATAGAAGTGCATCGCCTCTTCCGCTTTGCCGCATTGATCACCAACAAACAAAAGGGATGGGACAATTGCAGGTCGCTCTTCCCCTTCTGGATTGGATAGAATTAACTGCCAAGACAAACCATACTGATCCTGAATCCAGCCATACCTCTCACTAAATGGATATTGATCCAACGGCATTAACACGGTGCCACCTTCGGACAATTTGTCCCAAACCTCATTGATTTTTTCTCTTGCGTCTTTTTCCCGCGATGGGTCAAAATTAACGATGAAAGATATTGACGGATTAATCTTGAAAAAAGGACCTGCACTAATCGCCATAAATTTCTGTCCCCATAGCTCGAAAGACACCATATCAGAGTCGCCGGAGGGAGTGTCACGGATCGTTGTAAAATTTGTGATTTTTGATTCTGGGAATATGGAAGCATAAAACTCGGCTGCTTCTTTTGCTTCCTTGTCATACCATAAATGCGGGACGATTTTTTGCTTTTGATTTGACATGGGTATTCCTCCTTGGAATTGTGGATTCGATGGTTTAACAGAACGCACCAAGCCACTTCATTCAAATTTATACGGCTCAAGTTAGCATTACATTTCAAGTTTACAATGAAATTAGAATCGCATGAAGTTTTAGGTTTTATTTTAAATAGGATTCCCTAAGCATCCTCTCATTTAACCTATATCTTTATATTAAGTACATTTTCGAGGGTCGGCCATATTAATACATTGAGTGGAGTTGGGTCGGTAGCTTTAGCACATTCTTTGGTTGGGTGAAGAAATATTGGCATAATGTGCCATATGCAATTATTAGTTATATCAATTACCTGTTTCTTTTAAACAGTCTTCTTCGGGCTTGATGTTAATTTGTTTCCAACGTTCATTGCCTACTTTACGAAATTGAGCAATTTCTACGTCCGTTCCATTCGTTAATGTGAAAAAAATCAAACAATAATCTGCTCCATCCGTGCCCCTAAAATATATATTTTTAACATATCCATTTGTTACCGTTGGGTATCTTTTCTGAATCAACTTGCACCAATTCCCATATTTCACCTCCACAGCTGAGTCCGCGTCATGACTCCATCCGTGATAAGGAGCACACAAAAAGTCCTCCTCAATCTTACTCATATCTGAAATTCGATACCCTTCCTTTTCATGAACAAGCTGAATATATCCATAATAATACCCAAAATACTCTGCTCGTTTACCCTCAAATCCCTCAATCGTTTCAATTTCATAAAAGAACCTTATTCCATGCTTTATATCTGGTACTCTACAAAGCTTTATCAAACTCGTATGACCTACACCAGCAAACGAATGAAAAAAGGCTTCATAACTGAGTTTTCTTTGATACTCCTCGGACAAGAAATTATAGGCAAGTGGAAAAGGGATACGTGCATGACCCACCGTACCGCAACTTCTCCCTGCCATATTTTCTGCTTCTCGCAGAATGCTAAAGTAATTGAGAACAGTGTCTTCTGGGGTTTTGGTCCATTCAATTGGTAAGTGGATTTGGTCATGTTTCTTTTCATAATAAGGTTGGAAGAACGCTGAAGTTTTAAATCTTAAATTTAAAGCTGGCAAACATGATGGACGAAAATATTTTTGATGATATGTTGTTTTGTCTATTAGATTCCGTTGAAACACATTCATCACCCCAGTTTAGTTTATGGGTGAATAATGGAGATGTGAAAAAAAGTATTTCTTCTGCGAGGGTCGCTCCCATTAGTTGAGAATGTCAATCTAAATGGACCCAATAAAATGAAATACCTGATAAATGCAGAAAAAAGGCAAGCAATCGTCGTTTTCGAATCGACTCTTAAGATGAAACACGATTTTAAAGTACTCGCATCATTAATTAGGGCATCCCCCAAATATTAACTTTCTTCCTCCCAAACCTGCACAATGAAAACGCGAATAATAATAAATGGGAGATCCTCGTGCAAGAAATATCAGTCAAGCTAAGAAATAATAAAAGTTCTCAGTTCTTTTTCACTCTATTCGCTTCAGAATGTCTTAACACGGGGCCTCCAAGGCATGTATTTATTTGAAAAGCAATACCCCAAGAATATTTTGAATGGTCAAATACGGTTATTTTCTCAAAAAAGTTTTATTGCTTTCGAAAAAACTTTTTAATAATTTCATCTTTTCTTTTAAGTTAATTTCTTCAAATGGTGAACGAAACTTGAAAAACAAACAGCTATTCTTCCCTATTAAAGAATGGACCCTTTTTGTTTATCGAGAGAGTCCTTTTTTATAAATCCTTTTATCAAAATTTCTCCAGGTAGTCCCTCAATCTCACACAACTTCTCTGATATAAATCCTTTTTTAATTAATATTTTTCTTGAAGGAATATTGTTAGGGTCAATAACCGCAGTTACCCGATTTAACTTCGTTTTTTCGGCTTTCCGTATTAATATATCAGCAATCTCACTGCCATAACCTTTACCCCAATGCTCTGGAAGAAGCATATAACCTAATTCGGCTTCATTGGTCATCACTTCATTTAAAATCAAACTTCCAAGACCTACAAATTGATTGGTTGTGTTGTTATAAACTTTATATGACCCGAACTCTTCATACTTTTTATTTCGTTCTAATAATTTTTGAAAATTCACTTCTGCTTCATCCAATGGAATTGACCGTTCTGTTATCATCGCCATTACTGATTCATTGGATACCAGATTAAAATAATCATTAAAATCACTTGATCCAAACTTCTGTAAAAGAAGATGAGTCATTCTTAAAACCTCCATATAATAACTCTAATATTTCTATTCAAAAGATGTCGTTTATGGCAGTATGTTTTTTGAATATAAAAATACTGAAATATTCAAATGAGTAAAAGCTTGCATATTTTCAACTTTTTATAATTTTGGACATTAAAACAAAAGCTACCCGATTGTTGAAGATCATTATTAAAGGAAATCCACCGTTTGGGAAATATTGTTACCAATTAAAAACAACCATTAAAATCATTGAAACGAGAAAAACAGCAAAAAAGAATGGAAAGTAATATGATTTTTCTTGTTGTGATTTATGTTTTTTTTCATAACCCTTCCAGCCAATAAATATACCAAAAAACATTCCAATAATACCGAAACGTAAGATTGATACTATGTATTCAATTATAGGTTTATAAGTAGTTACATACTCACTATTACTTACCTGTGTAACTTCTTTATAATCGACAAACAGGATAGAGATAGCCAATCCAAACAATAAACCATAGATCCCTGCTTTTATTAATCTGCTCTCCATTAAAAAATTATCCTTTTTCCCCTAGAATTTATCAAATGAATCTGCCCATTAGTTCAATATCTCAACTCTCATTAATACTGAATTGCAATTCCAGCTTGTTTAAATGGTTCTAACACTTTTGGATAACACATTGAAATATAATCCACTGTTTTTAAATTTTTTAGATTCTGAAAACCTTCAACAGAAGTTACATCAAATAAACTATCCTCACCATCCCAATCTGGCTTTAAGAAATGATAAATTTCATTACCCCCATCAAAGCAAAGGTACTCAATCTTTTCCAAATCACTTATCTCCAAAGTTAACTGTTCTAAATATTCCCTGATTTCAACAATTGGTCCATCTCCAGAATACCATTCAAAACTATTTATATACTTATCTTTTAAGTCTGTTAATTCCTCCAAAAATAATGGTTCTTTATCCAATAAAGCTTCAATTACCACTAATTTAAAATTAAAATCTTTAAACATCCCACTTTTGTCCATTACCCTTCCTCCAATTTTATTTTTGTCCTATACTTTCAACCTAACCCTTTCTATTTTTGATTATTACAAATATTGGCATCATTAACAATAATCGTGTTGAATTATTCTGTTTCAATAGTTGAATAGTCTGTTCTGTTTCAATTTCGTTGAGCAGGTCAATAATTTCTTTAAAAAAGCGAGGTTAAAGAGAAAGATGTATTTTGTTATTATCAAGGACATGGGAAACGTATGGATCGGATAAGCGAATATATTAAGATGTCTAAATTGACAGAAATTTCAAAAGAAACTGGACAATTGGAATAATATGTTGGTAGTATTAGGTTGGATATTTTAGGAAAAAAGAACGCCGACAACGGTGATTGAATGAACCGTCCTTTCATTTGCAAGTTCCGAGATATCCTTTTCAAGCTTCGTTTCGTATGAATCTAAGACTTAATACTTAGAAAAGGTTCATGCCAGAGGCTGTTACATAATAGTCTAAGAAATTATAAATTTTAAAAGTAAAGCCGCGCAGAAACGACTGAATAGTGAAAAATACATAAAGTGAAACTTCCATCAGTGGGGGTTTTCGACGCACAGGACGTGCTAGTGCAGACGTTGCGACAGGACGTCGCGCTTTTAGTCTGCCATTCATCCCCCACTGATGGTTAGTCACGCAAAGCCTGATTGATTTTTCTAAGGGCTGAAGCCCAAAGGAAAATCTTATTTCACTAATCACGCTCAATAACGCCACGTCCTGTGGCTTTCGCCTGACTAGGACCTTAATCCCTCGTCGGACCTTTACGGACAGTTGATCTCCCACTTATCTTCTTCGTATTCTCAGAATCTTGAAGTGGGAGTCTTACTGTCCGTTAAGAGTGGGATAAAATCCAATGCGGTAATGGAGGTGAACATTGAGTACAAAACTTGTTTAAAAATAGAGAATGAATAATGCTTTAAGTCAGCCATTTATATTTTTTTAATCGTTATAAAAAACACTCTTTTGTTTCCCAGAAGACAAACTCAGGTTAACCATAAATAGATGAGAAACAAAGATAAATAGGAGGCTATATTTAATGTCTTTACTTTCAAAATGGGCGTTTAAAAACAAAGCGGCTGTGACAGTAGTTGTTACTATATCGCTCGTATTAGGGATTGTAAGCTACTTCACTCTGCCAATGGAATTTCTGCCGGAAGCAGATAATCCTGCTATTACGGTGGCAACACTGGGGCAGGGATTTGATTCTAAGACAATGGTTGATGAGGTTACAACGCCAATTGAAAATGCAGTGGCATCTGTCAAAGGAAAAACAGATGTCTTCTCAACAACTGGTGATGGCTACTCACAAGTCAACATTTCCTTTGATTCAAAGACAGATATGAAAGAAGCGAAAGCTGAGGTTGAATCTGATTTAAGTAAGATAACTCTGCCTAATGGAGTGCAGAAGCCCAATGTTGTTCAGCTAAATACAAATCAAATCCCGATTGCCGAAGTTTCATTAACATTTAGCGATGGATTAACAAAGGCTAACATGGATAAGGCCGAAAAGGAAATTGTACCTAAATTCAAAGCCTTGGATGGCGTTGGGAATGTATCTTTATATGGCAAGTCCGATCCTAGAGTCGTTATTCAGCTGGACAATGCGAAAATGGCGGCTTATATCCCGCTTCAATCTGTGATGGGTATTCTTCAAGGGCAGAACATGGCCGTATCGATTGGTGAAAAAACAATTGATGGGAAAATGTCTAACTTGAAGGTTTTGGGTAATATGGATAGTTTGGATGCATTAAAAAACGCAACCATCCCTTCACCCGTACCAAATGCACCAAAAGTAAAACTTGGAGACATAGCTACAATAAAATCTGAAACGATTCAGAACAGCATTACCCGGATCAATGGGAAAGATGCTTTAGCTATTGATATCACAAAAGCAGATAATGCCAGTGCCGTTACAGTTGGTAAAGTGGTAAATAATGAGGCCAAAAAAATCTCAAAAGAGGTTTCGGGTACAAAAGCAGAAGTTATTTTCTCGACATCCGATATGATTCAGCATTCCGTTAATACCATGATGAGAGAAGTTTTAATGGGTGCACTTTTTGCCACTATTGTCATTGTTTTATTCTTAAGAAATATTCGTTCAACCGTTATTACAATTGTCTCGATTCCGCTTTCATTAGGGATCACCTTATTTCTATTGTGGAAGTCCGGTATTACCTTAAATATTTTAACACTTGGCGGGGTTGCGGTCGCAGTCGGTCGTTTAGTGGATGATAGTATCGTAGTCATTGAGAATATTTTTCGAAAAACACAAGAAAATGAGTTTAATAAAACCACAATTTTAGAGGCAGTTAAAGAGGTTGCATCTGCGATTACTTCTTCAACTCTCACAACGGTGGCGGTTTTCTTGCCGATGGGATTGATTCAAGGCTCTTTAAGGAGTTTTATATATCCATTCGCGTTAACCATTACGTATTCATTGCTGACATCACTCGTTGTGGCACTTACAGTTGTTCCATTGATGAGCTTTGGAATGCTGAAAAAGGCAAAACTCCCAGCATATAAGCAGCCGTTGCGTTATAAGAAGGTACTTAGATGGTCACTCAACCATAAATTTGTTCCGATTTTACTAGCAATCATCTTTTTTGCCGGATCAATTGCCCTCTACTTTGCAATGCCAAAGGGAGCAATCGATGCCAAAAATGCAGAAAATGTTGGTGTAACGTTAACATATCCTAGCCAAACGCCAATTGACACCTTCAATCAAAAAGCGCTTGATTTTGAAAAGAAGCTTCGCGACCTTGATGGGTACAAATATGTGATTACCCAAGCTGGCAATAATCCTGAACAAGCACAATGGGGTTCGGTCAGCAATCCAACTGCAGCAAGCTATACGGTCATCATGAAAACTGGTGCGGACGCAGATAAGTTTATAAAAGATGTTAAAAAACTGAAAAGTGATTTTCCAAATGGGGATCTTTCCGTTTCAGCAGGTTCGATGATGGGAACTTCTTCCGGTTCAGAAATCACTCTTGACCTTGTGGGCAAAAATAATCAAGATTTAATTACTGCTTCAACAAAAGTAATGGATCATATCAAGGGAATTAAAGGAGTAAACAAGGTTTCAAGCAATCAAGAAGAAACAAAGCCTGTCTATAGCATAAAAGTGAATTCCAACGCGGCAAATACGGAGCAGGTCGCAACGCAGCTTCGTGCATTAATGAATCCAACACCAATTGGAACAATTAATTTTAATAATCAAGACAACAACGTCTATCTGGATGCAGGCTTTAACCCAACATCAAAGGCAGATTTACAAAACAGCAAAATTATGACGGAAACAGGTGTTGTCTCACTTAGTAATGTTGCTTCCATTCAAAAAAGCGAACAATCAAGCACGGTTCTTCATAAGGACGGCGATCAGTACTTGAGGGTCAGCATCCTTGTTGATTCTGAAAAACTTTCGGTCGTATCAGATAAAATTAATAAGGCAACCAAAAATCTCAAGCTGCCAAAAGGGGTTAAGCTAGTCACAGGTGGAGCGACAACTCAACAGGCAAGCGACTTTGCTGACCTAGGTTTAACCATGCTGGCATCAATTGGTCTTGTCTACTTAATTATGGTCATTACCTTTAAAAACTTGCGTACACCGATAGCAATTTTAATGACATTGCCACTTGCATCCATTGGGGCGATTTTAGGACTGCTAATCACACGAGTGCCGATTGACCCTACTTCACTGTTTGGAGCGTTGATGCTCATCGGAATTGTCGTGACCAACGCCATTGTCTTGATAGACAGGGTAAAACAAAACGAAGAGCATATGATTATTAGAGAAGCCATTGTTGAAGGGGCAGCTACAAGGATTCGGCCAATTTTAATGACAGCTGTTGCTACGATCTGTGCAATGATCCCGATTCTATTTGGAGATCCAGAAACCGGATCGCTTGTTTCAAAAGGCCTTGCGGTTGTGGTCATAGGCGGTCTGGCAGTGGCAACCGTGCTGACTCTGGTCATTGTACCGGTCTTCTATGAGCTCCTTTATTTCAGGAAATCAAAAAAACAGAGACGTAGAGAGAAGAATAAAGCTGCTAATGAAACATCAGAATCATTTGGCGGCTGACATACTTAAAAAAAACAAGGCTATTGGATTTTTCCAATAGCCTTGTTTTTGCTGATAGCTGAGTATTTCTTTCCATTATTTGAAACCGATAAATAAGTTTTAAGATCAAAAACTTTATGGTTCAATGCAATATAGCCTATCCTTTTACAATAACAGCAGATTTTAGAGATAGAGAGCCGATATTTGTTTAATTAAATACATTATATTGGGATTACCGCAATAATTAGCATATAAACAAACTATAATTTAGAACGCACTTTTAATATAATGCGAAACAACTATTTTCGCTACGATTTCATTACTTTTACTGTATCAGCTACACTCTCATGCTTAATATTTTTTACATCAAAGCGTAGAAATTTAAAAGTGAATTGCAAAATAAGTCCAATACCAAATACAGATATTACTGTGCCCATGCCAACCTTTGCACCTAACAGCCATCCAATAATAAGAACGGTACCTTCTATTAAACCTCGTATTGCTCCTATGGGTACTTTTGGCATACGCTTTCCAAGTGCAACCATGAGTGCATCACGGGGTCCACAACCGAGGGATGCACCAATATATAAATAGCTTCCAGCGCAGATAACAACTTGCCCTAACAGGAGCATTAGTATGCCAAGCCAAAAATTGGACATCAAGGGAACGATATTGGCAAATTGAATCAAATCCACAAACTTTCCTATCAGTATAGCATTAAGAATTGTACCAAATCCAATTTTTTCTTTAAACGCAAAATCAATTGCAATGATAACAAAGCCAGAAATGACAACGATATTGCCATACGATATATGGGTCAGATAAGACCCCCCCATACTGAATGCTTCCCAAGGGGCTAAGCCTATGTTAGCCTGTATGCTTAAAAAAGAGCCGAGTGCATATAAAAAAAGTCCAAATATCAACCTAATTGTTCTTTTCACATAGTTATTTATAGTAGAATACACCTCTCTATTCATGATATAGAAGCATAACAATATTTACATCTTGATTTGTTAAGTTCAAATATTTATGTTTGCAATTAGCAAGAAACTGTATTGCTTCACCTTCTTGCAAATGGAACGTTTTGTCTTCAACCTGTACACTAAAAACGCCCTTTGTACAGATAATATATTCCCTGATACCTGATTCATGGCGCTCGGATACACGTTCAGAATGAGGGGCAATTACATGACGAAATATTTCAAACTTTTTATTTGGGTCAAATTCAAATAAAACAAATAATTCAAATCCATCCCATGCAGAATAATGTTTAATGGTATCATTTGTAGAAATAGATACTTGAGGCGTTTCGGTATGCGTAAGTTGAGCAAGTGGAACATTAATCCCATCACATACTTTTTCAAGCACAGATATTGTGGGACTTTTTGTGCAACGTTCAATTTCACTCAACATACTCTTGCTAACACCAGTTAATATAGCTAAATCATCTAATGTAAGATTTCTTTCTTGCCGAATTCTTTTTATATTTCTACTAATAGTTTCGCTAGCTGAAATCATACGCACCTCCGAAATACTATAGTAAATTATATTCGCTATAGTGGAAAGATTACTGTGCTTTGAGTTGTTTGTCAAGTGTTTCTTTCAAAACGAAGCAAGGGACGGTTCCTTGCTTCTTTCTAAATAAAAAAAGGAAGCAGAGAAACGTCCCCTGCTTCTTTCTTAGCTAACTGATTACATTAGATATACAGGATTTAAATATAAGTTCCTTTTTCAACTTTACTTCCCGTTTGATTAAGTACATCATTTCAAGATTCATATCATTTCCCATTAAGATGATAGCATAGTTGAACGACACCAGAGGAAAACCTTTTTGTTTCAACGAGTTTTAGATTCACCCTTTGCTTAATGTCAATAAATAGGGGTTTTCCTTCTCCCAAAACAATAGGGTGAACAGATAATCTAAATTCATCGACAAGCCCTAAGTTTACAAAGGTTGTAATTAGACTTGCCCCACCATAAAGCCATATATCTTTACCAGGCTTATTCTTTAATTTGATTATTTCATTCTCAATATTTTCATTAATAAAAGTAACGTTATTTTCTGACCTTTTTTGTGTTTTTGAAAACACATATTTCTCTTTACTATAGACCAATCCCCAAATTTCTTTTTCTGCATCAGAAACTTCAATATTAGGCTCATATTGCCCCCATAAATCATAACTTTTTCTTCCATATAAGATAGTATCTATTTTATTTAAGAAATTCTTGAAGTTCATATCTGGATCCATAATGCACCAGTCTATTTCCCCTTTTGGACCTTCGATAAATCCATCTAAAGAAACTGCTAAATCTAAAAGTATTCTTCTTGGTCTTTCGTACTTGACCATAATTTATCCTCCTTTAAGTCAGATCCCAACGAAAAAGTTACCTTGTTGCACTTACCTGCTGTTTATGCAATAAGCACCTTTTGATAATTATATATAATTATCTGCGTCTATACAGTCTTGCATTAAGTAATGATTCAAGACTAAGACGAAGCAAGGGAAGGTTCCTTGCTTCTTTCTAAATAAAAAAGGAAGCAGAGCTACGTCTAATGGGTTCTCTTTAGGGGGACAAAATAATTAAAAACATTCAAAATCCCACCTTTATCAACACAGGATTAGCATTTGTTTCAGGTGGCGATTTATGAGACAATTACAACAAAAAAGGAGCACTAATTGGTGCTCCTTTTAGCATCTTTAATCGAAAGAGTACTTTGAAAAATATCGTTTTTACGAACTTGGTTTTAACTTTTTTCCAATCATAAAAGATATAATTGCAAATATGGTTAGGAAAAAGGCAAGAAATAAATAAGCGGCACCTTCCCACCCTCTAACTTTTACATAACCAATATAAAAAAGAACTACCACAGCGATAAATGTTATAATACTTGGTAATAGCTTTACAAATAAAGGTAATTTCTTCTTAGTAAGCCACCAAGTAAGCATCAAAATAATTACTCCTGGTATAAAAGAATATACCAAAGGTCCTATAAGCAAAATAACTACTCCCCCTTATTTACTTTTGTAATTTCACTTTACCATAAATACCATTAATTGGAATAATTACCTTAAATACAAAATGTATTCTATTTTAAATTTCTTATTTGTAATCCCTAAACGCTGTGCAGGAGTCAATTTTTGCTTATCATATGATTTGTAAGGTAAACAGAAATTGTAAGACGAAGCAAGGGAAGGTTCCTTGCCTCTTTCTAAATAAAAAAGGAAGCAGAGAAACGTCCCCTGCTTCTACCTTCAACTGAAAATGCCCACTCTTGATGGGCATTCTTGTAAAAAAATTAAAATCAGTAAAGTCCCAAACAAATTTTCATTTGTACTTTATTAATTCAAATAGTACCCTACACGATGTATTTAAATGATAGGTGCTTTTTGAACATTCTGAGAGATTTTATCTAAAATGATGCTAGTCATAGTGGCGATAAAGGCACTTCCGATAATATCAGATGGATAATGATGTCCAACCCAAATACGTGAGAAACCCGTCAATATAGATAATATCCACATGATTGAACCAAGGACACGATCATAAAGAAAAATAGACGTAGATATAGCAAATGCTAGCAAAGTATGTTTACTTGGAAATGAAGAGTCCATTTTTGAAGGAATAAGTATGCCAACACGATGATTCAAAAATGGACGTGGTTTAAAATGAAACAATTTAATTAGAGTATTAATGATCAATACAATCCCCATAGATTTCACCGCAATACTAAACACTTTTTTATATGAATCATTTCTAAACCACAAGAAAATCAACACAAAAATATACACATAACGAATCCTATTTGAAATCAAGATCATTAAAAAATCCATGGGAGAACAACGTCCAGAAAACTGATTGATCAACCTAAATACGTTATTGTTCATAAAAAATTTCTCCTAATTTTATTGATACAAATAAGTTCTCCAACCTTGATAGAAATATGTATAAATCGAAAAAAAGGGAGCCTTGGTAATTAATCCATATTTATGTTCGTAAAGTCTAATACCTTGATTCCCTGCAGATGCACTTAGACGGACTTCTGAGTTTCCATCTTTTCTTAGATGGTCGATAGCTATTTAGAAATTCCAATACCTCTAAATTCTTCTCATTCTTAAATACTGCCAAGAATTTGCGGAATAAAGGGTTATATCCCTACTTTCCACAACAAATTCATGCAAGTAATAGTTTTGCCAGTCAAAAAATAATATGATAGAAAGGGAAAAGCATTTCATTCATTATTTGAAAGATAACACAGCAAGGAATTCACTCAGAAGGAGACCACTGATGAAACGTGATATAAAAAAACAGGAAAGTAAGCAAAAAATTATCGAAGCTGCTTTGTATTTATTTAGTACAAAATCATTTACAAATATCAGCATACGTGACATTGCCAAACAGGCAAACGTTTCACCTGCGCTCATTTACAAATACTTTAAGGATCAGCAGCAACTTTACATAGAGACAATGAAGCTTGAGGGGATAAAATTAATTTCCCGGCTAAAGGCATTTTCGCGTCTTGAGGAACTAACCTTAAATTACGTCAACTATATGTTCAAGGAAAATGTTTTATATCAAATGATGGCTTACTTTATGTTGGAAGCCAATCGCCCGCATACATCGATACCAATTTTTGCGGAAATTTCAGAGCTGATTGGAATATTTGAGCAATCATTAAAACCAATTTTTCAAGAGGAAGCAAAAAGTGAAGCACAATTACTTTTTTCTACATTAAATGGTTTACTAATCACTTACAAAAACTATCCTGGTTTTACATCTGAACAAGCACTCGAACACATCACATTTCTTGTAAAACGCTACATCGGACACTTACCTTCCTAGCATTAACCGAAAATAATAACGATGATAGAGTCTATTATACTAAAAACAAGCATCTTTCCCTTAAATGGAAGATACTTGTTTTTATTAGATTACGTAGTAATGAGTTCCAACTAAAAGATCACTTTATCTTTAACTACGGAAGTAAACCATTTACTAAATGGTTGCAGCCTCCTTTAGCTTGCTCTTCAAAATTTTCCCCACGGCATTACGCGGTAATTGGTCGATGAAACTTACCTCTTTTATCGCCTTATAAGAGGCAAGTTTTTCCTTACAAAAGGAAATTACTTCCTCTTCAGAAAGACTGGCATCAGCTGCTTTGACGATATATGCATGTGGCACCTCACCCCATTGCTCATTCGGGATACCAACTACTGCTACATCTGCAATCGCAGGATGCAAACTAAGAGCTAACTCCAGTTCAGCAGAATAAATATTTTCCCCACCACTAATGATCATATCTTTTAAACGATCTACTACATATAAAAATCCATCTTCGTCCAAATAGCCTAAATCCCCTGTGTAAAACTTGCCATTTTGAACAGCCGCATAATAGGCTTCTTCATTTTTATAGTAGCCGACGAAAACTTGCGGACCACCAATGACAATTTCGCCGACCTCACCCGGCGGTAACGGTTCCTTTGTATCAATATGTGCAATACGCAATGTCCCCTGCATGACTGGCTTGCCCATAGAATCATACTTTTCAGGGTGTTGCGATTCTTTCCAAAATGTTACAGCACCTGTATATTCCGTAATGCCACACACTTGCTGAATCGGTATACCAAGCTGTCTAAATCCTAAAATGAGTGGTGTTGGGACGGCAGATGCTCCACATGAAATGTTACGAAGAGAAGATATGTCGGGCTTTACCATCGGATACGTTTTTAACAAAAATGCTAGCATAGCAGGAACCGTCATCATCGTTGTGATACATTCTTTTTCAATTAATCTCCAAGTTGCAACCGGTTCAAAATCTTCCAGCAAAATCATGGTAGCTCCTGTATGAACATTTGTAATCAGCGGTGCAAATCCGCCTATATGGAAGAACGGAGCCACCATTAAAAATCGATCTTGTTCCCACCAATCGATTGTATGAGATAAACCTATCGATGCTGCTAGCAAATTGTTGTGCGATAACAACGCACCGTTAGGCTTACCCGTTGTACCGGATGTATACATGATTAAAATTGGTTCATCTCCCCCTGAAGTATATACTGGCTCTTCAACCTTATTTCCCCAAATAGCTTCAAACGAAGGTGATGTATTCTTTGAAATAAACAATGTTGCAGGAATTTGTCTTTTTAATTCATCAATAACTGTTTGAAAGATTTCATCATATACGACAAGTTTTGCATCACTATGCGTCAATATATATTGTAACTCTGCTGGTTGCAGGCGCCAATTTGCCATTACGGTTATAACACCTATCTTGGCAGCTCCAAAAAATGTTGCCACTACGTTTTCATTGTTTTTGCAAAGAATAGCAATTTTGTCTCCCATTGTAATCCCTTGTTGTTGCAGATATGAGGCAAATGCATTCGCCCTTGTATTCATTTCTTTAAATGAAATGTTCAAGTCTCCATGAATAAATCCAATTTTCTCCCCCATCATAACTGCTCGACTACGTAACATACTTCCTATATTGTTTCCCATCGCCCATTCCCCCTTATCATTTGTTAAGAGTTTCTTTTTGCAAAATCGGTATCTCTTTAAATGGAGCTATTACCGCATATTGATAGGATAAGAATAACTCTTCCCAAAGTAGCTCCCAGTTTCTTGCAGCCTGTTTATTTTCGTTTGTTGGTGCTGCCACAAGGTTTTGTGCCAAAATTGTGTGAATACGCTTACTGTAAACAAAGATTTCAGCATCTGCTAAATGTGGAAATAATGTCTTTAATATTTCATTTAACGGAACATGTCTTTGCATTTTATAAAGATCACGATAGATTTGGGTTAATAGGACATTCCTTGGACCTTCCCAAAGTTCGTTGACCATGCTATCACGGAATAATCTTGGAATCGAAGAAAACTCCTCAATCGCCCCATGTCCACCCAAAATAGAAATAGCTAAGCGCAATTTTTCAACCGCTTCTTTAGAGGCAAAAATTTTCTGCAATAAGATCAATTCGCGTAATGCAAAGGCTTCTAGTTCATTAAGTGTGTCCTCTTCATGAAACATTTTATAAATAGAAAAAGCGGTAGCAACCATTCGTTTTGCCGCATCCTCTAAATCATCCAACTGTGCAGCTGCCATTGGAAAATCATTAATTTTTCGATCAAATACATGACGAAAATGGGCATATAGCTTTGCTTCACGTGCTGCTCGCATCACAAAAGCTGCACTAGCCAAGCCTATATCTAATCGTGAACGTGTTAAGACAATGCTCACAGCTAATGCTACCCCACGATTTTGCGGACCAATGCGATAGGCAATTGCTCCGTCATAATCAATCTCTCCTGATGGTAATTCAGTAGTACCAAGCTTCCATTTCAAGCTATTAATGCGGAAGTTATTACGAATCTCTTTTTCCTTATTACCCGAAAGCCAGGAAGGTACAATAAATACAGCCACATCCTCTGTTCCATCTACACGAGCCGTTACAACAGAGTAATCAGCATGAACAGCCGAGCAGAAAAATTTATTGCCATATAATTTATAATAATCGCCCTCAGGTACTGCTCGTAGGATATTCGCTGGAATATTTGAACCCCCTTGTATTTCCGACATAAATTGTGCTCCAATGGCAAAATCTCCGTTGATTCCTTCCTTTGCATGAGTGTGAATTTTCCTGACTTCCTCTGGTTGTTCATCATAAAATGCTTCAATTAACGCAATGAGTCCATCTGTACAAGCCAGCGGACAGGTGATCCCAGCCTCTCCATTCCCATGTAAAAAATAGCGCTTAATAATCCCCTCATAAGCAAGCTGCTTTGAAGAAAATAACCCCTCACCAAATACTTCTTCTGTAAGTTGGATTGCTTCTAATGGACGTACAAGACGATCAATCCGATTGTTGTAGGCATCGTAATGGCGTAGTCTCGGATGATTTTTGGGTCTAGCAATCTCGTTTGTTGCCCTACGCCATTTAGTAGAGAGTTTTTCTACAAAAGGTTGGAGCCTTTGTTCTAGCCCCTGCCAATCGCTCCCAACCGTTTTTTCTAAAACCTTTCGTAAAAATGGATTGTCTAAATCATTCAACGTGTCTCTCACATCTAAATATGGTTGAAAAGAATAACCTTCAGATTTTTGAACTTTCACCATCCAAATCGCCACCTCTTTTACAGAAAATTCTAACATCATTAATCACAAAAGTAAACACTGTTCACTTTTTGACGGTTAAATTTTTTGTTCTGTATTAAGGATTTATTCCTGTTATAAATCGGGTTGCCTCGGGATACAAAAAACCTCAAACCATTGTTTGAGGGAATTAGTCCTTTTAAATATTTTTGTGGTACATAGTACCTTCGTCTCTTTAATATTAGTTTCGAGGATCTACATAATCCGGGTAATTAGTAATAATGGCATCAACATCCATACTTAAAAGAAAATTGGCTGTTTCCTGGTTGCTTACTGTCCATGAAGAAATTTTCAATCCAAGTGAATGAACTTGTTCAACTAAATCTTCCGAAACAATTCCGTAGCTCGGGTTAAAGTAATCAGCGTAAGCGGAAAATTCTTTTAATGCCTGTTCTGATGCATCAGCTTGAGAAGAAGTAAGAACTCCAATTGGCACCTTTGGAAGAAGTTCATTCATTTTTTCCATTGATTCAAAGTTAAACGATTGGATAATAATTTTTTCATTTTGCGGATGGTCAAGATTACGCTCTTTTAACTCCTGGGCAACACTTTCTTCTATGCCAGGGTAAAGCTCCGGTGTCTTTAACTCTATTAAAATGCCAGTTTTTCCGTGATAACGATCAAGTATTTCATCAAAAGTCGGGATTTTTTCTCCTTTAAATTGCTCCCCCTTAAAACTGCCGGCGTCAAGAGCCCTCAATTGTTCAAAAGTTAAATCCTTCACTTTGCCTGTCCCGTCAGTAGTTCTATCCACGGTCGTATCATGGATAATGACCAGCTTCCCATCCTTGCTTCTTTGAACATCAATTTCAATATAGTCCGCTTTCATTTCAACTGCTTTGTCAAAAGCAGCGATGGTGTTTTCCGGCGCATATCCGGATGCCCCGCGATGGGCTACATTATCCACTTGTCTTTGTTCTCCTGTTGTTTCGGCAGCAAAAGCTTGGTGAAACGGGCTAAATAACAAGGATAGCGCAAAGCCCATTCCTAGAAATGCTTTCTTCTTCATGTTCTCATCCCCTATACGATATTTTTATTACAAGATTAATCGTATAGATTGATTGTTTATCTTTAGTTACGAAAATGTAAAAATAGTTTGAATTTTTGCACATATTATATGAAGTTTGGTTGTTATCAGCAAATAAAAAAGGCCGCCCGTTATTAACAGGTGACTTCTCGGTTTTATCAATCGCATCGGCTGCATTTTTCTGGCGGCATTCTTAAACAGTTCCCCATCAATCTCCCCAACCTCTTAAGTTAGGAATACCATCAAGGGCGCTTCGCCCAAGAAGCGGCGAGGTCTTTATTTTGAAACGCAAGCAGAACTAGATGCGGTTATTGAAAAATTAAAACAAACTTTTCACGATGTGTTTGATATTTATCCCGCCTTAACGGGCAGTAAGACCCCCACCTCAAAATTTTGCGTATGCAAAGAAGATAGGTGGGGGATCAACTGCCCGTAAAGGTCCGACGACGGACAGGAGGTCCTAGTCAGGCGAAGCCACAGGACGTGGCGCTATGAGCGTGATTGGTTCAACTAACCATCAGTGGGGGATGAAGAAAACCCCCACTGATGGAAGTTTCACTTTATCTAATAGTTTGCTTGACGCTCATGTTAATAAATGAAAAAACACCTCGTTCTTTGGTATAGTGAGATTGACGAGAAATCACTACCACACAGAAGAGGTATCCCCTATTTGATAGACCAAGATAGCCAGGCTCAACTAGATAAAACCAGTAAACGCATTGAACCAGATACAAGTCATTTAATATCCATGCTCTTTTCATAGATATTGATGAAAATGTGGGATAAAGTTGAGTAAATCCCACATACTCTTGTTTATCTTTAACAAGGAATATAATAGAATCCTTGCTTTCTAAACGATTTTTTATGTTAGTCTTAGCACCTTCAAAATCTGATGTTTGTTGATAAAAAATTCGATACAAATTAAATAAATTTGTCACTTGGCAAGACATAGATGTACATTTATAATTTATAATGAATGACTCATTCATTCATCAATTTGAATAATATTGGTAGATATCATAATAAATAAAGGAGAGAAGATTCATGGCACCATTTAACCAAGAACAACTGAACCAAATACGCGATGAGCGCAGAGAACAAATCATGAATTCAGCCCTTATAGTTTTTTCCCGGCGTGGAATTATCGGAACAAAAATGAGCATGATCGCTGATGAAGCTGGCATAAGTCAAGGTCTCTTTTACCGTTACTTTAAATCGAAAGATGATATCTTTACCACACTTATTCAGGTTGCCATTGAAGCGTCTCTATCTTCAATTGATGATCTTTATCATGCTGATGGTTCCCCACTAGACAAAATAAAGAAACTTACCGAGTCAATTATTGATGAGAGCAAGGCCCCTTATTTCAAGCTGATTCTTCAGGCACGCAACTCGGATGGTGTACCTGAGAAAGCGAAACAAATTATTCGGCAATATCCAATGGAAGCCTATGTCAATCGTCTATTGCCATTATTTAGGGAAGGACAAAATGCAGGAGAAATTGCAGATGGAAACCTAGTAGAACTTATATCTAGCTACCTGACGGTTCTTTCAGGTGTAATGGTATTGGGTGAGGATTATCATGTCCCGCAAGTAGATATTTTAATGCGAATTATAACCAGAGGTTTTTAACAAAAATAAAAGACAAGTGATGAAATGAGAAAAAAAAGAAAGCATTACTAACTGTTGTTTGTGTGATTATTGGATTAGTCATCATTATAGGGATAATCGGGGAGGTAACAACAATGCAGGTTCTGGAAGTGACAAAAAAGACAACAGCGAATAAAGATGCAATTTGGCAGTTATGGGCAGATGTACCAAATCGGACTAGTTGGGATGCGGGCTTGGAGTGGGCAAAGATTAATGGTCCTTTTCAGCTTGGAGCAACTGGGGAATTAAAACTCAAGGACCAACCGGCAAGAAAATATAAAATAATTGAGTGCGAACCAAATACTCGCTACACAGATCGTTTCTTTTTACCAATGGGTGGAAAAATGGACTGGCATCATTCAATAAAAGAAATGAGTAATGGAGAAAATGAAGTAACCTTTCGAATTGAAGTATCCGGACCAACTTCGTTCTTACTTTTGTCTATCATGAAACTCATATTAAAGGAAGAAATACCTAAAACTGTAGAAAAGCTTATTACACTTGCAGAAAAATCATAATGACTTTGGCGTCATAATCGTTCTTGTCAAAAAATATGTATATGGGTATTAAGTGCACGGTGTACTAGATAAGGAGTCCAATTCATTTTATTAAAAGTCAAGAAAATAATTATGAAAACCTATAATTAAACGATTTGTTATAATGTCACACATCAATAGGGTTAAAAAGAAAGGATAGATGAACAGAAGAGTATACCTGTTTACATCTATCCTTTTGTACGACATATGACCTCATTTACTACTACAACAACAAAATTTTTACCACAACAATGTTTCCGTACGCTCCTTAAACTAAAGCCCCCGTTACTTCAAGAAGTCCTAACACCCTAAAAACTTCTAACCTAAAAATACGATTTCACCATTGTCTTTCTTTGCACAAATTATAATTTTTCCCAAACATTGCTCTGGATTTGTATAACCACTTTCTACTTCATCAAATAAAGTGGTTAATAATGACTCTACTTGGGGTCTCGCCAACATTTCGGAAATTTTGTACGGTAAGCAAGTTAACTTATAACAAATACTTGTTATGTTTACGCTAAGAACTTACCAAAAAGGTATTCACTCTTCAGCAAACGGTACTTTGATTTTGGTAATGAGTTTTGATGCTGTAAATGTGCTAATTTCAGCACTTTTAAGGATGATTTGGATAAGACGTTTTTGAAACTTGGCTTTAATATCAACGGATTGAGCCTTAACGTGCAATATTTCCGTTTTGCTGTCTGTACCCCTATATAGCAAATAATAAAGCAACTTCCACTTCCTATTAATTATTACAATAAAGCTATAAATCTAACGTTCTATCTTATCTTTTTCAATGTATTCTTTTATCTTTCTCTCTTCCCAATCTGAACCAAAATTAAAAAATGCAATTGTCGATAATCCATGGACTAGAACACCAATTCCCCAGCCTCCAAGTGGATATAAAAACCACCAATTACCCGCATCAGATAATAAATTTATGAAAAAAAGCATGATGTTTACCAGAATGTAGACCGTTAAATGAATATAAAACGCTTTAAGATTTTGCACCTTTTTTTTAGCTCTTAAATATTTTTCATCTTTTTCCAATTTCAACACCTCATGTTAAGATTTTAAAGGATATTCCACATATATCTTTAAAATTAATAATTTGTCCATCCTCAAGAACAATAAGTCAATCTATAAATCGTAGCTGTCATAGACCGCAATAAGGTTTATAAAAGTTCTTATAAATACGTAAGTCAGAACTTATGAAAGTCATCAAAAACGAAGTAATCGTTCCGGTTGAGATAGGTAAACAAGCGATTGATTTATTGAATAAGAATGGAAAAACAGTAACATACTCAAACGTAGCCAAAATATCAAAAAAAATTGATCGTTAGTCCTACTACTCCAATATTTAAAACAAAGCTTGATAAACACAAATACAAAATAAAAAAGAATAAAAATGGTTGTTCTGCTTCTTTAAGGGGCAAAATACGATTCATGTTTATTAAATCAGATTCAGAAATCTCCATCCTTCTTTTTCGCTGTTTCAATAAAAATTGGGCAACTTACCTGAGCGAAACATCGCTTGACTGTTTCTTCATGTTTTCCTACAAGGTCAGCTACCTCTTTAACCGTATATTCTTTCATTTATTCACCACCTAAATATTTGTTTTCAGAATATTTGTTCTTATTTTAGCATAGTAATAAAGTCGCTGTGAATATTTAACTTTTTTGTGTTTTATGTGGTAGTAAATGAGGTCATTTAGAGGCTAATAAAAACAAAAAGGTACACCACTTTAAATTTGTGATGTACCTTTATTCATTTAATGTGCAACATTATAGACAAGCTATTGTTATTAAAAACCTCATGTACCATCACTTGTCTTTAATTTTACAGAGTAAGGACTCTTTTTTATCACTAAAACTTTTGATACTACGTCAAGAAAATAGACACAGATTTTGGCGACGGCCTTAGCGTATTTTAGATACGATTTTATATTTTGGCACAAATTGTGATGTGTTCCCAACGTTCAGTTCATCCGGCTCGATGCTTGTAATGACAATGGTTTCCTACTCGCTCTTGTAATGGCGACATTTAAGTGATTTTCGCCATCTTTTTGATTGAGGTTGTAAATCCAATATGTGCATACCCAATGACTTAATTGACTGGAGTTATAGTCCTCATTCACTAATTCTTCTAGAAAACTGGTAATGGATTTAACGCGACGTTTATTACATAAAAAAGAGAAGAGAGATTTCCTCCCTTCTCAATATTCATGCTCTAGCTCGTTTTTTATAAGGGTCATCATTATATACTGCTTTTCGTTTATACACAACTACCCCTGTTTCTTCTTTTCCATTTTTGGAAGGAATAACAGCTCGTACTCCTGAAACTGCTTCACCTATTTTAAAAGCATTTTTACCAGTTACTTTCCGAGCTCTGTTCATGTTCAAACACCTCCAAAAAGATAATTAATTGTACTCATCAGATTGTAGTTACGTTCAAAAATATCGTCAATTTCTTCTTCACTTAATTCTCTTCGTCCAATTAATGCAACTTGCAAAACTAATTGATTCCCAATAGGATAACACAGCCCGTATCTTTTATCAAAATGAATATCACTTTTTCTTAATACAGATTCTAATACCATTTTCCACCAAATTTTAGGGAAAGACTGATGATTGCAACAAAGTTAATTCAAGGTATAATTAGAAAATAAATATGAAGACTGGTTTAGAATGTTTGTTTTAAATCATCGTTCATTGATGAAAAATATTCAAGGCCTAGAGAATGTGTTAACTGCCCGTTATCGAATGATGATCTCTGTCAAAAGGTCTACAAAGTTAAAAAATTAACTGATCTTAGAAAATACACGGCTCCAGCACGAGGATCAAAAGCTAGGAAAACAATCTTTAAACATTATACTGCAGTAGAACGAGTGAATGCTTATCTCAAGGGATATTTTCAACTAAACAACGTTTGTTATCGTACCGGAAAAATAGCTAAAGTCCATCTTGATCTTGTTACGTTAGTTTATAATGCTTCATAATTAAGATCTGACCGTATGAATCTTATGTTAAATCAACAACAAGTTGCTTAATCAAAAAAATTCAGATGAATTTAATTCTGTAGGTCTTTGTTTCTTAAAAGCTCTAATTATAAAAAAATTTTTTACCAAAATTTTTAATATGGAAGGCTTATTTTCGTGTTGCCCTTTACCTAAGAGTTTTTAATTCAAAAAGCCAATTTTTCCTACGCCATGGAAGAATTGGCTTTTTGTTTGTTACGCTATCTACTAGTTCAAACCTTATTAAGCTTCAATGTTGAAGAAGTAAACAAGATTGGCAATTGTTATGCAACTCATAAATTTCGCAACTTCCGCAGTGACATGCTCAGCATCGGCTTTTCCTTCCACACTGAGGAACAACCACTTTCCCAACAAATCGATCCTGACAGTGCCACTCGCTTCTCCCATGTCTTTAACCACTAGCACAATCAAGGCCTTGCATTTAGACCTCCAGCTATGTCAATCGAGCTTCCAGTGATGTATGACGAAAGTGGAGAAAGGAGCAGCATAACTAACGGTGCGACTTCATCTGTTCGTCCAAATCTGCCAAGAATAATTCCTCGACGTTCCGCCTCCTGTTTGGCCCAAGCAGAATAAGTCATTGAGGAACCGGAACTCTCGAATCGAGCACGCTGACGGTTTGTCTCGATTGCTCCGATATTTACTACATTAACACAAATCCCGTCAGAAGCGAGTTCAGTTGCCAGTAAATACGCAACGTTGCTTATGGCGGTTCGCGCTGCACTTACTGCAGCCATCTCGCGATCCGGTACGCGTGCCGTGACACCATTCATTATCACCACACGGCCAGCATCGGATTGACGCAAGGCAGGAGCAGCTGCTTGCACCAGATTAAGGACGCCCAGCAGTTTTATCTCATACTGTGTCATCCACTCAGTGATTGGTGTTTCCAGCACTCGCCCGGAAGTCCCAAATCCTGCATTTGCCACTATGCCATCAAGATGACCAAACTGTTCGGTTGTGTAAGTAACGGCTGCGCGAACAGCTTCAAGGTTACGAACGTCGCATTCCTGGATGGTGAGTCTAGAACGCGCTGTTTCTGGTAACGAGTTACGCAACTGTTCTAACTCCTCCCGGTTACGAGCACACGTTCCCACGAAAGCCCCCTCACTGAGCAAAGTAGTAACAATAGCTTTGCCAATACCGCGGCTGCCGCCTGTGACATATACTACACGTCCTTCAAGCTTCAAGTTCAAATTTAGCACCCCCTCAAAAAGTCTCAACGTACCGCTATAATAAATTCAAATTTAGATGCAGCCATTCGTGCAGCGCTAATGGCTGATTTAACATCGCTTCCATGACATCGAACCCACCTTGCTCGGTCTTTCAAGTTGCGAAAGACACGTAATTTCAAATACTCAAAATATTAGGATTTTTTTTGGAAATAACATGTGGCAACTTTCTTGACAAACACCAATGTTACAAAAATTAAATTATAATAACTCTTTTAGGAGGTTTTCCGCCTTATGTAATTCTCCTAAAAATGGATTTTGATAGTCGTTATAACTATCCATATAGGCTCTTACACCACCAACAATATTTATTCCATTAATATCTTTATTATTTTCTAGAATTTCCAATGCATTCTTATATCTTCTATATATTAATTGAAATATATCTTTTTTTATTTCGTTAGAATAATCTCAAGAATATTTATTACCGTTTTTACTTGCCTAGTTAACTGCTCTTTCCTACTATCCATAATAACCTCCTATTTACTCGGAACTTCTATTATCTCTTTTATCCACTCTGATAGCCACCCTTGAGGAATCTTTATTCTTAGGAATCAAGAAAATAAAAGCTGACTAAAGTCGTAAAATAAAAAGGAAGCTGAGAAACGTCCCTCTGCTTCTTCTCGCTCTTTTCGTCCTTAACTTGAGTTAAAAATTATTCCAGTCTAGAAAGATATTTTTCTAAATGCTTTTTCCCAGAATTACTTTTAGGTATTATGCCAAGATGTTCATACTTCCAAATAGTTTTCCTTTCATGAGAGTCTATCTTTGAAAGATCATCATAATTAAAATCAATATGAAACTTTCCTATCTTATCAAAAACCATAGTGAAATTTATCCAAGACTCTTGACTATTATCTTTAAATGTTCTCCAAAGATCTTGAATAAAATCAACTAATCGATGCCATTTTTCTGTGTATTCAAGCTCACTAACAGTAAATAGTTCAGTTATATCATGACTGTATATTGGTTTATCACTACCTTCAGGATAATAATAAAAGTAAGCAGTCTGAGAACCTTCAACAACCTCACCGTATAAATAAACCTTAGACCATTCTTCTGGAATAGTTTCTACAACAACTTCTGCTATCTGTTGATATAATCTATCTAATTGTTCCTCATTCATCTAACTTTCTCCCTCCCGGTACATTATCAAATCGTCTAATTTCCCATTCATCATCACCAATTTTGTACTTAATATTAAAACTTTCTGGACGTTGTGAATTAGCCTTATAGTTTGGGGTTATCTTCACCTTTACTTCATCACCATGTTTAAGCGCATCCACCCAGGTATTTTCAAGTTTTTTCCATTCGCCTTTATTTAAATTTCCATCCATTGGAACAAGATTATCAAGATCTCCTGAACCTTTGAAAATACTTGCAATAAAATGGCCACCTTCATCATCAGGTTTTCGATATTCTCTTCCTACTACCTGTTGGGCATAGTTATTTCTTTTGCCATCTCCTAATTTGAGAGTTCCTTCAGCACTTTTTATCCGACCATGATTATCTGTTTTATAATTGTATCCTTCTTTACTTGTATACTCAACATTCGGTTTTAATACTTTCTTACGACCAATCCTAGTATATTGACCCCCGTATTTAACTTTTGTAATGTCTTTACCCGCACCTTTACTACCACCTGGTGTGCTACCCCTGTATAGGACATTGAAATATAACAAGTCCTATATGGGGGTAGCATATCAATTGGCAATCAAGTGCTTTATAGTTAGCTATATAAAATATTTCATTTCTATTTCTAGCTTTAAACAAACGAGCCAGTTTAATTTCGTAATTTTTTGGCTTGTTCCCTGTAACAATACTTCATTAGATTAAAATGTCATCTCGCCTAATTATCGTACATTTTTTATAAACAAAATATCATTATACAAATCCTTGATGGTACAACCACCAAGAGTTTTTGATTTTCCTAAATCTCATTTATAATTTCTCTCTACTTATCTATCTTAAAAATCTTCTTCCCAAGCTTCTTTTGCATCCAACAACCTTTGTGATAAAAACTCATAAAAATTCTTTGCTGTATTGTAGTCATCAAGTCCCCCTGGTCGATTCCACGCTATTACTGGGCACTCATTATTCTCCATTTCGCTGGTATATAGACAATAAACATATTCTCCAGCATCTTCAATAACTACTAAATCCTTTTCCATTCCTAAATCTCTATATCTCTTTGTATTAAAAACAACAGGAGCTCTATTTGACTTAGCCACGCCTAAAATATCAACTCCAAATAACCCACCGGAACCATAGGTAGTTAAAAACCACTTAAAACTTTCTGGTAATTCCACCCCTAGCTGATTTTGGATAGAATTGATTTGACTTTCATCTACTCCACCTGTAAAGTCATCTGATTCCTTATGTTCATTAATAAAGTTTGTTAATTCCTCTTTATCCATTCAAGGCTCCTCCTTTTACAATTCACTTTTATCTATTTGCTTAGCTCTCCATCTCCAATATTTACTTCTAAAGTTGTCGTATTGCTTTTTTAATACAGGGTCATTTCTAAAGCTCCCACCATTCTCCACCAAACCATGCAAAATTTTATTATATTCATCATGCATACTTGCAGGAATTTCCACCATTGATCCTGGCTCTCTTTGGATTAAATGATGAAGCTCTATAACTGTTCCATCTTTCCAAATTGGTGCTCTTCCTTTTTTCATTAATTGAAAGTTTGTCATGCCAGTATCAGGATCGATTCTCTTATAATCGATATCAATCCTTTGAAAAACCCGTCTGCTAATATCTCTTTCTTCTCCATTAATCTTCGTTGTTCCAGTATATTCCACAGCTTTATAGTTTTTATAGTCTTTACCCGTCCCCTTAGTACTACTACCAATATCAACCTTATACTTACTCAAAGCAGCATCCAGCTTCTTCTCTACCGTTCGATCATTTTCAACCGTTTCCTTCACTCTATGACCAGTGTTTGTCACCAAGCCTGGATTTAACACGGCGTTTAATTTCTTCGCTTGCGTAGCCAAATAATCTGGAATTTTCCCTGTCTCTATTATATCGTCGATGACTTTGTTTTTCATCTTGGCCCCAGCATTTTTGATCACTTCTCCTGCATTTTTCAATCGTGCTGTACCCATCTTTCTTGCGGTTTCTACCAAATTTCTAACTTGATTGACATCTTGTTTAATAGGGGCTGTTACCTTGGTGGTCATTTTTGCTAGCTTTTCAGAATATTTAACAATGCCAGTTATACGTGTAAATTTCGTTACCCCACTTACACCGGGTACTATATCTAACGGTGCTAATGCTCCTCTAACCAATCGCTCGCCTGTACCAAGTTCGCGCCCCGACACCCAATCTTTCCCGGTCACTGCGGATTTTAATTCGAGAACTCCAGAAATGGTTCCTACGGCAAGTCCTAAAGTTATTCCTGCAGGAGGAGCTACAAAAGTAACTCCAGCAGCTACAATAACCAGCCCTAAAGTAACAATATCCCTTAAAATCTCTTTGCTTTCCTGTGTATCTCTAATGGATTCGTATTCAAATGCTCTTGAATTTAAGACGGCTCGTTGATATTCTTTTTGGGAAAAGTCCTGATCTGGATTTATTTGTTTCCACTCTTCGTATTCCAGCTTCATCTTTTCACCGTAAAAGTTGTCGCCACTGAATAAATCCTCGAGGCTCACCTTTGTTTTGGGGACCTCTATAGTTCGTGTTGTTCCGTAGCCTTCATAAATCGTTTTGATTTCTGTTGCGCCGATGCGATTTTTCGTTTTATATTTCATTGGATCAATGTTCCGGATTGCCTCTACAAAGGCATCCATATCTTGGTAGAATGGTTCGTCAATGGTGCGGTCAACAATTTCTCCAACTATTCCAGAAAAACTATGTAGAATATCAAAATCCTTTTCAAGCTCCTCATATTTACCCTTTTGACTTGTGTGTTGAAAAGAAATCACTCCATCACTGTCATATTTGGCAATATCGGCTTCAGCATCCTCCAGAATTTCATTGAGATCCTTAAGATGATCAATCATCCCTTTGCCAAAACCAATTCCAAGTATATGGTCGCTGATCCCTTTTCGCATTTTTTCCCAATCAGAGGGAATGTATTTGACGTCCAACGAATCACCACTATCCTCACAAAATTGTATCTATTATGAATAATAAATTTATTTATTTCATGGGAATATAAGGAATTTGCACTGTCTTCTCGTTGGAGTGGGAAAGTTTTGGGCCCTATTGCCTAATAATGGCTGGATACTTTCTTATCTTCCTTTTCTCGCTAGGAATTTGTCCATAATAATCTGTACTATTTTTTTAGGATTTATCTGCTTAATCTCATCCATTAAATCTTCCTCCTCGCGGTCGATTAACTTTCAATTGGCATGACTACTTTATTGATATCCGTCCATACTTTCACCTCAATTTTAGTATAGACACATAAAGATAAGGCTAAAAACAGATAGCGTCTAAAGACGGTGGAGTTAGCACGCATTTGTAAAATAAAAAAATATAAAAAAGGTACAATCACTTTTTTGAAAAAGCAATTCTACCTTTTACCCTCATAATATGAATAGTCGTTTGACTCTTGCTCCCCCCTTATTAGAAGCAAGTAAACGATTGAATCTGGCGTAAACTAATTCCTGTATAAATCCATCTAAATCCCGTCCAACGGTACCCTGCAACAGAGTTACGGCCTACAAAGGTTGGATAAAACCAGAACTGTTGAAAACCTCTTAGCCATATATAAGTGAACCTAAATAAGCAACCTCTAATACCTCCAGGATCAACTGCAAATGTTTGTACTTGTTGTTGAGGAACAAAAGACGGTGGTGCAGAAGTTGGTGGTCCAACTGTTGGCCCTTGACCAGGTGGTGCAAACGGCGGTGCTCCTCCTATTGGTCCTTGGCCAGGCGGTGCAAATGGGGGTGGCCCTCCTGTTGGTCCTTGACCAGGCGGTGAGAATGGGGGTAGAAACCCACCAAATAGTCGATCATCATAAGTTTCAAGATCATCCTCCCACTCATAAGAAGGCCAATACAATTCCTGGCTATACGGGTTATAATCATACATTTGATAATGATTAGGATACATAAGATACTCTCCTTTACTTTCGATTCTCCTCACATCCTATTCATTAGTCATAAACTATCAACTTGTACTTTCAAAATGTGCATTTACCTATTTTCCGAACCATTTTCTAATCGGTAATAGGCACTTAACGGAAGTGCCACAATGATTAATGATTTTTTAACTAGACAAGGCACCGCTGAAGAAAGATTCCACATATTGGAGCACAAAGTGAAATTGCATATCTTATTGGGGGGGAGTTTAACCCACAATCCACAAATAATAGTGCAAATCAATAGAAAGATAGGTATTCCGGCTAAGTTTTTGTCAAGACTGACATTTCTCTTTCTCCCCTATCTCTATTTGATAACCAAATCTAATCCTTGCTATCTGATTAAGAACAATTCCAGAACAAATCATAGTCGCCATTAACCAAAATCCTAATCTATACATATAAATATTTCCAAAAATCAAAGCCATAGGAGCTTGAACAAATAACGTGAGAGCAAATAGGTTAAGTAGTTTATTCATATGATAATTTTGGAGTGATGTAACTCTATATCTGGGATATTTCATGCGTATTATTTGGTCAAAAACAAGACCAATTGTTATTAGAGCAAACATCATTAAGATACCATATCCCTTATAAAACCAGTCAACTACAATTAGTGAAGGTATAGCGAGTATAAAAGCAGTAAGTGAAAATATTTTCAACATGTTTTTCATCGTCAATCGCCTTCCAAAAACAAATTTAACTGCATATTGATAAAATTATTTAAATGCACCTTATTTGTAATATCAATCCCAGAGTATTTGCGAAAATCTTCATTACGATAAAAAATCACCTGCATGGTGTAAACAATTTGAAAAGCAATCACTCGACACTCCGCTTCACTTTTATTTACTCCAAAGTGCTCTTTAATAAAGGGTAAAATATCAAGTGGAAGAGAGATTTCATCATTCATTATTAAATAGGGGATGGACAATCTAGTAAGCTCACGGTATTTTATCATAGCATTGCATACATGAAGCAGTATTTCTCTCAGTTGTTCCTTTGCAGATATATTGTGTGAGTTCAGTTGAGAATATTGATTAAATTCTTCGGCAATAATTTCGTCAACTGCTATTTTCAAAAGTTCATCCTTTGATTTGAAACAATAATTTATCATCGCAAGATTTGTTCCTGTCTCGGTTGAAATTTTCCGTGCGGTCAAAGCTTTAAGCGGCATTCCATTTGTCAGCAACCTTTTGGTAGTTTCTATTAGTTTATTTCTTGTATCTTGACTAGCTATAGTAAGACCCCCTAATATTAAACGTGTATTAAACATGTTTAATATTAGAATTAAAAGAATTCTTTGTCAAGTATCTAGCAAAAAAACTTACTTAACAAAGAATTGAAATAATATAAACAATCTATCGTATAGAGTGAACCTTCCATCATTGGGGGTCCTACTGAATGTTAAATCACCACTAAAGCCGCGATTTGACCCCAGAATTCTTTATTTTCCTGGGAATCTTTGATGGATTCATATTCAAAGGCTCTGGAATTCAGGACGGCTAGTTGGTATTCCTTTTGGGAAAAGTCCTGATCTGGGTGTAATTTCTTCACCGCTTCGTATTCCAGCTTCATTTGTTTGCTGTAGTAATTATCGCCGCTGAACAAATCCTCTAGGCTTATTTTTGTTTTAGGGATTTCTAATTTTTGTTGGGTACCTCCGTCATAGATGGTTTGAATTACCTTGGCCTCAATCCGGTTGGTGGTCTTGTAGTTGGTAATGTTGATACTCTGGATCGCCTCTACAAAGGCATCCATGTCTTTTCAATTCTTACTGTACAAAATCGTTTGTCAAAAAAATAAGCCTTGCGGAATTTCTTCTCTCCACATGGCTTTCTTTTGTCTATTAATAAGATTCATTTGAATTATTTTTGTGGAACAAGGTACCTGTCCGAGATTGCTGAAAAAGTACCTAGCCATCAAAAACAGCTTATAAAAATATCTATAACTAGTATTTAAAGAATATTGATTTTCAATATATTGTATTGTTTCGTCTTAACTTTTAATTTAGTTGGACTTTTCAGTGGACTCGCACCTGTCCCCTCATCCCTATCAAGTAAAAAACCTTGAAAGGCATTTAGCCAATCAAGGTCGATTAAATCTACTAACTACTCCTACTAAATAAGCCTAATCCTCTATTAAATCTAAATAATATTCATTATTATTGAGAAACTTTTTAAAAAAATCCTCTAACGATTCAGCTATTTGAATATCGAAATAAAATATTGGATTATTAACTAATTGTAAATCTAATGAAATATAAACACCTTCGTTTACTTCAAAAAAAATAAGTTTATCTTCATCATAAAGTTCATCCAAATCTGGGTCAAATTCAAAAATACCTTCTCTTAATCTAATGTCTGCTACAGCCCCTGGTCCCAATATCCTATTTATCGCATTAGCACTTTGACCTTTAATAAAACCATAACCTACTTCCAAATATAATTGTTTTAAATCATTTGGAAAACTGATATTCATTCTTTGCTCAGCTTTTAAAATATCATCTTCAGGTACCATATAAGTTTTATTTTCTAGTTCATTAATAAATTCAAAATCTGCCATATACTATTTTACCTCCTTGGAAATAGTTTTCCTGATGGTGCTCCTTTTCCATGTATTCCCGCTTGGTGTTCATTAGGATATTTTGCCGGATGAATATTCCACCACTCATGAGGACCACCAAAGTTGTTCTCTATGATATGATGAGCATCATACGGTTGACCAATACTTCGGGCAACTTCTCCGTTCTTATCAAACACTTCTTCTGTATATCTAGGCCACTTTTGGTTGGTTTTTTCTTCCCATTTTGCAATCAATTTATCTTTCAAGCTCGATGTAAATTTGCTCCTATGCATAGCTGTCTCTTTTGGTGTTAATTTTTCATAGTTATTGTTTCTCAAAGCTTCTTTGATAAGATGAATCTGCTCTTTATTAACCTTTCGTCCAGTTTTAGCCTCTATATCCCTTAGATAATCTTTTGCTAAGTCCTTATTAAGTTCACCCGTACCCTTAGTACCACCAATATCAACCTTATACTTACTCAAAGCAGCATCCAGCTTCTTCTCTACTGTACGAGTATTTTCAACCGATTCTTTCACTCTATGACCAGTGTTTGTCACCAACCCTGGATTTAACATGGCGTTTAATTTCTTCGCTTGCGTAGCCAAGTAATCTGGAATTTTCCCTGTCTCTATTATATCGTCGATGACTTTGTTTTTCATCTTGGCCCCAGCATTTTTGATCACTTCTCCTGCATTTTTCAATCGTGCTGTACCCATCTTTCTTGCGGTTTCTACCAAATTTCCAACTTGATTGACACCTTGTTTAATAGGAACTGTTGCCTTGGTGGTCATTTTTACTAGCTTTTCTGAGACTTTAACGACGCCAGCCATACGGGTAAATTTCGTGAGTCCACTTACACCAGGTACAATATCTAACGGAGCTAAAGTTCCTCGTACCAATCGCTCGCCTGTACCAAGTTCGCGCCCCGACACCCAATCTTTCCCGGTCACGGCGGATTTTAATTCGAGAGCTCCAGAAACGGTTCCTACAGCAAGTCCTAAAGCTATTCCTGCAGGTGGAGCCACAAAAGTAACTCCAGCAGCTACAATAACCAGCCCTAAAGTAACAATATCCCTTAAAATCTCTTTGCTTTCCTGTGTATCTCGAATGGATTCGTATTCAAATGCTCTTGAATTTAAGACGGCTCGTTGATATTCTTTTTGGGAAAAGTCCTGATCTGGATTTATTTGTTTCCACTCTTCGTATTCCAGCTTCATCTTTTCACCGTAAAAGTTGTCGCCACTGAATAAATCCTCGAGGCTCACCTTTGTTTTGGGGACCTCTATAGTTCGTGTTGTTCCGTAGCCTTCATAAATCGTTTTGATTTCTGTTGCGCCGATGCGATTTTTCGTTTTATATTTCATTGGATCAATGTTCCGGATTGCCTCTACAAAGGCATCCATATCTTGGTAGAATGGTTCGTCAATGGTGCGGTCAACAATTTCTCCAACTATTCCAGAAAAACTATGTAGAATATCAAAATCCTTTTCAAGCTCCTCATATTTACCCTTTTGACTTGTGTGTTGAAAAGAAATCACTCCATCACTGTCATATTTGGCAATATCGGCTTCAGCATCCTCCAGAATTTCATTGAGATCCTTAAGATGATCAATCATCCCTTTGCCAAAACCAATTCCAAGTATATGGTCGTCGATCCCTTTTCGCATTTTTTCCCAATCAGAGGGAATGTATTTGACGTCCAACGAATCACCACTATCCTCACAAAATTGTATCTATTATGAATTATAAATTTATTTATTTCATGGGAATATAAGGAATTCGCACTGTCTTCTCGTTGGATTTGGGAAAGTTCTCGGGTCCTTTTGCCTAATAAGGGCTAATTTCGGGATTTAGGAGTAACCGAATGAAAATAGGCATCAATAAGGAAAAAGAAGGAGGCACAGTGACGGTTCTCTGCTTCCGAATGATGCAAAGCATGGTCAAGAAGTCTTGAATAAGATCAAAACCACCCGGTTTGTTCTGCAGCTAAAAGTCCATGTTACTGTCTAGGCCCTAAAAGAGCATTTTCTATTATTTAATAAAAATTTAAAATTTCACGCTCCTCTTCGCATACCTATATACAGCTGCTCAATTAAGGACAAATACTCTTCAAAAAACCGTTAAATAAGTTTGGCTCTTACAGGGTCTAATTTTATTCTTACCATCGTTCGTAAAAAACCCTTTTTTACTTGAATACGTTCTTTTTCCGTATAACCCATTTTGCAGCTGCCACTGGATTATTTGTGTTGATATAATTGCGCCAGTTTAACAATTCCAAGCAAAAAAACACCTCTAATCTATTTTTGAGGTGTACGTACAAAATTATTTTATTCAAGTTTACCTTGTTAGAATCTTAGATAAGCCAATATTTTATTATTCCGATTTACTTGAAGAATTTTGAAATCATTTTTTAGGTAAAAATCATTTAGATAAGGGATATCATCATATTCAACACAGACGATGCGAAGTCCTACCAAGTCAAAAATCAATTCACAGTTTTCTAATGCATATTGAAGGATAACTTCACCACTGATTTTTCCTTTATATAGATCTGATCTTCCTAATTGTGCAATTAAAATACTATTAAATATCTCTGCATTTTTATTTCCAGTTAGCTTCTTTCTAGACTCTTTTGAAACTTTTTCAGTAAGATCAAACGGTTTTATTAAAACGGTAAAATATCCAACTATTTCATTATTGTTTTCATCATCCACTACTAGACTTGTTCGAGTTAAAGCTCTCTTTTCGTTTAATATGGCTTTAGAATGTAAAAATGTTTCAACATCTTCATTTTTTTCACTTCGAAAGGTAGATAGGTATTGAAAAACCTCAGACTTATCTGTAGCAACCTCAATCAGACTAGATAAACTAATTACTTGCATTTACGAGAATTTAAGATTCTTGCAGCATTAGCAAGCCTTTCAGATTTATTGAGCTTTATATCATTAAACACATTGGTCTGTTTAATCTTAGTATGTGGAGTTGAAATGATTTTTTTAGAAGTTTCTTCATCTAAAGTAAATCGTTGAAAAATGGTTTCGGTTGCCATTTCTAAGTCCTCCTTCTCGCACATCCCCAGTCACCACCTTTTTCAAAGTAATCACCAGTATATGCTATTCTTAATAAAATTATACCAGATTAACGCTATTAGAAGAAAAAATATTCATTGGTTAGGTTTAGAAAAATATCTATAGGAGAAACTCTAAACATTTAACAACACATAGTATGTATCCTGCGTATTAAACCTGTTATTTTCTTAAGGATTCAAAGTCCGGTGACATTAGAAAAACAAAAAACCGACTGTAATGTAAGTAGGCAAACTATCAATGCTATTGAAAATAATAAATATGACCCAAGTTTAACTCTTGCATTTCAATTAGCACATAGTTTAAGTGAGACTGTTGACCCTCTATTTTTATTTGAAGTGAAAGGAGATGTAACCAATTGAGGTTCCTGCTGCTATTATTTATCTAATTTAACAACTTATTCCGCGTGTGTAGAGTGTATGTGGCAACACTTAGGGTGCTGTGAGTTTACACTTTTGTGTTATAAAGCTTATCCCGAAATAACAACAGCGGATTCCCTTCTCTTCGATTAAATCACCTATTCGTAGTATGGAATTTATAAAAATCATTTTACTAACACTTTGCAACTTTTAGGCTCTAACATCCTATCCCAATAGCCAATCGTTTTTCCCGACACTAACATATCAAGGCTTCGGATTAATCCCCGCCCAGGATAACCCAATCATTAAAAATGTAAAAACTAAAATAAACAAACTAACCCCTATCCCCCAAAATGCATATAATCTCGATCTTTTGGATGTAATCAACCCAAGTAGCCCTAGGAGGAATCCAACAATCGGTAGGTTGACAAGAAACATTTCCGGAAAATCATCGATATCTATTAATAATGTAATATTAACCCCCGCTAGCGCAATAAGAGCGATCAGGAAGGATAAGAATCCCGAAATGGTCGGAAGTTTTCTTTGTTTTCCTTTGTTCTTATGGTTCATTTCCAATTCCATAGCTTCACTTCCCCCACCTTCATGACTCTAATAAGAGGATTATCCTTCAGTTTTCTTAATTCCGGTGTTGGTCCGGTGACAACTGCTCCATAGACATGTATCCCGTTTTTCTCAATGTACTGGATTCTATCTTTTAATACTAAAGATCCTGCCCGCGAAATTTTCTCGGCTGTTTTTTCATCCTTTGCCAGGAATTTTAAAATATCTAAAAATTCCTCCTCATTTGACTTTTCCCTACCATTAAAAGGTGACCATGTGGTGGTATCGACCTGCAACGGATAGCCGATTGGCGCAACCGAATATCCAGCTTCATATAAGTTCTTATCCTCAAGTCCTGTATCTACGGCTACCCATCTTACCTCGACATTTTTTCCAAGCTGCTTTTCAAGCTCCTCCGGCTTCATTAAATGATTCAATGAAAGATAAATCTCTCCCACCGTTCCATCTGGAAGTTGCTCAAGAATCTCCCAGTCCGAATTGACATTATTGCCAAATGGCCCGTCTGGATGATAAAGCATGTCTGTCTCCATGCTTCCCGTAATTAGAAGCGGCCTCTCAAGCTTCATATCACGTTTAGGCAAATTTGGCTTATCCATCACATAACGAACCGAGTATTCCCCCGCTTTAAAATCCTCTTTCCCAATCCGCTTAAAAACATCAAAATAAATATTCATCGTAAAAAATCCGATATCCTCTTCTAACTCCATCTCTTCTAAACTCATGTTTGACTCCGTTACATAAATTGTTTTTGTGGCGATCTCTATTAGGTGATTCGCTTTTCCGCCAATCGCGTAATACAAATAACTGCTTAAGGTGAGCACCGGCACAATTAATAGTAAGATGGCTAGGCTGATCAAAATGGTTGTCTGCAGCGCATGGTTTCTGCCCGCCTTAATCAGCCGTTTTTGATTCTCTTCTGACATCTTTTGGCTTTTTTCATAGTCCTCCATCGATTCATTTAAAAAAGATTGATAAAGTTCCTCATCGTTATGGATTTGTTCTTTATCCATCCTGCATCCTCCTTTCCTTGACCCTTTCAACCACCTTTTTCCTTCCCCTTGATAAATGGCTCTTCAGCGTATTCAAATTTAATTGAAGAATTTCGGCTGCATCTTTTAAACTCAACTGATGTAAGTCACAAAGAACCAGTACATGCATTTCGGTTTCCTTCAATGAATGAATATCGTTCATGAGTGCAGCAAACCCTTCCTTCTCTATAAGATCAATTTCCGTAGTTTTCACGATTATTCGATTATGTACTTCATTGGTAATGATCAGCCGATTATGTTTTTTGGTAAAATCGATAAAAGCATGATAGGCCACTTTAAACAGCCAAGGTTTAATATTACTAATGTTATCTTCCAACAGCTGAAGATATGCCCGGTAAAACGCCTCCTGGACTAAATCCTCCGCCGTATGGTGATTATTGGAAAGGGAAAGTAAATATCGATATAAATCATCTACATATGCTTCAAATATCCCATCTAAATCCAACACTTTCCCCCCTTCAACCTATCTACGATACCGCCTTGTAAAAAGTTGCAAAATTGGAAAAATCATTTTCAATTTTTTTTAATAAGAAATAGACCAAGGGACAGAGAGACAAGTTCTATTTTTCTGCCTTTTGGTTTTGAACCTACACCAGTGTTTCTCCTGATCATTTATTTTTTTGAATGATTTAATAAATAAAGCTCTACTCGTTTTACTTTCATCTCAAAATATAATGATCTATTTCAAATATCAGAAAAAATATTATAAAATGTAGTGACAAGCTCTTTAATGTTACAAAGATGATGTTGGATATAAACCCATAGCTTTATTACATTCAAATATGGTAAAACAGAATGCTTCAAAGGGATATGTTGTAACAACTTCTAACTTTACTGAGAATGCTCGTTCATATGCTCAAGGTTAAAAATTGATTTGATAACTGGAACTGATTTAGTAGAAATGTGGATGAATTATACTAATCCAGTTTCCGAAGATATTATAATAAATCCAGTCAATAACCAAACCTCAAGTAAACTTGGGGCGTCAATTTAAGAACTGTCCCTAACCAAACAATGGTTAAAGACAGTTCTTTTTTTGTGTTAAGATTTGGATGCTTACCGTCACAAAAACTTATCTTTACCAAAATGGAGCGGCAATTCAGTTATCATTTTGTGATTAAAACGGTAAGAGACCGAATTGAATCTGGCCCATAACCCAAAGAAAGCGCACAATTCTTGCTTCTGAATCGCGCCCTTTAATGGAATAACTATGAGTTGATCTACCACCTTGAAAATCAATTAATTGTTCTTCCGCTAACGCAATCATTCCTTTATAAGTAATTCTTAATAATTAGTTCTCTTAAAGAAGCTACCTCAGAAACCACTTATGAAAACACTATTGCTTTTTTTGTTCAGTCCAATCTGAAAGGATTTCTTTAATAATTTCTGAAAAGACATCCACAGTTCTATATTCCTCATCCA
Organism: Cytobacillus sp. Hz8; assembly: GCF_042263505.1. Taxonomy (NCBI): domain Bacteria; kingdom Bacillati; phylum Bacillota; class Bacilli; order Caryophanales; family Bacillaceae; genus Cytobacillus; species Cytobacillus sp. Hz8. Next base: position 12,660 of record NZ_JBHKFI010000020.1, on the reverse strand, counting down.
ATGTGTTTTCATGTCCACCAATTTCTAATAAAACAGAGTTACCAAATAGGTCTTGATTATAAGTATTTTGATTTGGTGGATTGTCTTTAACAAAAACGCCTCTTGATAAGTGAGGATATCTTTCTTCAACATATTTATGAAGCAGCTCAGCGAACTTTAAATTTACTTCATAATTGACACTTGCTTTGGATACTATAAATGCAATCCTAGGATAATCTTTTCCATTCAAATTAATCGTAGTCTCATTTCTCTTTCGTGAATCCCTGTGTATATCAAAAACCATTTGAATCGTCTTATTATTATTTAAAACTTCTTCCAATGGCTCTCTAGAAACTTTATATGAATCACTGAATGGTAAGTTTTTTTCTTTTAGAATTTCCATTATATTGGTATTATCATAGATGGAGTTTATACCTCTATTTCTTAATGATTGGCTTAATCTCTCACCAACTAATGTAATATTTTTCGTATCGTGAAACGCTTCATTAGGGTCATTTATTTTAGATTCTGTGAAAAAAGATTCTAAATTGTGTGATTGATAAATAAAAACTAAAGGGTCTTGGTGGTTTACAGTTGCTGTGGATGAGGAATTTCTTTCCTGAAGGGTGTTATTATTATTGGAAATTACATCTTTTCCGCCATAAAAGAAAAACCACGAAATGGCTATGGCACATATTGCAATAATAGTTGAAGTGAATGAGAATAGTTTAATCCTTTTTTTTCTAATTATTTTCCTGGCAGTTTGTTTAAGTTTAGTAGCTGTAGTTGAGACAAACTCCTCTCTAGGATTGAGTGAATATGCTTCTTTAATTAAATCAAATAAGTCTTTATCAGTTTGCATTTCCAATAACCTCCTCTACATCCAATTTCAATTTTCTTTTAAGTTCTTTTAAGGCTCTGTGATAATCTACCTTGACCTTTGACTCGCTACATTGTAGGATCTCGGATGCCTCTTTAATTGATAATTCATTTATACCTCTTAATATTACTACCGCTCTATAGTTTGGTTTTAACTTTGAAATTGCTCCGTGAACAAGCCTTTTCATTTCGTTTTGTTCATATACTTCATTTGGTTCCTTTTCAGTTGATACCATATGTTTAAAAAATCCATCTGTGAAGATGGAAGAAAATCTTCTTTTACGATAATGGTCAATTGCAACATGTTTCGCAATTGACAATATCCAAGTTTTAAAGTTAACAATACTGTTAATATTAGACAAGTTATTTAAGACTCGTATAAACACTTCTTGGGTTAAATCCTCAGCATCGTTTTGATTACCAGAAAAACACATAAGGAACCGATACACTTCTAAATAATATCGATGATAGATAATATCAATCTGTGCCTCTAAATTTTCATTATCAAACAAATCTTTCCCCCCTCATTTTGGTTTACATATATTAATCGTTTGAGTCCAAAAAAAGGTTACAAATATTTATTCACACCTATATAAATAGGCCGTCATATAAACGCTCTTTATGTAATATGTAAAAAGGAATCATTTTACAATTTCTCGAAAAGAAGGCATTTTACCTCTATTTTTTCCTCTTCTCGCTTCACAATAACATCCTAATTACTGCATAATACCACAACTGTGTTACTCCATAATATTCAGTTTGTTGAACTAAAATAAACACCTAAATCAAAAAGACCGAACTTAATAAGAAGCTACAGGAATGCAACAATGAGGATTACGCCATTAATATCAGTAAAAAGCTAAAAGATGTTCTAATCTTAAAGGAATTATCGCCGCAGGTTCTTCACTCGCTGGTTGAGAAGATTACTTGTAAAGATGATGGCACCGTCCACATTCAATACAGCTTTGTTAATCCGCTACAAGAAACATAAGAAGGCAACACCCAAAGGGTTAGTTGCCTTTCTTTAAAATGAGTTACGATACGCATTCCACATATGTCGAATGCAGAAACCTATTCAACTTTAATCTGGATTTTTATATAAAAAATTTGATCTAAAGCAAGATTTTTTTGGACCAAATCTATTTTGTTTTAAAATGATTGAATAATTAGGTGTTGGCAAAAGAAAATTCTTGGTAAAATAAAAACAACCTATCTACTCATGAAAGGAATGAATGATTTTGACTAATATCGTAATTTGTGGCAGCTCAGGTAAAATGGGAAAGGTGATTCATAATATCATTTCTACTAGAGATGATTGTAAAGTTGTGGCGGGAATTGACAAGAATAAAGAAGATTCTACTGATTTTCCAGTGATGTCGACTCCTAAACAGCTCTCTTCTCTTTCCATTGAACCGGATGTGATTATTGATTTTTCTCACCCATCTGTTCTTGATGAATTACTTGATTATTGTCTCACCAACAGAGTGGGACTCGTTATTGCGACAACAGGTTATAGCCAAGAAGAGGTTGATAAGATCCATAAGGCTGCAAAAGAAATTCCCCTTTTCTTCACTGCAAATATGTCTATTGGTGTAAATTTGATTGCAGAACTAGCTAAAAAAGCGGTTTCTGTTCTAGGTGATCAGTTTGATATTGAAATCATCGAAAAACACCATAATCAAAAGATCGATGCACCCTCAGGCACCGCACTTATGCTTGCTGATGCGATAAACGAAGAATTAGATCATCAATATTCTTATACATACGACCGACATAGTGTTCGTGAAAAAAGAACCAAGAAAGAAATCGGACTTCATGCTATTCGCGGGGGCACAATCGTTGGAGAACATGATATTATTTTTGCAGGTCGGGATGAATTGATAACTCTTTCCCATCATGCAGCTTCTAAAGAAGTTTTTGCTGTTGGAGCAGTTAACGCAGCCATTTTCTTAAAAGGAAAAGAACCAGGATTTTATAATATGAAAAATTTAATATAATTTTAAAACCTATGTACCGGGTTGATTTTCTAAACTAAACATTAATTGTTTTTAAATCCAAAAGACACCTTCCCGTAAAAATGGAAGGTGTCAAATTTAGTATATTCATAGAAAGAATATATTTGGCACAAAATGTAAAATGGTCAAAATACGCAAGCAATCCACACAACCTTGCATATTTTAGGCTCTTTAATTTTATTTCTAATTACAATTGGTTGTGAGTAGGTATTTTTTGATAACATGGGTTGGAACCGTCCCTGTGTTTCAGAAGTCACCTCAGTCAATCTGTCCCGATTTTACGATGGCTTCAATTAACGGTTTTAACCAATCATGTAGATTAGTAAATTGGTAGCCTTTTTTTGTTGCTTTTTCATTTGTCATATACCAAGTTTCTTCCACTGCATAAGGAGAAAGACAATCTTCATTTCCCGATAAAGAAATTTTCGCTTTTTTGCCCGTAGCTTCTTCCACCAGATGGATTAAATCAGATAATGAAATTTTACCGTTTGCAGTTGCATTATACGGACCTTCCACTTCCTCATTCATGCCTACCCACTTTAAAAATTGAGCTGCTTCTGTTGCTTGAATGAATGACATTTCTGCATTCATATTGACAAAACCAATTGGTTCCCCTTTTGATACTCGTTCAACATGGAAATGTAAACGGTGAGTATAATCATCCTCTCCCATTACGATTGGGAAACGTACTGCAACAACAGGGAATGTTGCGTATTTAAAGAAAACTGCCTCTGCTTGACGTTTTCCTTCTGCGTATGTGAAATCTGTTTTGTCCCCCATCATCATGTCATATGTATACGGATCAAAATCACTCTCACTTTTTTCCCTCCCATCCACCGTGTAAGTGGAAAGACTAGAGGTAAATACAAGTTTACCAATTTTCCCATTAAACACTTCACAGAATGCATAGGCAGCATTTGGAGAATAACAAATATTATCAAAAACAAGGTCAAAGGTACGACCTTCTACTCTTTTCGCAAGTTCCTCCTTATCTTCACGATCTACAACAATATGCTCAACTTGATCACCGAATGGATTACCTGACATTCCTCGAGTGATAATCGAAACATTATGTCCATCCTCTAGTAATAGCTCGACTAACCTCCGACCAAAAAAACGTGTCCCACCTTTTTCATAGTATTCTCCTTCCTCTTCTGAACCTAAAGATCTAAATCCTCATAACTAATATATTTCTGCAATCTCTTATCAATTTCCTTTTAGAATAAAGGATAAACCTTACATAAAAATCAGTTTAATAAGCTTACATATTTTTCCGTTGGTTAGGCTATTTGTATGCTATAATTTGTCCAAGTACAATTCCATACAGCTCGCAGGGGCGGTCGGCTCATCCCCAGTAAGAAAGGGGGTGAGACTATGGTGTCATACGATGCAGCAAACTTTGCATTGAACTTTGAATTATTCACACTAACACTTATTGGTGTAATAATTGCATTACTGACACTAAACAAAAAGAAATAGACCGCCTCACCAAAGGTGCTGGTCTATTTCTTGACTAAATATCTATTGAGCTGTTTTGCTCTTGCAATGTTGAATTGTACAAGCCGTTTGGGATAGCCGTCCCGACGGCTTCATTTTATGATTATCTTATACATATAATATTATACATGTAATTATTTACATGCAAGTAAATGGCAAAATATTTTTACTTTGAAAGCTTCATGACATATTATTCGGTTATTTATATATAAACTAAAATTATTTTCATATCCCCTAATTCTTATATTGTTTTCTTTGATTCCCCAATTTCTCATAAATCGAGTTTTGTTATTTTTGCAATAAAATCCACGGATATACTTTCTTTTAACATTTCACGAGCATCTTCTATTTTTGCATCTAATTTTTCAACTTCTCTTCCCTCTTTTCTGCCCCTAAAAATCTAAATCCCCATAACAAATTTATTTCTGCAATCACTTATCAATATGTATTTATGCAGTTTTGCTTTGAGTAGTGATTCAAAATGATTAATTAACATACTGCCAAAACCTACATCATTTAAATACCAGAAACAACAAGGACAGTGCCCTTGTTTTTTATCTTGTATTTTTATCGTATTTCAACATTTCATTTTTTATGAAACAGACGAACCCTCCCTCTGTTTCACTAGTGATAGAATGAAATAAGTAAAACTATCAAACTTCATAGGCAAAATAAAAGGGGTAGATTTGAATGGAAGACATAAAAGGATGGAGAAATGCAGTAAATGGGCATAAATTTATCGCTTCTTTTAGCGGAGGAAAAGATAGTGTCCTTGCTCTGTATAAAGCGTCGAAGGTAGGAAAAGCAGTTGGATTAATTGTGATGATGGAGGAAGAAGGAAAACGTTCCAGATCGCATGGGATGCCACCTGATATCATACATGCACAGGCTGAAGCAATCGGGTTACCGGTATATACAGCAGATGCAAGCTGGGCTGATTATGAAAAGATTTTTATCCAACTTTTAGAAACGGCGAAAAATCAAGGAGCTGATATGTTAGTAACAGGTGACTTGGATATGCCTACTGATGGGTGCTGGCATGAAAAGGTAACCAATCAGGTTGGATTAAAGCTTGGGATGCCATTATGGGAAATGAACCATCGGAAGGCAGTTGAAGAGTTTATCAATCTGGGATTTATTACGATCATTGTTACTGTCAATTTATCATTAGGTATGCGTGAAGAAGATTTAGGGAGAACACTAACCCATGAATACATAAAAGAACTTGAAGCTCGAGGTATCGATCCTTGTGGAGAAGGCGGAGAATTCCATACGACAGTCTTAGATGGACCGATTTTTAAACATCGTATCCCCATTCGGAAATGTGGGATTATAAGGGATGGAGAATATGCGTTTTTGCCTTTGGAGCTAAAATAAACGACAAAAATGGACACTTTATTAGGTAATTAATTAAATAACAAGCTCAGAAAATCCTCACAACGCTAATATATCAACATCTGCGAGGGTTTTTTGATAGATACCAATGGTCGGGGTCAAATCGACACTCCAGATGGAACACGATTTTGAGTTGACGCTTCTTTAATTTGGTCATTCCCCTAATCTAAACTATCTTCCTTCCAAACTTGTACAATAAAAACACAGATGATAATAAAGGGATGAACCTTGCACAAGAAATATCGTTCGGGCTAAAAAATGAGAAAAGTTCACAGCTCTTCACTCTATTTTCTTCAAGATGTCTTAACAAGGACCAGTTTTATTCGGAAATGGAGCGGCTCACGTTATTACGCACGAAGTGACTCAATTTGAATGATCCAATACAATAATCTTCTCAAAAAAATTTTATATGTTTTCGAATAAAACCTTTTAATAATTCTAGCTTTTCTTTTGAATTAATTACTTCAAAATGGAATAAAGACTTCATGTTTCTTTAATTCAAAACTCCTCATCTTTTTAATATTATAATGAAAGAGTTAGTGTAATTCCTTTTGGATCAATTTTCCTTTGTGAGATTCCGGATTACCCGAATCAACATGAATGATTAAACAATTGTAACGCTTTTCTCCATATAAAGTGGCGAACTTAGGCATTCTTCTGCCAAATTGAATGGGTTTATATCCCAGCGTAAAACTCTTGGAAGCAAGGCTATTTTCCCTGACACCTAAGCTATTCAAAAATTTATGCAGTTCACTTAAAACTTATAATTCGTTCATTTACATTCTACTGCAAGATATCTTATATGAACTTGTATTCTATTGACATTACTATCACTTTCATAAAAAATGCGTTTACTAACCAAAGAATTAACAAGAAATTCTTCTCAATATTTACCGACTATTTTTAGTTACAAAACAGAGCAATATTCTCTTCTGATCCACGGTATTGGCATGTTGTGTCATATCAACCTATCAGTCGCTAAAAACTTATCAATGATCTGCCCATAAAACCTCTAAAACCCTCATTATTAAAAAAGAGGGTTATCAATGGCATCGTTTGTATTTGACCATTATTAAAGACCATTTGCTCCAATAATAATGTTGAAATGTCCAAGCCCTTTTAACAGAACCCAAAATTTCAAGACATAGTTTTTGTGATTTAGAAAACTAGGTAAATACAGTAACATCACCGTTTTTATCTCTTATAGAATAGCAAAAAACTAGCCAGTCCAAAATACCTTGTGTGAACTAGAAGTATTTTTTACTTACATCTATTTAAAAGATGTTTTGCAAATTCTTTGGCTGAATCCTCCACTGTATATTTGTAATTTGAGCCATCGTATATCTCAGAGAGATTTTCTTCTAACACATCGTTTACTTTTTGATCATCAAATTGTACATTTTCGCCAAAAAAATATTTTTTAACTTCACTAAAATTTAAAAAAAGAATTAATTCCCATACCCACTTGCACTTTTCTTCTGCTTTATCCATTAAAATACTCATAGCTTCTTCTGCACTATTTAACGCATCAATGGCATCGTCAATTTCTTCATCGTTAGTTGAATTCTTCAATGAAAGATTCATCCATTTTGCAGGATAAAATACCTCTAAACTTTCATCAAATCTTGAATTAATATCACTCAATGATCTCCAATAATATTCCATATCAACATACTCAGAAGTAATAAAAGTTGCGGCTTCAATTAAATCTTTCGGATTTAATAAATTATAAGGTGTCGTTAGATATCTTGTTCCTAAAACTTTATTTAATAACACTATTTTTTCTTTCTGCTCCTTATTAATAAACATGCAACCACCCCTAAAAAAATTAATTTCTATAACGGTCCAATTTTTCTTCTAATAACTTTCCCATTCCACCATCATCAGGTTTAGCATTATCCCAATTTTGACCAAACAAAAAATCAAATTGATTGACTAAAAAATTTAATTCGAACCATCTATTTTCTTTAATTAAAATAATTATATATGCCAACCTGTTTACCATATACTTGTTTAGAATTTTCATATCTTTATCTGTTATATTTTTATTTACATCAGCATGCATATCTTCAATCGGCCCATTACGAAATATAAAATGTGTAATTGCTTTTGCAATTTTTGTTATATTATCATCTGTTAGCATCTCTTTCTTGATTTCTATTTACATATCTGAAGGGATATCCTCCAAGAAATTATCAATTATGGAATTTCGCAGTGAGATACCATTTTTTCTTCTTAGATAAGTTATTTTTGACTTCTTAACATTAAAAAGCGTAGCAATCATATTATCCGTTTTTTGTTCATCAATAAACATTATCTTTAATTTTTCAGGGGTCAAATCATTAACATCAAATATTTCACCAACTGTTTTCCTCTTCGTTAATTCATCATAGAGTCCCATGAAATACACTCCTTTTTCATTTTTCACGAATGAATTAGTTACAAAAAAATATGGAGACAGCTCTCTTGTTTATAAAAAATATATATCAATTAGATCAGATATCTGTCATCTGTTCATTTTTCAAAATACTAAGCCACATTGATTTGATACTTCTCAATAATCGAAGATTTGTTCTTTATCCTTTTTATAAAATCATCATTGCCTTGTCCAATATCTCTTAAACGTCGATTTCCCGCATTATAGCAGATTGATTGGAAATACCCTCTTGTTCTAACCGCTTCCTTTACATAATTATTGTATTAAATAACACAATGCACTACTTCGTTGTTATTAAAATAATAGCATCTTTTTGGTGCTTATTTTGAGCTTCTTCTTTTGTTGTATATAAACCTTTTATAATTTTCGGAGGGACAGAGTGACATGTTTAATGTCCCTAATGGCTCCGAAACTTTTCCTTCTATATATTATTGATAAAAGCTTATTATTTGCCTTTGCAATTATATAAAAATCATTTTGTGAGCATGAGCTTTCTCTAGGTAAAGAAACCTTGTACTCATGAAATCCATATAATAACTCTACGTCTTTAAATAGAGGTATTTGACTCTGTTCGAAAGCCTTTTCAATATAAGGTGAAAAATGTTAGCGTCTTAGCATCAATTAGCCAGTGCTTAAGCTGAATACCATTCTTTCCACTGTTTCTCAGCCTGCAAGGAATTCTTTCCATGATATTGATGCCTTTGATGGAACAAAGTATTTACCCATTTTTCTCACTCCAAGATTAATACTTTTGTTATATCCTTAAATATCACACTTTGTTAGTACTGCGAAATGGGTTAATTCTTAGAGGAACAATTTGAGATTGAATTTAATCAATCGGATCCGAGTTCATTTTTTTCAATCATTCAAATACTTCCCTTTATCTTCTGCGACCTCGAATAATAAATTATCTTTAATTACATACTCATTAGAAATCCTTTGTATTCTATCGCGTAAGTATGTTTCCAATAATTTATCTGTACAAAATACAAAACATCCTTTTTGTCCACGTGTCATTAATGTTCTATAGGTATTCCGAATAATTTGATCAGCTAATTTTGTGGCACGCTCTGGGTCGTTTTTCATCAAAGTTTTAATTCCTTTTAATGATTGGTCAGTTTTTGCCCTTTTTGTATAATCTGTAACAACTTCTCCATCACGATAAATCAAATCATCTCCTATAATTACACCCACGTAATCAAATTCAAGTCCTTGGCAGGTATGTATGCAACCAGCTTCAAATACTGATTCTGCATCAATTGCCCAAGTGCTCGTATTTCCTAAATTCCAACTTGCTTCAAAATTATATTCGGGTATTACAATATCATGAATATCACAATTATTTTTTCCTTCTTTAATCCAATTCCAGCAATAGCCTGCAACCAATCTTGATTTGTTATTAAGCTTATTAAATTTAACGATTTCATTTAATAAATCATTGGGATCTGAATAGATACGGACGTCATAATTAAGTCCTAAATCATTAGTATTAGCTGTATCTCTAATTTGTAAGACATCGTCCAACCATGCAATATAGCCATCTGAACCATCACAGCGAAACTGAGATCTTAATTCCAATTTTGTGATATTTGCATGGAGTTCATTTGCATACTTTTCAATCATGTCTACACTGCCGATATCCTTTAACGTTACGCGTTGATTCTCATCTATAAAGAAAATAGCGAGTTTAGATGAATACATGATTTCTTTTACCTGATTTTCACCAAGGTTTTGAAACATCCCAGATTTTTCGTTTAACCTATGTGCTTCGTCGACAATTAAAGCATCAAATTCATCTTCTGGTGTTTCTGTATAGCTCCCAGAACCCTTAAAAAGATTGTCAATTCTACTTTTACGGAAATCTCCTTTTAATTTGGTTGAATACACATTTCTCGGTGCAGAATTTTTTGTGACATATTGAGCTACTAGACCTTGTTTCGTTAATTTAACTAGCAAATTAATGGCAATGACTGATTTTCCAGTTCCTGGCCCACCTTCTACTACTAATACCTCCTTTTGATCCGTCTTTTGAGCCTTTTCCGCCAATTCTAATGCTTTTTCATACACTATTTTTTGCTCGTCTATCATTATGTATTCTGTATTTCCTTTAAGCATACTACTTAAAGTATCTTGTAAGGATTTGGATGGGCGAATTCGTCCGTATTCAATTTTATAGAGATTTTCTTTATTATCTCCGTATTTAATATGCCTTTTGATAAAGTTTTGTAGCTTTCGGGCTTCTCCTTTCACAAATACGGGTGCCTTATCTACATAGTAATAATAAATAGGATCTATTAATGGATCATTATTTTTTAATTTCTTATAGTTGTGTAAATATGTACAAGGGAACAATCCAATTTGTTCATTTTGAACTGTTTCGTTATAATCCTCAATTAACATGGCGTATGACCAAGCCTGATAGGAAGGATGTATATGCTCATGTATTCCTTTATTAAAGAATGTTTTAACAATTGCTTCTTTTCCTTCAACCTTTTCAACAAAATCCCACTGTTTTAGTTCAACAATAATAACAGAGTTTTTCTTTTCTCCCCGGCCGGAAACTAAAAAATCCACTCTCTTGGATGTGTAAGGAATTCTAAATTCAATTGCAACCCCAGCATTTGCAGGTATTTCTTTATCACTTAACACTCTGGACATATACTGTAATGAATTTTCCCATGATCTAAGCTCGTTTTTGTTAACTCTGCCAATTTTTTCATTGAAATTATCATGTAATTTATCTACCAACTTATCCATAAAAACATGATTAATAAATTCATCTTTTGTTGCTTCGTATACGATCATAAATAACCCTCATTTTTATGATTAGACGTTTCTTTGAATAGTCAGGAAAATTTCTTTGCATAAAGTTCCTTCAAATAATAAAAACAGCACTTCAAAATTTTAAGAATATATCTTTATTAACTCAATCTTATAATTCTGTATATTTTTTACTTAATCCAAAAGACTTATTAACCGGGTACTTTTGTCTATTTTTTTGAATTTTTTCTTTAATAACCTGTTCTAAATTAATTTCTAACTCATTAGACATTAATAATGCATAAATAACCACATCTGCTATTTCATCCTTAATATTATCAATATTTTTGTCTATAGCTTCTTCACTCGTTTTCCACTGAAAGTTTTCCAATAACTCACTTGCTTCCAAAGAAAGAGATATAGCTAAATCCTTTGGATTATGAAATTGCTTCCAATCTCTTTCGTCTCGGAAGTCTACAATTTCCTTTATTAATAGATCAAAGATTGATGATTCAAAATCAAATCCTTCATCCCTTAATTTTTGGTAAATTTGTTTTGCCTCTTCATATTGGGAAGATGGGACAATCAAGGAAATATAACTTATTGGATTGCCCTTTTTATCCTCATTGTCATTCCTCCGTGCTTGCCAATCAATTTCAGGATATTTTTCTTTTAGTTCTACTATTATTTTATCCATTCTTTTACTGTCTTTAAATGAATCCAAATATTCCATTGTCAACTCCCCTTTTTACTTGCTCAAACATGTATTGGTTTAATCTTAAAAATAATAGTATTAATTTAATGATAATCATTTTTTTCTGTAACCTTCTTATTTCCACAAACTCTAGTACGATTTAGTGTAGAGCTTGTATTTAAATGCGTGCACTCATGAAGAGTGCGACAAAAGCAACGCATTAAGAATGAGATATTTGGAGAAATTTCAATCCACACACTTATAAAGAGTGTGACAATATCAAGCACAATCGTCGTACCATGCATCCTATTTCAATCCACGCACTCATAAAGAGTGCGACACTTTATACATCACAAAGGAAGATATTGTGCAATGATTTCAATCCACGCACTCATAAAGAGTGCGACATCGGGGCAACAATCCGTTTTGCAAATGTACTTGACATTTCAATCCACGCACTCATAAAGAGTGCGACGAGAATATCTTTTGCCTCGTCCGGATCCCGAGATTTCAATCCACGCACTCATAAAGAGTGCGACCCTATAAAAAAGGGACAGTTGAATTTGGAACGGAATTTCAATCCACGCACTCATAAAGAGTGCGACTACGATCGGCTTCTAACGCCTCGCTTACTTCGCTATATTTCAATCCACGCACTCATAAAGAGTGCGACCCATTCAAAATCACTCCGTTTCAATAAAAATAGAATTTCAATCCACGCACTCATAAAGAGTGCGACTACACCTTGACCAGACCTAACGGAAACAAGTGGATTTCAATCCACGCACTCATAAAGAGTGCGACAAACGGAAACACATTCAAAAAATATTTCTCTTGTATTTCAATCCACGCACTCATAAAGAGTGCGACATCATTCTGATACTACGTCAAGAAAATAGACACAGATTTTTCTACCGCGCTTGCGCTTGGTGGCCTTCATAAAAAAGTTTAAATGAAGAGCGATTTAAACTTTTTTATGAAGGTAAAATCAGGCTACAGAATTT
>NZ_JBHKFI010000019.1:0-90724 GCF_042263505.1 Cytobacillus sp. Hz8 | reverse complement strand
ATTGAGGTATATTAGTGTTAGACATAAGACAAAGTCTCCTCTCATTAAGGTTCTGGACAAACCGAGAGTACTTTGTCTTCTTTTTTTTGTCTATGATTTTTCTTACACAAACTATTTTACGTCATCATTAAATAAGCTAGTATTGCTGAAAATAAATGGATTTTCCTGGTTGCCATTCTGCATAGCAAATTTCCTTAGGACCACTGACACCATTTGCTAGCAATTCTTTATAAAGCCATTCTTCATTTAACCCAGCTTCTTTTAAGTTTTTGTATAAAATATCCCCGTCACTAATGATGGTAAGAGGAATCACTTTTTCTTCACCTTTCGTTTTAAAATCCTGAAGCGTATGATATTCCGATTCAGGTTTTCGAAGAACACTAATACCTCCATTATTTTCAAAAATGGCATATTCCACCTCACGAAGCGAGAAGACATCTTTGGATCTGAGCAATTGCTTTAATTGGTCAATATCAAGTCGGTTTTTTTTCATTTCCTTCCAATTAATTTTTCCTTTTTCAATAATAATGGAGGCTTTGCCTTCAAATAAAAGTCGTAAGGTTCTTGACTTCTGTGTAGCAATTTCAGTAAAAAATATTAATAGGGCCCAAACGACAATCGCGAAAATAATCTTCCAGGGACCAACATGTCTATCAAAGATTGCATTTCCAACAAGGTCACCTAAGACAAGTGCGGAGATAAAATCAAAAGGAGTAATTTGATTAATTTGTGTCTTCCCAAGAAATTTTACGGCTATAAATAGGGCGAAATAACCAATGACTAGATCAACAAAGATATTTAAGTAGTTCATCATATTCCTCCTATATACTCCCTATTTTTCCGAAATCATGCAATTATATGTGTAAGTTTAAAAGTATGCCAGTAAAATTCATCTAGGCAACTTATTTTCCTTTATATTAAAAAATTAGTTCACAATTGATAATAAATATTGTCTACAATAAGTTTGGTTTTACTCGGAAGGCGGGGGAGAAAAATGACTAAAAGAGAACAAATACCAAAATGATGCTTCTACTTATTCTTGGTGAGTGATGTATTTTTTACTCGCTATGAATCAAGAGCAACAATGTTAAATAATCTTCCAAATATAGTTTCTCAAGAACAATCATTCTTATTTTTCAGGTTGAATAAAAGTACTAATACAAGGCTTTTTTAATATAATATGGTATTAGGATAAATCTATGGAAAATATGTAAGATTTTCTCACATAATTATTGACAAAATATTTAGAAGATTGGTACTATTATTAGTAGTTATACTACTTTTCTCCTATAGCAAAACAATACATAAGGAGACTTTGTGTGACTGTTTAATTTGAGAAATAGGGAGGGTTAAAATGAAGTTTAAAAAATCTTTTTCATTGCTTATGGCTAGTGGTTTAGCTTTAGGTTTATTGGCTGGTTGTGGTGAAAAATCCGAAACTAGCAGCACCGAGTCGAAGACAGATGGGTCAAAAGTAATTAAAGTTGCAACACAAAGTCCACTTTCAGGTGGAAGTGCAACGGTTGGAGAGGCAATCAAGCTTGGCGCTCAGTTAGCGTTGGATGAGCAAAAGGACAAATTTAAAGACTTAGGCTTTGAACTACAGCTTGTCCCTTATGATGATCAAGGGGATCCGAAAAAAGGGGTCGCCAATGCCCAATTAATTGCATCTGATAAAGACATCCTTGCTGTCATCGGACATTATAATTCTGGTGTTGCCATTCCTTCTTCAGAGGTATATGAGAAATATAGTATTCCAATGGTATCTCCAGCGAATACGGCAACTGAAGTAACCGATCGAGGTTTAAAAACAGTCAACCGTATCGTGGCTCGCGATGATTCTCAGGGTCCTTCTGGAGCTGATTATGCCGTTAATACAATTGGGGCAAAGAAGATTTTTATTGTTCAAGATAAGACGGCGTATGGCACTGGTCTTGCGAATGCTTTTAAAGAAGGTGCAGAGAAGGCTGGAGCAAAAGTTCTTGGATTCGAAGGAATTACAGTCGGTGAAAAAGATTTTAACGGAGTTCTTAACCAAATTCTCTCAAAAAAGCCTGACTTAGTTTATTTCGGTGGCTTATATGCTGAAGGTGGTCTTCTAATTAAGCAAGCTCGTGATAAAGGAATCAATATTCCTTTCATGGGTGGAGATGGGATGGATTCCTCCACTCTTGTTGAAATTGCAGGAGATTCTGTGAAAAATACTTATATCACATCTGTTGCAGGGGATTCTACAAAGAGTGATTCAGGGAAAAAATTTATTGAAAATTACAAAAAATCCTTTAATAAAGATCCAGAATCCTATTCCGTTTATGGCTATGACTCAATGGGTGCAGTCCTAAAAGGATTGGAGGATGCAATCAAGGCGAACGATAATAAAAAGCCTACGCGTCAACAATTGGCAGAAGCTGTTCGTAGTGTAAACGACTATCAAGGTGCTCTAACAAAAATCACTTTTGATGATAAAGGCGATAATGAATTTGCAAAAGTATTTATATATCAATTTAAAGAAGCAAAATATCCAGCTGAATTCGTAGGTGAAGTTGCTAAATAATAACCATATTTATGAAAAAGGGTATGACTCATGAAATAATCGAGGACGTACCCTTTTTCAATAAAGAATGGAGATAGGAGGTATAGGATGCTGCATGAGATTTTACATACAATCCCGCAGGTCTTGATCGATGGCCTGACATTAGGTACGGTTTATGCGGTGATTGCATTAGGTTATACAATGGTTTATGGAATATTAGAATTAATTAATTTTGCACATGGTGAGATTTTTATGACGGGTGCTTTTATCGGAACCGCGATTTTAATTGTACTAACAGGAATCGGCTGGGTAGCTGCTCTTCCTGCAATTGTCATGTTATTTGTTGTCTTATTAATTACAGCCCTATTAACAGGTTTTTTAGGAATGGGAATAGAAAGGGTAGCTTACAGGCCTTTAAGAAAGGCGCCAAAGCTCATCGCTCTTATCACGGCAATTGGACTCTCTTTTGTTCTTCAAGATATTGTAAGATTTATTGCAGAACTAAAGAACGGGAACTACATTTTAACGGGTCCAAGCCTTTTTACAAAACAAATTTCAATTAAAGCATCAGCTTTAAGCTCGGTTTTCAATGATGCTCAGATTAAATCCTCATTCATTATTGTCCTCGTAACGGCAGTTATTATGATGATTATCCTTGATATTTTTGTTAATCGAACCAAATGGGGGATGGCCATGAGAGCTGTCGCACAAGACCGGGAAACTGCCTCGCTCATGACTGTAAATGTAAATAAAGTCATCTCCATGACCTTTTTTATCGGTTCAGCTTTAGGTGGAGCAACAGGGGTATTATTTGCCGTTCAATACGGAACGATTGATCCTTATATTGGTTTTATTCTAGGGTTAAAGGCATTTATTGCGGCTGTCTTGGGGGGAATTGGAAATATTCGCGGTGCCATGTTGGGTGGATTATTACTTGGTTTGATGGAAATGTTCGCTTCAGCTAATTTATCCATTATTTCAGGTGGTGTCTTTGGTTCTGAATATAAGGATGTATTCGCCTTTATTATTCTGATTATTGTGTTAATTTTTAAACCAGAAGGCTTACTTGGTAAATCCGTTACAGAGAAAGTGTAGGTGAGAATATGAAATCATTATGGAATACATATAAAAACCATAAGGCGGCTCAGGCTATCTTCCTCCTCATTTATATTGGAGTAACGTCTTTAAGTTTATTTTTAGCGCAAAAGTCAGTAACCGCCTTTTTACTGCTGCTAGCTTCCCTGTTAATGCTTTACTTTACCAATTTTAAAAATTTAACTAAATGGTTAATCGCTTTTGTGGTGCTTGTTTTTTTGCTTCCGTTTACCGCAAGTCATGGTGATGGGTATCAGGCCTATATGGAGGTAGCAACTTTGGTAGGAATCTACATTGCTATGGCCCTCGGATTGAATATTGTTGTGGGAATGGCTGGTCTGCTAGATTTAGGCTTTGTCGCATTTTTTGCCGTTGGTGCCTATACATATGGGATATTTGCGACTCCTCAGGCTGCTAATTTTATGCCATTTGGACACTATCCATTATCCGGTGCAAGCTTTTGGGGCCTGATTATTGTCGGTTGCTTAGTTGCTGCTTTATTCGGTATTTTAATCGGCGTTCCGGTGCTAAGGGTAAAAGGAGATTACTTGGCGATTGTCACACTTGGATTTGGAGAAATTATTCGGATTGTCTTCAATAACCTTGATAAACCAATCAATATTACAAACGGAGCGATGGGGATTGCTTCTATTACTCCGCCGAAGCTATTTGGAATGGAATTTATTTATCCAAGCCAATTCTATTATATTGTGCTTGTGATATTAATCTTCACGATATTTACTGTCCTTCGTTTTGAACATTCAAAAATTGGACGATCCTGGAAGGCAATAAGGGAAAATGAAATTGCTGCCCAAGCTATGGGAATTCCATTAGTAAAGACAAAGCTTACGGCATTTGCCATTGGGGCATCCTTCTCAGGAATGATGGGTGTCGTCTTTGCTGCTAAGCAAACCTTCGTCGATCCAACAAGCTTCACTCTGCTTGAATCCTTTACGATTTTGGTCATGGTGGTTCTTGGGGGAATGGGAAGTGTACCTGGTGTTATTCTTGGTGCAGCTGTAATGACAATTTTAAACCTTCAAGTATTAACCGAATTAACAAATTGGTTAAATCAATTAACCTTATCTGGTGCAGTGCATATTCCTGAAGCCTTATCTCCATCGAAAATGCAGCGGTTTCTTTTTGGGGGGTTATTAATTCTCTTTGCTCTATACCGACCGCAAGGCTTAATTCCGGCTAAGAATAAGCAGTTTGATGAAGAAAAGTTAAAAAAAGGAAAATCAGCAACTGACCAAATCATTTCCAATACTGTGCATGAAGAAAAAGCACAGGTTTAGAAAGGGAGAAGGCTGAATGTCTATTCTTGAAGTGCAAAATTTAACAAAACAATTTGGTGGGTTAACCGCTAATCAAAATATTTCGATGACCTTTGAACAAAACTCGATTACAGCGGTAATCGGACCAAATGGTGCAGGTAAGACAACCTTTTTTAATATGATTACAGGAGTCTATCAACCAACTTCAGGTTCCATTTTGTTGGAAAATAAAAAAATCAATGGATTTAAGCCACATGATGTTTCGAAAAGAGGGATCGCCAGGACCTTTCAAAACATCCGTCTATTTGATGAAATGTCCGTCATTGAGAATGTTTTGGTGGGGATGCACACGCATTTACGGGCGGGAATACTGGGGACTTTATTTAATCGTCCAGGTGTGCGTAAAGAGGAATTTCATGCAGAGGTAGATGCTTATCAATTATTAGAATATGTGGGACTAGCTCCATTTTTAAATGAAAAAGCAATGAATTTAAGCTACGGGGCTCAGCGTAGATTAGAAATCGCGAGGGCACTTGCAGCAAAGCCAAAAGTTATTTTATTAGATGAGCCGGCAGCTGGGATGAACCCGAAGGAAACAAGTAATTTGACTCAGTTAATTAAAAAAATGCGGGAGGAATTTAATCTGACTGTGATACTAATAGAGCATGATATGAAGCTGGTAATGGAAATTTCAGAGCATATTTTTGTACTGGATCATGGCGAAAAAATTGCTGAAGGGAAACCAGAGGAGATTCGCAATAATGAGAAAGTGATTGAAGCCTATTTAGGGTCTGGTGCTGTGCATGCTGGTTAAGGGGGATAAGGGATGAGCTTGCTGCAAATCAATCGTGTTGAAACCTATTATGGTGGAATTCAAGCGCTCAAGGGAATCGATGTTCAAGTGAATAAGGGGGAAATTGTCACCCTGATTGGCAGTAATGGTGCTGGTAAATCTACGACATTAAAATCAATCAGTGGTTTAGTAAAAGTAAAGACAGGAAATATTATCTATAACGGCCAGGAAATTTCTAACAGACCTGCTCACGAGAATACCTTTCTCGGAATTGCGCATGTTCCAGAGGGCAGAAGGATATTTCCTAAATTAACGGTTAAGGAAAATCTATTAATGGGAGCCTTTTCTGTCAAAAATAAGGCGATCATTAAAGAAAGATTAGAGAGAGTATTTCGGTATTTTCCTAAATTAAAAGAGCGTCTCGAGCAAAAAGGAGGAACGATGAGTGGCGGGGAGCAGCAAATGCTTGCGATGGGAAGAGCACTCATGCTTGGCCCTGATTTATTAATGCTTGATGAACCTTCGATGGGGTTAGCCCCTATCATTGTCGAGCAGATATTTGAGATCATCAAAGAGTTAAATCAAGAAGGAATCACCATTCTATTAGTAGAACAAAATGCTTTTCAAGCACTCCATATTGCTGACCGGGGTTATGTCATCCAAAATGGAGAAATTAAGTTACAAGGAAATGGAAAAGAATTAATTTCGAATCACGAAGTTCAAGAGGCGTATTTGGCATAATATAAGCTGATAAAAATGGATGAATGGTACTTTTAAGAGAAACCATTTATTCTAATAAAAAAGGTTTTTACCAGTAGTAATGGTGAAGGCTTTTTTTTATGGATAAAAGGGATCGCAAAAGGAGGGGCTGCATTTTGTCTTAGAGGAAGGGTTAGAGAATCAATATCAGCGACATCTTTTGCATGAAAAAGCATTAGTGGCAGGAATTAAGACGATGGGGTTGAATTTGTATGGTAAGAGAGTTGCAAGTTCCCAACGGTAACCTGTGTCGAAATTCCGTCTGGTTTAAATGGAGAAGCTGTTAGAAAAATGCTTCTAACTGCGTTTGAAATTGAAGTTGCGAGTTCTTTTGGACCATTGCAAGGAAAAATATGGAGAGTTGGAACAATGGGCTTTAGCTGTCAAAAAGAAAATATAATAATGGCTTTAGCTGCACTATAAGCTGTTTTAATCTATTTTGGGGTATCCGTTCAACGTGGCGAATCGATTAAAGCAGCTTTAAAAATTAATCATGAGTAAGGCTGTTTGATTGTAAGCTATGGATGAATGACGAATGATTTAGAATAAATAAGTGTGAGAACTTCAAGTTTTCATATTTTGGATAATAAAGATGGAGGTGCGATGATTGAAACATGAGTATTTAACTTATCCATATGCCTCTAAAAGAGTGTGTACGATTGGTAGAAAAGGCATGGTAGCTACTTCTCAACCATTAGCCGCGCAAGCAGGTCTTGAGATGCTAAAAAAAGGAGGCAATGCAATTAATTGATGCCGCGATTGCGACCGCTGCTTGTCTAACCGTGGTTGAGCCAACATCTAATGGGATTGGAGGAGATGCCTTTGCCCTAGTGTGGACGAATCAATCTCTATATGGATTAAATGCTAGCGGTCCAGCTCCAAAGCAACTTTCGATTGAGGCGTTAGAAAATAGAGGAATTTTCGAAATGCCAAAAAGAGGGTTCATTCCCATTACCGTTCCTGGAGCACCCAGTGCATGGGCCGCACTCTCCCATCGTTTTGGCAAACTTTCACTTAAAGAAGTACTTAAACCTGCGATCCAATATGCAAGAGAAGGATATCCGATATCTCCAACATTAGGAAGAAATTGGGCAAGGGCTGTGAAGGAATTGCAAAATACAGTAGAAGGAGAGGAATACGAGGCTTTTTTCCAAACCTTTGCTCCAGATGGAAGGGCGCCAAATATAGGGGAAGTGTGGCGCTCAGAGGAATTTGCGCAAACACTGGAGTTAATAGCTGAAACGAATGCAGAGGCGTTTTATAAAGGAGAACTTGCGGCAAAAATTGATCAATTATCCCAGCAATATGATGGATTTATCCGAAATGTTGATCTGGAGCAATATCAACCTGAATGGGTCGATCCGATAAAAGTAAATTATAAAGGTTATGACATTTGGGAAATTCCTCCGAATGGTCAGGGACTAGTTGCCTTAATGGCATTAAAAATATTGGAAGGATTTCATTTTCACGAGAAGGAGCATTTGGATACATACCATTTTCAACTGGAAGCAATGAAGCTCGCTTTTGCAGATGGGGAAAAACACATTTCTGATCCAAGATCAATGAAAGTAAAAATCGATGCTTTGCTTTCAGAAAGCTATGTAGCGAAGAGAAGGGAATTCATTCATTCTGTGGCAAGTCTTCCTGAGTCAGGTCAACCTCAGCATAGCGGTACAGTTTATTTAGCTACCGCGGATGAGGAAGGAAATATGGTTTCCTTTATTCAGAGCAATTATATGGATTTTGGTTCAGCCATCGTGGTGCCGGATACGGGAATATTATTGCAAAATCGTGGCCATAATTTTTCCTTGAATCGAAACCATATAAATGCATTAGCTCCTGGAAAGAAAACCTATCATACCATCATTCCGGGCTTTATTTCGCAAGGAACCACTCCAATTGGACCTTTTGGTGTAATGGGTGCATTCATGCAACCACAGGGACATACACAGGTATTAATGAATATGATTGATTTTCAAATGAACCCACAGGCAGCACTCGATGCCCCAAGATGGCAGTGGATAAAGGATTATCATATCCTTCTTGAAAAAAGCGTCCCAGGACACATCATGGAGGGATTAGTTCAAAAGGGACATCAGATAGAGGTATCCGTTGACTCATCAGAATTTGGCCGTGGACAAATTATTTGGCGGGACCCTTTAACCGGTGTATTGTTTGGCGGGACAGAACCGAGAACAGATGGAGCGATAGCCGTATGGTAGAACAACCAAAGATAATAGAACAGCAAGAAGATGAGCAACACGATCAAACTTCAAATGAGCAAAATGTGAAACATCGAACGATTTTTATCGCCTTTTTTAGGTCTGGTATGCTTGGTTATGGAGGAGGACCCTCAGCGATTCCTCTTATTCATCGGGAGGTAGTTGAACGTTATCAATGGTTTGATGATAAGGAGTTTGCCGATACTTTAGCATTAGCTAATACCTTGCCTGGACCAATTGCCACCAAAATGGCCGGATATATCGGATATCGAATAAAAGGGATAGGGGGAATGCTGAATGCGATTATCGCAACGGTCATTCCAACTGTCATTTTAATGATTATTCTCTTAACTACTTTATCGAGTTTCAAGCATATGTCATGGGTGGCTGGGATGACAAAGGCAGTCGTCCCTGTTGTATGCGTGATGCTTGGTGTAATGACATGGGATTTCCTGAAAATGGCTAATAAAGAACTTGGCTGGTTGAAAAATATCATCATCGTGGTATTCAGTATCGTTGCGATCGAGGTTTTTTCGATTCATCCTGCGATTATTATTATTGTCTTAATGTCCCTAGCTTGGTTACCCAAATTACATGATAAGAACAAATTAGGAGTTAAAAAATAGGGGGAAATCAATCTCATGAAATACATACACATTTTTATGGCTTTTTTCCTTCCAAGCATTCTAGGCTATGGAGGTGGCCCTGCATCTATCCCATTAATTGAAAAAGAAGTGGTAGACCATTATGGCTGGCTGACCGTTCATCAATTTAGTGAAGTACTTGCTTTTGGAAATTCCTTGCCTGGCCCAATTGCCACCAAAATGGCTGGATATATCGGTTTTCAGCAGGGGGGGTTTATCGGATCTATCGTCGCTTTATTTGCAACGATCGCTCCATCGCTAATCTTGATGATTTTATTTTTAGGACTTATCTATAAATATAAAGATTCAGCAAATGTGAAGAAAATGACACAAAATATCCGACCAGCCATTGCAGTTCTCCTTGGAATCATAACTGTTGATTTCTTTTTGAATTCCTATCAGGGGAATGGAATGTTTATGACCATCTTTTTAATCCTAGCTAGTTTCTTGTTGCTAGAGAAATGGAAGGTTCATCCGGCCTATGTCATAACTGGGGCTCTTGTCTTTGGTGCAATATTCTTACATTGATCATTAGGGGGATTCAAATGGAGAAAAATGTGCCCAGCCTATTTTGATTCTTTCTTTCATTTCCTACACTTCTCAAACTCGAACGATACTTTCGAGTTTGGGAAGTTAACACAGTACTTAGGCAAAAGTTCGATAGAATTTTGCCGTCTAAGTACTACGTTCCTTCTATTTTTTCATAGCCTTATCGACTTTTTGATTGATCGATTCTTGATAGAGATCAGCGTAAGTTTTTGAATCTTCAATTAGCGCATCGCAGAAAGCAGCAACGTCTGTTCCTGTGACTTCAAGCACGCCTTTCCCAGCAGCTGCGCCTTCTTCAAAGAAGCTGAGAATTTCCGATAGCAGTCCGATACCTTCATTTAGCTCAACAGGACCGACTTTGAAGAGATATTTTTGAATCTCTTTATAGACAATTTGGTAATCTTGTGGAAGCGCTTTGACACGTGCAACATGGGCTCTCCATTCTTTTTTGCCTTCGATGATTTCTTTAATACTCATTTCAGTCCTCCTAATTTTCTTTCTACGTTCTTGTTGAGTTGGTCACGCCATTTATCTCGATAAGTTTTTGCGCCTTCGTCACCAACAAGCGCTGCGCAGAAGCCTTTGATATCATCTCCTAGTACTTCTTCGACGCTCTGGCCGTCTGCTGATGTAACTTCAAGCAGTTCAAGAGCACTGTCAAGAATCGGCATCAGATTACGACCAGTGAAATCTCCGTGAATCCAGAGATTACTTATAATTTCTTTCCAAGCAGTTTGATATTCAGCTGGTAAGACTTTTGCTCGTGCTTCAAAACCTTTCATTTCTTTAGTCATATCGCTGCCGGTTATTTTTTCTAAAAAGTTCATTGTAGTCTCCTTTAAGATACTAAGCTGTTCAGCAAAGTTCTATTATTTAATCGCATCGTTAAGTTTTTGACGTTGCTTATCAATCCACGATTTTGCATCAATGGCAAGATCATCACAGAAGGCTGCTACGTCGTTGCCAGTAACTTCTTTAACGCGCTTGCCATCGGCAGCGGCTTCTTCAAGAAGATCGATGATGTGATTAAAGACGAATTTCGTTTCTTGCCAATCCATCACGCCGCCAGTGTTCCAGAGATATTTTTGCATTGCTTTATAGGCGTTGTAGTAGTCTTCAGGTAAGGCTTTTGCGCGGTTTTCCATTTCACGCCAGGCTTTTTTTTCGCTAAAATCTCCAAAGATTTTTTCTAAAATACTCATGTTTGTTTTCCTCCTTTATCTTCCTTTTAATTCGTTTAGTTTGCTTGAGACAAAGTTCCATTTGGCCCAGAAATTTGCCAGTTCTTGCTGGCCAGCTTCATTGAGCCGATAAAATTTGCGCGGTGGTCCTATTGTGGATGACTTTTTCTCAATATCCACGAGTTTATTTTTTTCGAGCCGCATCGTGATGGTGTAAACTGTTCCCTCCACAATGTCGCTAAAGCCAAGTGCTCGCAGCTTCTGTGTGATTTCATAGCCGTAGGTTTCGCCACGGCTGATAATTTCTAGCACGCAACCCTCAAGCACACCTTTAAGCATTTCTGTAATGTTATTCATATTTTTTACTTCTTTCTTTTTAGTACTTTGTGATGACAATAATCTGTATTACAAAATAGTGAGATGAAATTTTTGAATCAGCTATTTGGTGTAACAGATATTCAGTAATACTGATTACATCTATATAATAATACAGAGTACTACCTTTGTCAATTTTTTTGATGCGAATCCCTAAATAAAATTGTCCATGAAAAAGGAGTGGATCAATGTGAAAAGTGAAATAATATTTTCCATTCTTCAAAAAGAGTGGAAACAAAATCTAGAAACAACAAGTATTGATATAGCTAAAAAGGATAAACTTCCCCTGTTAATAATCGAAGCGCTAAAAAAAAGAATGGAAAAAGCTAATCAATAAAAAGATACTTGCCTCGTCAATAACAGTGGAAGACTGAACCCTTTTAAGTTTTTATTTTCCGAATAGGAAGAATTCTCTTGAACAGTTTACAATCTCATCGTTAACTAAACTGCTCCGTCAGCACAATAAGAAAAAGCTGCTGTAACGATAGCTCGATCTTTAACTCTTGCACTCAGTAGTTCAAAAAGTATTTGCACTCTACGGAGCAAATTCAATTTGGCCAGTAAACAATAAAAAAATTATGATTATCCAGAATATAAAGAAAGACGAGGAGAGGATTAAAGATATAATAGGAATTACATTTTTCTCCGTTTTCTTCTCTATCCCTTTTATAGACAGTACGATACCTATACCTGTAAGCGAAAATGTTATATAATCCCCAACTGAACTCCCGATATTTGCTATTCTTGTCGGTGTTACAAAAACAACAAAAAAGCAAATTATTCCAATAGTGAGTGAAATATAACTAATTAAACCGTACTTCTTTGGTGTATCCGTTTTGATTTCCAAATAAACACAACCTTTCAAATGGAGTCGTCTACCTTCCTCCTAAAACTTAATTTTCTGTCAATTTAACATTAACATAATTCTCCAATAAATTGAGTAAAAAAGAAAAGGCATATTAAATTAAACTGCCGTTTTGTTTAAGTACTTTTATTCACAAACTTGATTGACTTTGCTTAAATAAATCAATTTATTTATTAAAGGAATGCTGCCCCTTAGTGATATAACAAAAGGAGCTGTGTTCCAGCTCCTAAATATACAAATAGTTTCAAACATATTATTAAAGTTCCACAATAGAGTATTCATAACCTATTGTTGTTATGAATTTATACATATCCTCTGTAGAAATAAAAATAGTCTTAGTGTTGTCATTAGCATGAAAACTCATAAATTTTTCAGAGAGCATCTCTTTATCTAAGTAGACTTTTATGTCGTGCTCATCATTATTTAGCAATCCAAAAATGGAAACAACACCAGGAGGTAATGCCATTTTTTTTATCAATCTTTCCGGTGAACAAAAGCTTATACGTTTTTCATTAAGAATTTCCGCGATATGCTCCATATCAAGTCGCTTTGCATCATCCATAATGACTAAATAGTATGAAGTCTTTTTTTTATTACAAAGAAAAAGTGTTTTAGTACGTACACCTTCTTTACCAACAATATAGCTGTCTGCTTCTTCTGTTGTCAAAGCAGGAGGATGTTCAACAACTTCATACGGAATATTCATTTTATTTAAGACATCATATACATTCTGATATTGTTCCATAAAGAAAAGGCCTCCAATTTTCTTGTATATTATTTTCTGAACATTAGTATTTTTTAATTATATTTTACTATAAAAATACAATGAAGAAACAGGACGTATTACTTCGTGATGAATATTTTAAGGTATTTATTGACAAAACAATATAAGAAGCCTAATTCCCGTAAAGGAGTGGATAGCATATGCCACATTTGCACCCGCGCCGTTCGCAAATCGAGCAAAGGATGTTGCCTGACGAATTTTCTATAAATCCTCTATTCGCCCGCAAAGGAGAAGAGACTGTTCCGCGTTTTCGTATGCGTGATCATGGCGTGTTACCTGAAACAGCGTATCAAATTGTCCACGATGAAATCGCACTAGATGGGAATGCCCGTCTCAATCTTGCAACTTTCGTTACTACCTGGATGGAGCCATCCGCAGAACGTTTATATGCCGAATCAGTCGACAAAAACATGATTGATAAGGATGAATACCCGCAGACGGCAGCGATAGAGGAACGCTGTGTTCGAATTTTAGCCGATCTTTGGCATTCGCCCGACCCTCATAATACGATGGGTGTTTCGACAACGGGATCGTCGGAAGCATGTATGCTCGGGGGTCTTGCGTTAAAGCGACGCTGGCAAAACGCGCGCAAAAAACAAGAGAAGCCAATTGACCAGCCAAATATCGTATTTAGTTCCGCAGTTCAGGTCGTTTGGGATAAATTCGCGAACTATTGGGATGTAGAACCGCGTTATGTAAACATTACCCCAGATCATCCTTATTTGGATCCCGAGAGAGTACTCGCTGCCGTAGACGAAAATACAATCGCTGTGGTGCCGATTCTTGGGGAGACCTATACAGGTCTTTACGAACCGGTCGCCGCAATTGCGAAAGCCTTGGACGAGCTTCAGGCAAGAACGGGTCTTGATATTCCGATACATGTAGACGCTGCTTCAGGAGGATTTATAGCACCGTTCCTTCAACCAGACTTAGTCTGGGATTTTCGATTGGCTAGGGTGAAATCCATCAATGTTTCCGGACATAAATATGGGTTAGTGTACCCAGGTATTGGATGGATAATTTGGCGTGAGGCTGAAGATCTCCCTGAGGAACTCATCTTTCGAGTGTCCTATTTAGGTGGGAACATGCCGACTTTTGCCCTGAATTTCTCACGACCTGGCTCACAAGTACTCCTGCAATACTACAACTTTTTGCGTTTAGGTAAAGAAGGATACTATGAGGTGCAAAAGGCATCTCAAGCAGTGGCGCATTTCCTAAGCAAAGCGATTCTTAACATGGGACCTTTTGAACTATTTACAGACGGCTCGGATATTCCGGTATTTGCATGGCGATTGAAAGAAGGATACACATCAAACTGGAATCTTTATGACTTGTCTCGACAATTGCGCACATTTGGCTGGCAAGTGCCTGCTTATCCTTTACCTCCAGACATGGAAGAAGTAACGATTATGCGTATTGTGGTTCGAAATGGATTTTCCATGGACTTGGCTCAATTGTTCTTGATGAACCTCAAACAAGCCGTCTCATATCTGGATTCCATGGATGGACCAATACCACATGACACAAAGCACGACAATGGTTTTCACCATTGATCTCGTAACGTTCAAGAGGGCAGCGGTATTATCCAAGGAATTTCAAATCTAGCTGGCACTGGGCAAAGAAATTCATCCGCATCAATGGGTGAATAGTGATAGAGAGGAATCTCCATAAGAGATGGCTCTTATATAATCCACGATGACTATAAATGGTCCTTTCTTAAATATGCTACTCAAGAAAATGGCACGTTTGTTGAAGAAGAACAACTTCAAATTATGTAAAAATATTAGTGTTTATACAGCTTGTTTTTGAAAAATGGTTCAAAGATATTAATAAACGTACTGGCAGAACATACATTAGTTAAATGCCAGAAACATTTATTCAAGTATTCCGTTAAAAAAGCCAATTTTCCTTACTCAAGGAATCGACTTTTTATTTTTCTAATTATAAATTAATGTTGCTTTAAAAAATGTTTGATCAAATTGATACTAATAACCTTGATAAACGATCATAGAAAAAAGCGTGTTTTGTAAAAGATTGATCAAAACACGCTTAAATTCGCTACAAAAATAGGTAATCCTTCTTCAAGTAACCTACTCGTTCGTTGAACGAACTTTACGAAAAGAGCTTTATAAAAAGAACAGAAAGAAAAGCCCCAACTTGTGAGACTTATGATTTCTGTTCTTTTTCGTCATTCAGGGTAATCTTTTTACATCCGATATAGAGACAGGATAAAATATCTACTCCCTCATTTGCTTTTGCTAGCCCCTTTAAATAAGGGGTGACCAAATCTTTGAAGTCCGCGCTAACGCCTTCTTCCTCTAAAATCCCATAAACGTATAGTTTTTTTTCTGCGAATAAAAAGGCTACATTGCCAACCGCTTTTTGATCAGAGTCCACCACGTTTAATACTTGATATTCTGGAGTAATGATCTCTGGTGAAAAATAGATTTGCACGATTATCTACTCCTTTTTTCCAAAATAAGTAACATTTCTTCTTAAGAGAATTGTAATTTTTCAAACAGAGTATCTTTCCCTTTTGTAGGTTCTTTCTTAGCAACGTGAATGAGCACAAGACAAAGGAGAGCACAAAAAAGAGTTAGCCCAGCTGTAGTGAGGAACATTCCTGTACGCGACCACTCCATTAACGTACTGAATATTGGCGGACCAATCGCCACTCCTAAGAATCGGACAGAACCGTAAATAGAAGTGACAAATCCTCTGCGATCAGTTGGAACGGAACCAGTAATTAAGCTATTAATACAAGGTAGAACAAGACCAGTCCCAATGCTGCTGACAACGAGAACACTAATAAATGGGATTAACTTTTTAAAAAGGATCAAGGATGAAAATGAAGCTGTCATGAGAATCAAACCTAAGATGATTAAAAATTTCATGAGCCGCATTCTTTTTCCAATTTTACTTCCCGTTATATAGGATGTGCTGGTCATAAATAAAAGTGGGATGGCCAATATTCCCCCTTTAATCAATCCATCAATATGATGTTCCTTCTCAAGAATATCGGATAAATAAAATAATATTCCAAAGAGTGTAAATAAGCACGTAGCCCCAGTTAAATAAGTGGCGAAAAGCCAACGTCCTTCCGTTTTAAAAACTGAAATAAGCCCTAAAGCGTATTTTCCAACAGGAGGTGGCTCTTTCTTCTTCTTCTTTTCTTTGATAAAAAAGATGGTTAAGAAAACGGAGATTAAGCAGAAAATGGGAAAGGCAAAGAAAGCAGCATACCAGAATAGCATCGCAAGTAAGGAACCGATTATGGGACTAATCACCTTTCCAAAGCCGTTGGATGCTTCGACAAGTCCTAAAACTTTACTTTGTTCTCCTCCCTTGAATAAATCCCCGGCTAATGCCATCGCAATCGGGGCAGTTCCCGCTGCTCCAAGCCCCTGCATAATCCGTCCAGCTAAGATCCATGTGTAGGAATTAGCAAACCAAGCAGCAGCAGCCCCTGCTAATAATCCACCGCTTCCATATAGAATCAAGGCAGGAATGATGACCGCTTTCCGGGAAAATCGATCTGAAAGGTATCCTAAAATGGGAATGGAGATAGCAGCAGCAATCGAAAAGGCAGAAATCACGAGACTGACCTTAAATTGTGTAATCCCTAGTTCGGTTTTCATTTTAGGAAGAATCGGAATGAGCATCGAGTTTCCTAGGACTAAAATCAATGGGATGGATCCAATTGCGAAAATAGTCATCCTTTTATGTGGTTGTTTGGACAAAAGTCGTACACTCCTAACGTAAAGAATCCCTAGTCCCTATTGTTTGGAAAGGTTCAAATGTTTATGCAGGGCGAATACCTAATTTATAAGAAATTAGCCCAATATTTACACATTCACCCAGCTCTTGAATAATCTATCCTAGAAAAATGGAGGAGGCGTTTTCCCTATGGATTTTTTAAACCTGCCGAGTCGCACAACTGGAATAAGAACCTATGGTCTTACTTCCATTGTTGATTTCGGGACTCCAGTAGGAGAATTGAAAAATATTTTATCAGATTATGGTGATTATATTGATATTGCAAAAATCGGAATTGGCTCTGCTTATATCACCCCAAATCTTAAAGACAAAATTCATTTATATAAGGAATATCAAATTAAACCATACTTTGGCGGTACCCTGTTTGAAAAATGCTACTTGCAAAAAAAACTCAGCGAATATTTTTCCACTTTACAAGACCTCGGAATTGACTGGATCGAAATATCTAACGGAACACTCAATATTCCATTACAGGAACGCCTTCAATTGATTTTTCTCTTAAAGGATCAGTTTCATATTATCGCTGAAGTCGGTTCAAAAGATGGCAATCACAGAATGTCAGTTTCCGAATGGCAGGAAGAAATTGGACTTCTATTAGATGCGGGCTGTGAATATGTCATCACAGAGGGCAGAGATTCAGGAACGGCAGGAATCTATGAAAAGAATGGAAATATAAAGGCAAATCTCATTCAGGAGGTTATAAGAGAACTCGATTATAAAAAAATTATTTTCGAAGCGCCCTTTCCAAAGCACCAAATGTTCTTTATTAATGAAATAGGTCCAAATGTCAATTTAGGAAATGTCAAACTTAGTGATGTCCTCATATTAGAGACACAACGAAGAGGATTGAGAAGTGAGACCTTTTATTTGGAGGATCCGGAATGCATATTGCCTTAATAAGACATCTCCCTACGGAATGGAATAGAAAAACTTGGCTTCAAGGAAGAAGAGATATAGGAATTTCTCCAGTAACAGATGAGGATCGGAAGAAGATTGAAGAAAATCAACACATACTCCGTAAATGGGAACCATTTGACTTCATTTTGGCGAGTTCATTGAAACGTACAAGACAAACAGCCGAAATTTATGGTTATACACCCCAATGTGAAAATCTCTTAGATGAATTAGACTTTGGACAATTTGAAGGAAAAACGAAAGAACAATTAATGCAAGCCTATCCGGAACAATGGGTGGAAAATCCACAGGATATAGTCCTTGGGGAAAGGGTACAGAATTTAGAGACAAGAATTGAACGGTTTTTAAAAAAATATAAAAATGGTGAAAACCTCTTAATCTTCGGACACGGCTCATGGATGAGGGCCATAATTTCCTATTATCAATTTGGGCATATCCATAACATGAACAAAATGATTGTGGAAAATAATGATTGTGTGATTTTACCAATTAATCAGACATTCTTTGAAAAAAGGAAGGGGGGGTATTCCTTTGACAAGTTCCATTACCTATGAAAACTGGGATGAGGATCATGTTGTTTCGCTTTTTAAAAGTCAACCTGATTATATGGATATTTTAAAATGGGCGTATGAAGAATATAAGGATGATATTGTTTATGCCTGCAGTTTCGGAGCAGAAGGGATGGTGCTCATTGATTTAATCAGCAAGATCAGAAAAAATGCGAAAATCATCTTTCTCGATACGGGTCTACATTTTAAAGAGACCTATGAATTGATTGATGAGGTGAAGAAACGTTATCCCAATTTGGAAATTAAGATGGTGACACCAAAAGCCTCCGTTGAGGAACAGGCAAGATGGTATGGAAATGAGCTTTGGTTGGATAATCCCAATCTCTGTTGTCACATGCGAAAAGTCGCCCCTTTGAGTGAAGCATTACAAAGTGCGACGGCATGGATTTCTGGGCTTCGAAGAGAGCAATCCCCAATGAGAAGCCAGATTCAATTTATTAATAAGGATGAGAAATTTCAAAAAATAAAAATTTGTCCGCTCATTCATTGGACTTGGGAGGATATTCTAACCTATATTCGGTTGAATCAATTACCATATAATCCATTGCATGATCAAGGGTATCCTTCAATTGGGTGTGCAACTTGTACGAAAGCGGTTGAAGGCAATCATGATTTGCGTTCAGGACGTTGGGTTGGTCATGAGAAATCAGAATGTGGTCTTCATTTAAAATAGCTTACAAGAGATAAAGGGAGGAGAAAGCGGTGAGCAATAGTATTCCTCATGGAGGAAAGCTTGTCAGCCGGATTCGTTTAAATGATCTTGTTGATTATTCCTTAAATTATGTTGAGATTGACAGGATGGAATTAAGTGATTTGGAATTACTTGCAAATGGAGGCTATAGTCCGCTTGAAGGATTTATGGGGAGGGCAGATTATGAGGAAGTCCTGGAAAGGATGAGACTAACGAACGGATTGCCATGGTCTATCCCTATTACCTTATCGATAGAGAGGGAGAAGGCAAGACAGATTCAAATTGGGGAAACCATTAACCTTATTTATGAGGGTATTGTGTATGGACTTATGGAAGTGGAAGAAATTTATACACCCAATAAAAAAATTGAAGCACAAAGGGTCTATCAAACAACAGATATAAATCATCCAGGCGTTAAAAAGCTTTATGATCGGAAGGACATCTATATTGCAGGACCTATCACTTTGTTGAAAAGATCTGAGAAGGAAAAGTTTGAAGCTTATTATTTAGATCCAACGCAAACAAGAGAAAGGTTTCAACAATTGGGCTGGAAAACAGTTGTTGGTTTTCAAACCCGTAATCCGGTTCATCGGGCCCATGAATATATTCAAAAAACGGCAATGGAAATCGTGGATGGCCTATTTTTAAATCCTTTAGTCGGTGAAACGAAAGCGGATGACATTCCAAGTGAAATTCGCATGAAAAGCTATCAAGTATTACTAGATCATTATTACCCAAAGAATCGCGTGTTTTTATCTGTTTTTCCAGCAGCCATGAGATACGCTGGACCAAGAGAAGCTGTTTTTCATGCGATCGTGCGAAAAAATTACGGTTGTACGCATTTTATCGTTGGCAGAGATCATGCAGGGGTAGGAAATTATTATGGAACCTATGACGCCCAGAAAATTTTTAAAAATTTTACTGAAGAGGAGTTAGGAATTCAACTGCTGTTTTTTGAAAATAGCTTCTTCTGTAAAAAATGCGAAAACATGGCTTCTGAAAAAACTTGCCCGCATGATGCAAGTTTCCATGTAGTTTTATCGGGTACAAGGGTACGACAAATGTTAAAAGAAGGCGAACTGCCACCAAAGGAATTTAGTCGACCAGAAGTCGTTGAAATCCTCATTCAAGGGTTGAAAGAATATAATCCTGAACAAATCATCCTCTAATAAAGAGCACCAAAAGTTAAGTTGTACTTGAACGATTGATGAATTTCTGTAATTTGATCAAATTGCTAGATTAAAGGATGTCGAAAATGAACATAAGTGAGAATATCATTTGGCATGAAACTACTATTCAAAAAAGAAATCGTCAGCAATTAAATGGACATAAAAGCTGCGTTCTTTGGTTTACAGGTTTGTCGGGCTCTGGAAAGTCAACCTTAGCGAATGCGGTTGATCATCTGCTATTTCAGGAGCAGTATAGAAGTTATTGTTTAGATGGAGATAATATTCGTCATGGTTTAAATCGTGATTTAGGCTTTAGCACCCAGGATCGCAAAGAAAATATCCGGAGAATTGGCGAGGTTGCTAAGCTTTTTATCGATTGTGGAATGATCGTTTTAACGGCATTTATTTCCCCTTTTCGAGAGGATAGAGAGCTCGTAAGAAGGATGTTTGCAGAGGATGAGTTTATTGAAATTTATTTGCAATGTCCGATTCATACCTGTGAGAAGCGGGATCCAAAAGGCTTGTATCAAAAGGCAAGGAAAGGGGAAATTCTTGAATTTACAGGGATTACCTCACCTTATGAGCAACCTGCTAATCCCGAAATGATGATCGATACGGGAGTATTGTCAATTGAAGAATCTGCACACCATATTTTAACTTATTTAAATGAGAAGAAAATCCTGTAAGGGAATTTCTTCTTATTTTTTTCTCCAGATAGGTGATAAAATTTTGATATTTGCGAATCTAATTTCATAAATATAGTCAATGATATTGGTGGAGAAGAATTGACAAATAATGGCGAAGATGACGATTTTAAAATCAATGATAAGGGCTGTTAATAAAAAAATAAGCAAGTTAATTCCCATCATGACTTTTCCTGGGCTCCAGTTTTTATAGGTGGCAATCATTAAAGCGGGAATAACCATTCCTCCACTTGAAGCGCCCGCACGGATTAATAATCCAACTCCAATTCCAAATAGTAGACTGCCGCATACGAGATCCAAGAAAATATGGACATGAGGAAGTGAGGTCTGGGCAGAAAGGATACTAATCGTTGTTGAGGTAATGGCAACAGAAATGATGGTTCTTAAAGTCCAAGTATACCCAAAATATTTTAACGCAAAGATTAAAAAAACGATATTTGCAATCCATAGGGAAAAACCAAGGGGGAGATGAAGAAAATGGTTTAACAAAAGGGCAATCCCAGCTGCTCCTCCAGAAGGGATGGAATGTGGAAAGAGAAATAGTGACATAGACATTCCTTGTAGGGTCGCTCCGATCAATAAGGTTACATACGTTAACACTAATTTTCTCATGATATTAGGTTGTAAATCATCCATATGTTAACATGTATTTCCACAACCAGTCCATCCTCTCTGAATGAGTTCTCCTACCTTGTCCATTTTATGAGACGTATTACTAAAATATGTTGAATAGGATGAGTTTGTTAACGTTGAATGTTTATGAATATCTTGAAAAATAGTGGAAAATTTGCAATAGTGAAATTCGTCACAATCCATTCACAATTATCTGTTTATTCTAAAGATTCTCGTGTTATAATAAAGACATAGAAAGAGATACCCTATAACATCTTAGGAGGCTCAACCATAAATGCTCGTTTCGTTAAGTGAACGAGAAAACATTTTATTCTTCATCTAATTGAAAGAATAGTTCAATTCAATGCTCAATCGAAAGGCAGGAAATTTGCAGAGCACTTTAAATGTATTTCATTTTTGAAAACATTTAAAGCCAATTTCTTTAAACTTAAAGGTTGAAAGGAGCGGCAAATTCTTTAAACAATCATCCAAAAGATCGAATGTTGATTGAATAATCTAAAAGGTCAAAATGGATTTTCTGTCTATTTCGGAAAAATACGCAGAAATGAAATTTAAAACCAAAAGAATTTGATTCCTTTAAAAAATGACATCAGAACCTTTTAATAGGAAACTGAATGCATGATTTTTAGAAGTCAGATTTGAGATATGAAGATCTATTTCCAAAAATTATCTGAAAAATAATGATTGGAAAAGTAGAAAATTTGGATGAATAAAGAGTGGTGGTCGTTTAACTTTATACTAGAAAGTGAGAAGAAATAAGCAAGGTTTTCGGGAAGTGGTGATATCGAGCATCATTTATATAACCACTATCAAAGCTTATTAGAGAAGAGTAAGATTGAGTGAAATTGACAGTTAGATAGGAATGATGAGTCTCGCGGTGATTAGACCGCTAATAATGATGAAATGGGAAGTACAAGTAAGTAATGGGAGAAACCTATTATATTTGAATTATCCCGAACACGGAACAGCAGACATCGGCTGAATCCGTCCATCATGATTAATGAAAATTAATCAATGGCGCTTGTCAATTTTTAGCTGGTGCCCATGGTTGGGTCTCCTAAGATGTTATGAAACATCTTCCTGAATAATAGGAAGGTGTTTATTTTTGTGTAAATTTGCTAGCCATCAATATTAAGGGAGCTTCTAAAAAGTAATTTTTTAAATCAAATCGTTATCAAGAAAGGCCCAAGAATGCGCTTGTTTTGCACCATTCTTGGGCTTTTTAGTTTGGATAAAAAATTCTCCTCGTTTCCTGAAAGTTCTTTTATTCATTCCCAAATATTCTTTTTCCTGCTTTATAAAGTTCATTCAACAATACTGGAAGAATCGAAAGTACAGCGACAAACAGCCAATCTTTCCAAGTTAAATAGACAATCTCAAAAAATTGATTTAAAACGGGGAAAGCCACTAAAATCATTTGAATGCTGACTCCGATGAAAATGGAAGCGAGCAAATATTTATTAGTGAATAGGCCCACCTGAAACATGGATTTTTTTGGATGCCTTAAATTAATGGCATGAAAAAGCTGTGAAACACTTAAGGTAACAAAGGTAAGGGTTTGCGCATGAACTAGGACGTTAATTGGAATTTGATCAAAATGGATGGAAAAGAATGAGTCAGCATGTGAGTAATAGGCTAAACCAGTAATGAACGCAAAAAGTGATATTATTCCAATTAAAATGCCATTTATGATCGTGAATGCTCCACCTTGATTAGCAAAAATACTTTCTTTAATGGAGCGGGGCCTACGTTTCATTACGTCCGGATCATCTGGATCAAGCCCTAGAGAAATCGCTGGAATGGTATCCGTTATTAAGTTGATCCATAAAATATGAATCGCTGTAAGCGGAGCGGGCCACCCAAATAATATGGCAAGAAAAAGTACAACAATTTCACCTAAATTACAGGATAAAAGAAACAAGATGGATTTTTTAATATTTTGATATATATTTCGGCCTTGTTCTACTGCTTTAACGATGGTTGTGAAATTATCATCTGTTAAGACGATATCAGCTGCTCCTTTGGCAACATCGGTTCCACCTTTCCCCATGGCAACGCCAACGTCTGCTTGTTGCAAAGAAGGGGCATCGTTTACGCCATCTCCCGTCATTGAGACAATGTCTCCATTTTTTTTGAGCGCCTTGACAATTTTCACTTTGTGGTCGGGTGAAACACGGGCAAATACACGAACCTTTTTCACTTTTTCTGAAAGTTCTTTATCATTAAAATCATCTAATTCTAGACCTGTTAAAGCTTCAGAATGAGGATCCGCTATCCCAAGTTCCTTGGCAATGGCTAAAGCTGTTTTGGGATGATCACCTGTAATCATCACCGTTCTTATTCCTGCTGCATTACAGGCAGTGATCGCTGCTTTCACCTCTTCTCTTGGCGGGTCAATCATTCCAGTTAAACCAAGGAACACTAAATCCTGCTCAACGGAGTCTTGCGTAAAGCTTTTTGAAGAGGGAATCTCTTTATAGGCAATGGCTAAAACACGCAACGCCTCATCAGACATTTGATTTGCCTGTTTTTTAATCCTTTCCTTATTTATTTCATCTAACTCAATGATTTGGCCATCTTGCATTATATAGGTAGATAAATGAATAATTTTTTCTAAAGCCCCTTTTACCATCACTACATACTGCGATCCGTTTCTATGTATTGTTGTCATCATTTTTCGTTCAGAATCAAAGGGGAATTCATGAACTCTTTCAAATTTTTGGTCTAAAATAAGCTTATCAAAACCTGCCTGCTTGGCAGCAAGCAACAAGGCAATTTCTGTTGGATCCCCAGATTGTTCTTCTTCTGTCGCTACAGCATCATTGCATAAGACCATGGCTTCAAAGAAAAGTCTTTCGTTTGTCTGCTTAGGCTGCAAGGCAGAAAGGGAGGAATAATGATTATTAACTAATATTTTTGTGACCGTCATTTTATTTTGCGTGAGTGTTCCTGTTTTATCCGTGCATATTACGCTGACTGCTCCAAGGGTCTCGACAGCTGGAAGTTTTCGCACGACTGCCTGATGTTTAATCATTCTCTGTACGCCCAAGGCCAAGACAATAGATACGATGGCAGGAAGTCCTTCAGGAATAGCGGCAACAGAGAGACTAATAGCAATTAAAAACATTTCAAGGAGATTTCTCCCTTGGATCAATCCTATCAGAAAAATAACGGCCGAAATCAGTAGGGCTCCGAATCCAAGAATTTTTCCAAGCTCTGCAAGTTTGAGCTGTAAAGGAGTTTGTTCGCGTTTAAATGAGCCAAGCATAGTCGCGATTTTCCCGATTTCCGTATTCATGCCCGTGTTAACCACCACTCCGATTGCTCGGCCGTAGGTGGACACAGTAGACATGAAAGCCATATTCTCTTGCTCTGCAATGGGGATATCATTCGCTGAGAGCCAACTGGCATCTTTATCAACGGGAACGGATTCCCCTGTTAAGGAGGATTCCTCCATTTTTAAATTGACAGTTTCGATTAAGCGCAAATCGGCAGGAATATATCTGCCCGCATCAATGATTACAATATCTCCTGGAACAATGAGCTCAGAAGGTATTTCCTTCAAAACACCGCCTCGTTTCACTATTGCCTTTGGAGAGGTCATTTTCTTTAGCTCCTCTAACGCCTTTTCTGCTTTTGATTCCTGAAGAATTCCAATCATGGCATTAAGGAGGATGACAATCAGGATAATAATCGCATCACTTATTTCTCCTACCGATAGAGAAAGGATAGCTGCAAAAATCAAAATATAAATTAACCAGTTATTTATTTGGTCAAAGAAAAGCCGTAAAAAGGTAGGCTTTTTCCGCTCAAGAAACTCATTTTTCCCAAATGTAGCCAAACGTGTTTCAGCCTCCTGATTCGTTAAACCATTCACTGGATCACTTTTTAATTCAGCAAGGACCTCTTGTATTGTTTTGGTTGACCACATCATATTTTCACTCTCCTAATTAGAAGTGGAAAAACATATCTAATTTTATTTAATCATATAAAATTAGAGAAAAATCGTTAAATTTAAAAAATTATAAGAAATAGCAGGAATGTCTCGTCATTGTATGAAACGGATCGAGTCGCTATAATGGGGTAAAATTATTCATGTTGAAGGTTTTGAGGAAGATGTGCTTAATTTTGTTTGCTTTTTTAGGAACATTCAAAGTGTAAATCGAATGTGAATAAGGATCAGTCATATTTAAATTTTTTAATAATGGGTTGTGAAATTCTTCGGGTTGCCTTCCAAAAAAGACCATAAATAATAGTTTCTTCTATAATAAATAAATTTTAAGTACAATTTTCGAAATTTTTTGTAAAATCAATTGAAATTTCCATAAAAGATGGTATATCATTAATAAACGATACGTTTTGTATAGGTAAAATTATATTTATTACTATCTTTGATGAAGAAAAGGAAGGGACCTTTTATGGATTATTCATTTGCTGACCGAACAAAAAATTTTGAATCATCGGCTGTTAGAGATATTTTGAACGTGATTCAACAAGGGAATGTGATATCATTTGCAGGAGGCCTTCCCTGTGAAGAGCTGTTTCCTCTAGCGGCGGTCCAATCAGCATATGAAAAAGTATTGGCATCTGGAAATGCATCTATGCAATATGGATTAACAGAAGGATTTACACCTTTAAGAGAAGGTATTTCAGAATGGATGAAAGATAAGGGAATTAAGACAGATCCCAGCCGTATCTTGCTAACAACAGGCTCACAACAAGCAATTTATTTATTTTCGCGAATTATGATTTCCGATGGAGATGTTGTGTTAACGGAAAATCCAACGTATTTGTCAGCACTGCAAGTTTTCCGCTCATTTGGTGCAAATGTTGTCTCTGTGGAAGGCGATGAGCATGGAATGAATCCGGACGATTTAGAAGAAAAGATAAAGCGATGTAAGCCCAAATTTATTTATGTCATCCCGACTTTTTCGAATCCCGATGGCAAGGTTTGGAGTACAGAACGGAGACAACGTTTGTTAGAGCTTTGTTATCAATATGATGTGTTAGTTTTGGAAGACGATCCTTATGGGGAAATTAAGTTTGATGAGTCAATTACCTATCCTTCTGTAGCTTCGTTTGATCATAAACAAACACATGTGTTATATACAAGTACATTTTCAAAAACAGTCGTTCCAGCTCTTCGCACAGGGTGGATTACGGGACCGGCAGAAGTCATTGCCATGATGTCGCAGGCAAAGCAAATGGTGGATTTGCACTCTAGCTCAATCGATCAACAAGCCTTATATTTTGTATTAAGAGATTTTGATCTAAAAGGCCATATACAGCAATTAAGAAAAGAATATTATAAACGAATGATGTTGATGCAGGACTATTTAAACAAGCTCACTCCAGGGACCTTTACATGGAAGGAACCAAAGGGGGGAATGTTCTTATGGGTGAAAGGACAGGAGGATTTAAATACAACTGCCTTACTTTCTGAAGCAGTAGCAAAAGGTGTAGCATTTGTACCGGGTGTACAATTCTATGCCATGAATCCAAAAGAAAACACCTTCCGATTAAATTACAGCTACCCATCACCTGAAAAAATAAACCTAGGTATGGATCGACTCGTATCTGTTTTATTAAATGGAGTACCTGTATAAGAAGCACGGGGACGTTTCTTTGCTTCTTTTCTAATTCACATGGAAGAAGCAAGGGGAAAAAATCTAAAAAGTACTAATAAAAACTCAAATAAAATTGCCCTGTTGAGAGAAAATCTCTTCAGGGCTTTTCTGATTCATGTTCAGTGGAAAAGTATCCTAATTTAAAAATCTTTCTCAGAAATAACCTCGATTCCATTTCTTTTTAGGAGGGCAGTCGTGACTCCCATTCCAGGTTTCTTTTCACCATTAAAGTGACCATTATAAATAAAAGAGCTTCCGCATGAGGGGCTATTTTCTTTCAAAATAACGCAAGTTGCCCCTACCTCTTGAGCTTTTTTAAGAACGGCATAAGCTCCTTGCAAAAACGAATCAGTTACGTCCTTCCCGGTTTGGTCCATTACGAGTGCTTTATTCTCAAGGACATCCTCGCCGTCCCCACCGACAATTTCTGCCGGAATTCTTGGGATTGGTAATCCTCCAAGAACCTCTGGGCAAATTGAGATCGCCTTATTTTCCTCAAGCAGCTTTTTGATGCGGTCATTTAGACAATCCCCGCCATCATAGCGAACCTTTATTCCTGCTAAGCAAGAGCTAACAAGTATCATTTTCTCACCTCATTTAAGTGTTCCTTTACCTTCAATATTTTCATATACACTTGCATATGGCAAGAACTTATTATTCCATGAATGTCCGTCAAATATATGAATGAAATTTGGTTGAGTGTAATATGAAGGGGCCGTTCGAAAAACAGTTGGATAAGCTCAAATTAGTTAACAAGTAAAGCGCAAGAATGCTGTTATTCCAACATTCTTGTGCTTTGAGTTTAGGAAAAATTCATCCTAAAAAGGACATTTTAGACCGTCCTTATGAAATTGCTGATTTGCTAATGACAATAAAAAAGTCTCGTTTAATAATCCGATTGGTTACATATTTTAAGCATAGGAGGTGAGAAGGTATGCCAAGTGGTAAGGAACTTGAACAACTTCCTATGGCAAATGTGGCGCCAGGAATGGGGGATGATCAAAGTAAATTTAATCGTGTGAAATTAAATGAAACAATGGAGAGAGTTCAGCCCCAACCAAGTCAGGTCAAATCGAAAAAATAAAATAGGTAATGTCAAAAATGGATTCCTATCATATGATTGGGAATCCTTTTTATTTAGGAAAGTCCAACCTTTTCTTCCTTTTCACTCTATATATAAGGTGAAAGGAGGTGAGGAAGATGGCAGAGGCGATGATTATGGATACAAAGCTTCGTTTAGTCTTTGATGGCGGAATGGATGAAAAGGGTGATCCGATTTACAAAAGTAAAACCTACAGTAATATCAAAAAGGATGTCACCACAGATCAGCTATCACAAGCAGGAAAAGCTCTGGCATCACTTTCAGGCAATACACTGGTTGGAATTGAAAGGAACGACAATTTTGAAATCGTTGGCTAAAGAACGATTAGATTGAAGTAAAGGAGGCTCGGGAAAAATGGCGAAAACACTTGAATTGCAATTTACCACTGACTTAGGAAAATCACTGACGATTTCGGTTGATGCACCGAAGGAACCAGTTGATCCAGTGCAAGTGAAGCAGGCGATGGAGGAAATTATCGCTGCGAATGTTTTTTATGGGAGTAACGGGAAAACGGTCGCTGCTAAGGGTGCACGAATTGTAGAAAGAAATGTCACGGACTATGAAATTATCTAATGATTAATGGAAGAAGGTCGGCTTCATTTGAATCCGGCCTTTTTGCCTAAATGTTAAGAATCAATGAGGAGAAGGAGGAGAAGTCATGGATCAGCTTGTTCCTTTTATTAGCGATGTAGGGTTTCCAATCGTTGTGACATTATATTTGCTATATCGAATTGAAGCGAAGCTTGATGTGGTGGTGCAGTCGATTGAAAGTCTTCCAAAACGATTAAAAGAAACGATTTGAAAGGGATTTCCTAGTGAAAGATAGGAAGCGAAAATGAAAGGATGATCATGTCAAGAAAGTTTGCCCTTTCTTGACATTAAAGGGCTTTCATGCTAAATTTTAATTAGCCGTTCTGCATCGTGTTACGTTTTTGCAAGGTTCTTGTTCCAAGTAAAAATTTAAAAAATTGGATGAGTAATGTCATAAATGCTATACGTTGTAAATGGTTAATTTTCGCATGGCTAACTGTAAGCCAATAGGAGGATTTCTTTTATGAAAAACGGTAAAGTTAAATGGTTTAATGCTGAAAAAGGTTTCGGATTCATCGAAGCTGAAGATGGAAACGATGTATTTGTACATTACTCTGCTATCCAATCAGAAGGTTTCAAATCATTAGAAGAAGGTCAAGAAGTTTCTTTCGAAGTGGTTGAAGGTGCTCGCGGACCACAAGCTGCAAACGTTACTAAAAAATAATGGATAACAAATATGCCAGTCCAGCCGTTTGGTTGGACTGTTTTTTATTGTACATAGAGTACTCCTTTCTTTCCACATCACAATTTCCACTATTTTGCCATTTTTATTATTAGATTAAAATCTTAAAGTATTTTATGATAGATGTAGTGATAGAGATAATTCTACTATTGTTTCCAATTATGATGAACAATGAGGTGAAGGGTTTTGAAGTTTATTCATACAGCGGACTGGCATTTAGGAAAGCTCGTCCATGGCATGTATATGACAGGGGATCAGCGGGAAATATTAAATCAATTTGTGGAGCTCATCTCTATAGAGAAACCAGATGCCGTCGTTATTGCCGGGGATTTATATGATCGTTCGGTACCGCCGACAGATGCGGTTGAACTACTAGATGAGATTTTATATAAAATTAATGTTGAATTAAAAACACCGATTGTTGCTGTAACAGGAAATCACGATAGTGCTGAACGACTATCATTTGGAACCAACTGGTATCAGCAAAGTCAATTATATTTAACTGGCAAACTAGTTAATAGCTTTCATCCGGTTAGGATTGAAGGTGTCAATTTCTATTTAGTTCCCTATGCAGAACCGGGAGTGGTGCGTCACCTTTTACAGGATGAAACGATTCATTCCCATCAGGATGCTATGAAGGCCATTGTAGGAAAAATTGAAGAAAATATGAATCCAAATGAACCGAATGTATTAGTGGGGCATGCCTTTGTATTAGGAGGACAAACCAGTGACTCAGAACGAGCCTTATCAGTAGGAGGTTCCGGCTGTGTTAGCGTGGACGTTTTTAATCCATTTTCTTATACAGCGCTTGGCCATCTCCATAGCCCCGATGCGATTAAGCATGATAAAGTCTATTATTCTGGTTCCCTTTTAAAATATTCATTTTCAGAAGCCAAACAGCGAAAATCGGTGCAAATTGTCGAAATGAAAGAGAATGGATCCTTTGATATCCGCTATCATACCTTAAAGCCAAAGCAAGATATGAGAGAGATGGAAGGATATTTAGAAGAACTACTTGACCCTAAGTATTACGAAAAGGAAAATATTCAAGATTATTTAAAGGTTACCTTGCTCGATGAAGGTTCATTAATTGACCCAATTAATAAATTAAGACAAATATATCCGAATGTCATGCACTTAGAGCGAAAGATGGCTTTAACCGATTTGCGGAAAAAACAAACTGTTTCATCGATTCGTAATGATAAAAAAACAGAGCTTGAGCTATTCGAACAATTCTATAACGACATGACAGAAACAAATTTTACAGACGAAAAAAGAGAAATCATGGCGAAAGTGATCCAGGACGTGCTGCAAGAGGAGGGGATAAAATGAGACCATTAAAATTAACGATGCAGGCCTTTGGCCCTTATGCAGGTCGGGAAACGATTGATTTTACTCTTCTCGAAAATCGAACGATGTTTGTCATTTCAGGGAAAACCGGTTCTGGGAAAACCACCATCTTTGATGGGATTAGCTTTTGCATTTATGGAAAAGCAAGTGGTGATGACCGGGAAGGAACGGATCTCCGCAGTCAGTTTTCTGATGAAGACCTCTTGACAGAAGTCGAGCTTGAATTCTCTCTTCGCGGCAAAACCTATTTTATTAAGCGTTCTCCTCAACAAGAACGGAAGAAGAAAAACGGGGAGGGCGTTACAAAAATTGGAGCCAAGGCTGAACTTTCATTGATTGAAAATGGCGAAATGAAACTTCTGGCAGCGAATGTTCGCGATGTGGGCGAAAGAATAAAAGAAATTATGCTGATTGATAGCAATCAATTTCGCCAAATTGTCATGATTCCTCAAGGTGAGTTTCGAGAATTACTAAACTCTGATAGCACGGATAAAGAAAAGATATTACAGCGCCTTTTTCATACTGAAATTTTTAAACGAATTGAAAAAAAGCT
Source organism: Cytobacillus sp. Hz8 (assembly GCF_042263505.1). Lineage (NCBI taxonomy): Bacteria > Bacillati > Bacillota > Bacilli > Caryophanales > Bacillaceae > Cytobacillus > Cytobacillus sp. Hz8. Next base: position 59,284 of record NZ_JBHKFI010000019.1, on the reverse strand, counting down.
AGATGAGGAATCCTCTGACTTAAAAAAATTAGTCAAGCAACAAGTCGATAATCGGAATCAAGCTATCCACAAAATCGAAGCTCTTTTTAACGAAGAATTAAAAGATTATCTCGATGCAAAGAGTGAAAATGATACGATCATTCTTCCTTTATTAATGGAAGAAATAAAATCGATGGATGAGCACCTTCTTGTGATTCAAAAGGATATGTTAAAGAAGCAAGAAGAACGGGATCAGTTGCAGCAAAAATTAAACGAGGCGAAAAAAGTAATTGAGCAGCTGCAAAAATTAGAGCAATTACGGGCGGAAAAAGAAAAACTGACAGCTCAAAAGAGGGTTTTCCAGAAAAAGGAAGAGGACATCATTCTTGCCAATAAAGCCGCTTTATTAAGCAAACAGGAAGAGCTATGTCATCGCTTGAAAAGGGAGCTAGACCATGCAAATAATGATTTACACCATAGAAAATTGGAAATCGAACAATTAACTGCCCTGCTTCAAGAAAAAGAACGTGCCTTCGAACAGGAAAAAAATCGTGAAGGGGAGCGCGAAGCTCAAACAGAAGTCTTGAATCATTTACAGCATATAAAAGATGATATTTTTTCGTTTGCCAAGATACAAAAAGAAGTAGAGTTAACTCGTTCAAAACTGGAAGAGGCAAAGACTAGAAGACAAGCTGCTGAGGAATCGAACAAGAAAACTGAAGAGGACTGGAAGAATTCACTTCAAAAGAGTCAGGAACTGGAAAAAAGTCAAATTACTATCCTTGAAAATGAACGCCGCTTGGATAAATTAAATGCAGAACTCGAATTATTGAGGAAATTTGAAAATCAAGTTCTAGAGTTAAATAAAGGACGGAAGCAACGACAAGGAAAGGAAAGAGAGTTTCATGCGGTTTTGGCTCGCATGCAGGATGCAAAAAGTGTAGCCGAAAAACTGGAATTACAATGGTTCCACGGTCAAGCTGCTATTTTGGCGAATAGTTTGAGTGATGGAGAAGCTTGTCCCGTGTGTGGAAGTGAACATCACCCCCGGTTAGCTCGGTCCGCGTCAGGAGAAATTCCAAATGAACAAGATTTAAAGCAAGCAAAAGCGGATGTATCAGGATTGGAAAAGGAGAAAAGCCTTGTCGAATCTGCTCTTTATGAGTGTCAGTCACGGGTCTCAGTTCTTGAGGAATCCGTTCGCGAATTGAAAAAAGAAATGGTCAGCCAAAGAAATGATTTTCAAGAAGAGGATATGGTTTTCTTACGAAATGAATTGATAAAGGAAAGAAATGAATTAAAAGAATCCCAGCAAATTTTACAGAAAAACATTTTTTTGCTTGAAAAACTATATAAGAAGATTCACAATCTAGAAGAACAGAAAAAGCAATACACCGAGCAATTTGTCTTTTACGGGGATAAAGTAAATGAACTGGCGATTTTATTCACAGAGAAGAATACGGAATTTTCACGAATGAAAGAAAGTATTCCAGCAGATCTTCGCACCATACCGGCGTTTGAAGAGAAATGGAAACGAGCTGGTGACAAGCTTACGACATTACAAAGGCAAATGGAGACCGCGGAAAAGCAATATCTTGAAACGAGGGAAAATCACGCCAAAAAACTTGCAGGAATCCAAACAGTGGAAATGCATACAGCAAATAAGAAAGAGGAACTCAAAAAGGAAAGAGAGATTTTTGTGAAAAATATGGCAGAACAAGGGTTTGCCAATTACAGTTCCTATGATCAAGCGAAAAAGTCGCGGGAAGCAATTGAGGGATTAGAACGTGTTACTCGTACTTATCGGGAGGAATTTCGTTCTGTCTCCGATCGCTTTAATGAGCATTCTGAAGCCATGAAAAATGTGAAAGTACCTAATATGGAAGAAATCAATCTTGAATACGAAAAGGTCAACGATCAATTCCGCACATTGATGGATAAAACTACGAATCTAAAAATGAAGAAACGAGATAATGAAGATATTCTTGATACCATCAATCGCATCAATTTGGAAATGAAGGCTGCGGAAGAGCGATATAAGATTCTGGGGCATTTAGCTGAGATGGCAAAGGGACAAAATACCCATCGGATTACCTTTGAACGATATGTACTGGCGGCATTCCTCGATGATATTCTTCAGGTTTCCAATGAAAGACTTGCCAAAATGACAAGTGGACGTTATCAATTGCTAAGAAAAACCGATCGATCTAAGGGCAATGTTCAGAGTGGATTAGAACTGCTTGTCTATGACCAGTACACGGGTGGAGAACGCCATGTCAAAACCTTATCAGGTGGAGAAAGCTTCAAGGCGGCTTTATCCCTTGCATTAGGTTTGGCAGACGTCGTACAGGAGTATGCAGGCGGTGTATCGCTTGAAACGATGTTTATTGATGAAGGGTTTGGCACACTTGACCCAGAATCATTAGATCAAGCGATCGAGTCCTTAATTGATATTCAAAGCAGCGGCCGTTTAGTTGGCATCATATCTCATGTTCCGGAATTAAAGGAACGAATGGATGCTCGGTTAGAAGTAATCGCCACCCAAACAGGTAGCGTTACCGAATTTCAGTTTTTGAATTAATCGAATATTGGACTGGACGGTGCGAAGATTGGCCTCTTTTGTGGCTTTGAAATAAAGTTGAACAGTTTATAAAAAATCGCACCGTTTTGAAAAAAAGAGGAACCGGAATTTCCCATCTCTTTAAAGAAGGGATTTCGGTTTTTCTTGTAAATTAAGAACCTGTGAAGTGATAATAAAGTTATTCCATTAAAGGGGAAGTTAATAGAACAAGTAAAAAAGAAATAAATAAACAAAATAATGAAATGACAGGAAAAACAACGTATGAAAACGTTGTTTTTTCTATGTACTTTACTTACTAATTTTCTTGTTATTTCTAAAAAGGCAGTTTAATTTCAATTGATGTTGTAACAATCATAGTGTATGATACATAGTATAAATCATATACTGTATGTCGTATAGTAATAAAAATGAGGTGGGTGAATGAATACTTTATTGAATTCATTAACGACAGAGCTTAGGAGAGGAACGCTAACATTAGCCGTTTTAAGTCAATTACGAACACCACAGTATGGATATTCACTTGTTCAATTATTGGAGGAATCGGGAATTTCCATTGACCAAAGTACCTTATATCCATTGCTTCGACGATTAGAAAAACAAGAATTGGTGTCGAGTAGTTGGGATACATCTGAGAGTAGACCCCGTAAGTACTATGTTTTAAGTGAATATGGGATAGAGATCTTTTTGCAGTTAAAAAAGGAATGGATGAAGAATTCGAAAGAGCTCTATGGCTTATTAAAGGGGGAGGAAGATGATGAATCTAATTGAGATTTATATCCATGAAGTTACTCGGAGGCTGCCTGAAAAAAATCGTGAGGACATTGCTCTCGAGTTACGGTCAACCATTGAGGATATGCTGCCGGATGATTATAACGAGGACGCTGTAAAGGCGGTTCTTGAAAAATTGGGGAATCCTGTAACATTAGCTAGTAGGTATCGGGATCAGCCAATGCACCTCATTGGTCCACGTTATTTTGATGTTTATATTGGGTTATTAAAAATGATTTTACCGATCGCCACGGTTATTTCTTTGATCTCAGTAATTGCTGTATATGTTACTGGTTTTAGTGGAGAGGATACGGTAATAAAGTTTTCGACGATTATTGGCAAAGGGATTGGGAGCATCTTTGAAGTAGGGATCCAAACATTTTTTTGGCTAACCATTGTTTTCGCCATATTGGAACGTTCAGATTTAAGGAAAGATAATCAGCCACTTACAACCAGGTTCACTAAGTGGACACCTGATGATTTGAAAAAAATTCCTAATATCCCTAAGAAAAAAGCTATTTCAAAGGTTGAAGTATTTGGAAGTTTAATGTGGACTGCGATTTGGGCAACTCTATATTTTAATGCGAATCATCTTGTAGGTATATATAAAGGCACTGTAGACGGAATTAAATTCGTGAATCCATCTTTAAATCAGGAAGTTTTACTGCGGTATTGGCCAATCGTTCTTGTTGTTATTGGTTTTGAAATAGCATTAGCTCTTTATAAATTTATCAAGGGACAGTGGACAAAAAGAATGGCTATTTTTAATGCTGTTCTCCAACTTATTGGAACGATTGTATTCATTGTTATTTTAAGAAATTCGAATTTAATGACCCAAGATTTTATAACGTATATGTCTGATATATTTACCATTACAGCTAATCAATTTAAAACATGGATAATTGGCAGTGGGATTTTCATCTTTATTTTATCTGCAGCAATCAGTGTATTTGATGGCTACCGCAAGGCTAAAATTCGTTAAGACGTATTTGCTTGGTTGAAAATTTAACAGGTTGTGTAATGCCAACACGTTTTGTATTGTTTTCGTTTAAGTAGAATTAAGTGATCTCAGGATTGAGATTATATTTTAATTATTCTATTAAAGGGTGCTAAATTTGAACAAGATCGTCTATGAGACTAACGGGTTCCGTAACTATCGCAAAACGTCAATTTACACAGGAAAATGCAAACCAAAATGTAATCCTTTTTGCACTAGAAAATGTAGGACAACTGGTAAGGTTAGAGAGATTAAAAAACATTAGAAATAGCAAGGGTTTATACCTTTGCTATTTCTGCTTTTAATGGCTAATTCTTCGGATTGCGAATTATGCTCATTAAGAAGTTTACAAACCATTTTCGCCTTCTCCTTATCGATTTCGTGTAGGTATGAATACTCATAGGCGGAGAATTTCCGGCTAATGTATATAAAGGAAGCTTAAGAAGCCAATATAAGCGGAGATATTCCGCTTAACTGCTCTAAATAAGACAAAATACAAAGATTTGGATCATATAAACGGAAAAACTCCCCTTATTTTTAAGGAAATATGGGTATTTCCCAATTTAGACGGAATTTCTCCGCTTATCCCACTCTTAACGAACAGTAAGACTCCCACCTTAAGATTCTGAGAATACGAAGAAGATAAGTGGGAGATCAACTGTCCGTAAAGGTCCGATAAGTTCAGCTAACCATCAGTGGGGGATGAACGAAAACCCCACTGATGGAAGTTTCACTTTATTTTTCATACACAGTAAAATCAACATTCAGTTTTAACAGAGGCTAACCTTAAATTTAAAATAAACAATATTTTTCTGTAGATCCATTTGCAAGTAAAAATGTCGTGTATTTTGGCGCGGTACACAGGATTGTACCCCTACATTTTCTTATACAAATTGCCCTATAAATTCTCCAAAAATAATGATCGTACTCCCCTTATATCAACAAAAATAGCCCTATAATTTGAAGGCGATTTTTCATTACCCGAATTCAAAAACTACAAATCGAATAGTTGTCAAAAATACCTTATAATAGGAAATTAAAAAACAGGCTTCCAAGGTGTTCTTATTAAAAAGAGCCGCTGATTTGAAATAAATAAGCCTATCATTTTCCGCTAAATTCTAAAAAGTCATTTTTTTTTTTGGTTAGAATCTTGATATCAGATATTTTTGTGAATAATTCAGGATTAAGTTAATTTAATCAAATTTTATTCCAAGGCTACATCTGTCCTTTTCTTTTTTCACTCAACTTTTTGGCTTTATCTTCCTTATTAATGGATATGAGAAAATAGTTGAAAATTTCTTTTATTTAACAAAATTCTCTTAAGTCATTGAAAGCAAATAATTTATCAACTACAATGACTTCAGCATGGTTGTTTGTTGGAACATTGTTTTTTTCATATATGTAGGGAAAAGTAATAGCAGTATTTTGTATGGAGAGATGTAAATGGAAGATCAAGAGAAATATACATATGATGTGATGGAGGTCTGCCTTTTAGCTGGAAAGATTATGTTACAGAGTGGGGCGGAAACCTATCGCGTGGAAGATACAATGATGTGGATGGCAAGGGCCTTTGGCATAGCCCAGTCTCATAGTTATGTAACACCAACAGCGATTATTTTTTCAATCGAAGGGATCGGACAAACAAAAACGAGACTAGTTCGAATTACGAATCGAACGACGGATTTAGAAAAGGTAACGATTGTTAATAGCATCTCAAGAAGCATCCATAGTGGCAGCTTAAATGTTCACGAGGCTTATGAATCACTGAAAAAGGTTGAAAAGGCGAAGCTGCAATTTCCTCTTTATGTGCAAATCCTATCAGCAGCGATTTCGAGTGGCTGTTTTGTGATTATGTTTCAGGGCGGTTGGTATGATTTTATTCCAGCCTTTTTTAGTGGAGGGGTTGGATTGTTCAGTCAATTGTATTTTCATCGTTTGGTTCCGATTAAATTCTTTTCTGAATTTCTTTCGGCCTTTGTGATTGGTTTTCTCGCCTATATCTTTGTTAAAATCGGTTTAGGAACGGAATTAGATAAGATTATTATCGGCTCTGTGATGCCGCTAGTACCAGGGTTATTGATTACGAATGCCGTGAGAGATTTGATGGCAGGTCATTTTGTCTCAGGCTTATCGAAAGGGGCAGAAGCCTTTTTGACTGCTTTTGCAATTGGAGCGGGAATTGCCGTAATCTTAACCTTTGTTTAAATAGGAGTGTTCGTGATGATGATACTGGAACAATTAATAACAAGTTTTATCGCAACAAGCTGTTTTGGCGTAATTTTTAATACGCCGAAGTCATCTCTCATTAAATGTGGCTTTGTCGGGATGTTCGGCTGGTTGATCTATATTGTCATGGTGACTAGCGGAATGGACTCAGTTGTCGCTACCTTGGCCGCTTCTTTTTTTGTTGCCGTGATAAGTCAAGTATTTGCGAAAATGTATCGAACACCGGTTATCATTTTTAGTGTTGCAGGAGTTATTCCTTTAGTTCCAGGAGGACTTGCTTATGATGCTATGAGGAATTTCGTTGAAAATGATTACAGTGCAGCTATCAATTTAGCTGCGAAAGCCTTTATGATATCAGGTGCAATCGCCATTGGACTTGTCTTTTCTGAGGCGGTCAATCAAACCATTCGACAATCAAAATTTAGAAATCCAATGAACGGACGAAGAAAGGATCGCTGGTAGTTGTTTGATTTCCTTACAGAAATGTAAGGTGGTTGTAAGATGAATCGATTTTTTTCATTAAAAACATTTAGTATATTCTCCTTATGATGTTGTTTAAGGAGGATATTTTTATGAGCAGCTGGAATCAGATTTGGTTTCGAGCCATAAATGATCTTGGGAAAGAGTATACATACTTGAATCCTATCTTTATCTTTTTGGCTGAATATATGGTGTATGTTTTCGCTTTTTGTTTGGTGGTCATCTGGTTTTCACGCCGCGAAAAAAATAGAATGATGGTTATTCAAGCAGGGTTTGCTTTTATAGTCGCGGAGATTCTGGGGAAAGTAGCAGGCCTGCTTCATTCTAATTCTCAGCCCTTTGCTGAACTTCAGCATGTCAATCAATTGATTGAAAAAGCGGTTGATAATTCTTTTCCAAGTGATCATACGATTCTTTTCTTTTCGATTTGTTTTACATTTTGGCTAGTTCAGAGAAGGTCAGGGCTCATTTGGATGCTTCTTGCTATTAGTGTGGCTATTTCGAGAATTTGGGTTGGGGTGCATTATCCTTTTGATGTTTTGGCAGGTGCTGCTATCGGAGTGATTTCCGCCTATATCGCTTATTTGGTTGTACCAAGGCTTCATTTTATAAGAAAGACACTTGCGATTTATGAAAGAGTGGAGGAGAAGATTATTCCGACAAAACACCATTCAAGGAATCTGTAGTATTTCAAATAGATATAAACTCTAAGGATCCTGTTAACAATCACGACAGGATCCTTTTCTACTAAACCTGACGATGGCGAATTTTGTAAATGAGATTGGCAATAATTGCTGATGGCCAATTGATGATGTTGCCCTGCATATTAACATGCAGCTGCTGTTTTTCAAAACTCATATCATCAAGGATTTGTTCATTCGTTTGATTTTTCTTCTTTTTCAAATCCTTCATTTCTGAAATGTATTGATATTGAAGTGGTATCATGGCAAGGATATAGAGAGCAATAACAGAACCAACAATCCAATAAAGGGTTTGCATAACTATCCATCCTTTAATAATAGATTTATAATACAAATACGAATGGATAATATGAAAGGTTTCAGAATTTTCCATAATATTTTAAAATATTAAAGATGGTTTAGAATTCTGACTCCATTTGGGTCCGAACAATCGGCGGACATCAGTCCGGGAATGATGGCTTCTTGAATAGTGACTTTCTGGCTTAACTTCGCGATTATTTGATGGTTACGATGTTGAAATAATGTTGCTAAGTCGTTTTCTAATCCTTTTCTTCTAATAAGAAGTGTTAATTGCTGTAAATGGATGTTAGACTCTAATTCGTCGACCACTTCAATATGTGTTTGTAGTTCAATTCGAAATCCATACGGTGTTGTAATAAAGGTCCTGCGTTCCCCGCGATTGACCATCCAGTTCATGGCTTTTGCTTTGTCACAAATATGTCCTAACTCATCATCAGATACGATGTAACCTATGTGATCAAACATTATCTTCTTGCCATAGCCAAAGGTAATATTCACGGCTCCTTTTCGCATTTCGACGATCCGAAAAAGAATGTTTTGCTTGCGAAAATCTTCCCACTGTAATGGAGGGTTAAAGGTTTGAAATTCGCCGTTATATTTTCCTACCCGAAGAGAGATACGAAATCCGTTTTCTAAATAGAATCGTTCTGTTTCTTCGACATAAGGAGTCCAAAAATGATAGTGGAATAGCAAAAATCATACCTCCTTTTCATAGTCTCCTTAATACTTCGTTAAATATCCCTTTTCTACTTCTTTGATATATAATGTAATTACAATTTTGCTAAAGAGGTATATATATGGAATTAATAACTGGAAAACTAATACTAAGCTCTTTATTCTTGTTAATCATCACAATGATTGAAACATTGGCTTATTCAACAAGAATCTCAGGGGCAAGGGTAAAATTAATTGCGACTGCTATTTCATTATTTAGTTCACTTGTCATTATTTCAAGATTTTCGACAATGATTCAGCAGCCCTTAACGGGGAAATTGATTGGAGAGGCACCAGAATCTCATAAATATTTGTTTATCGAAGAGCAATACCGCATTCTTATTGGAATGACCACTGTTGGAACATTATTAGGAATTTTACTCTTCCCCACTTTTATTCAAATTTTTTCAAGAGCAATTGTGCATCTTTCGCAGGAAAGAGGTTCGATCATTGGTTTATTCAAAAAGCAATTTCATTTTGCCACTTGGAAGAAAATATTCAAATGCTTTCGTTTTCCGCGATTATCGTATTTAAATGGAATTACATTGCAAACCATTCCAAAGCGATTATTTGTGATTAATGTTATGGTGACGGCTATTCTAACTGTAGGGGTTCTTTCTTCTATCTATGCCTCTATGATTGTTCCGGAAAAATACATGCAAGCTGCGACACTCTCCTCCGGTATTATTAATGGAATCGCCACTATTTTATTGACCTTGTTCATTGATCCAAAGGCGTCGGTTCTTGCTGATCGCGTTGTCAAAAATGAGGGGATGTATATATACCTTAAAAGCTATTCTCTCACCATGGTTGGCTCAAAATTATTGGGAACCGTCGTCGGGCAATTCATTTTTCTCCCAGCTGCTTATTATGTGGCCTGGTTTGCTAAGATTATTTAAGAAAAAAGGGGAAAGAGCATGCTCTTTCCCCACACCATTAGTATCCATTCTCTTTAAAAGGATAAGGGGAACCAGTGGAAGTATGCTGATTTATCCAGTTAAGAGATGTCTCAGAAACAGAATTCCAATCGGGAATTTCTGATTTATGCTGCTCCACCCAGCTCATACAAAATTGGGGATCAATCTGATTCTCTAGGCACTCTTGCAAGAATGATTGAATGTTTGAAGATGTACAATTTTGAAAGGATTGGCATGTATTATCCCAAATTCTTTCTATTTTTGATTCGATAGATGATTCAAAGTCATTCATTAATAACCTTCCTCCTTAAGTTGTGATGTTTTCTTCCTCATAAGTATTTCCAAAGGAAAAAATATCATGACCTAAGGATTTATATATTTGATCAATTAGATTTTCTTTTAAGCTTTAAGTAAGTATAAGCAACCGTGATAAGTCCAGAACATAAAAGGATGCTGCCTAAAACTAAATAAGTATTTATATAGCCTTTCATCACAATATGGTAGATCGCAGGATCCGCACCACCTCGTTTTATTAACCAGGACTTTGCCATAGACAATCCGATATGAACATTCAAAAGTAAAATGATCAATCCAATAATTCCAAAAACGATTCCGAAAGTTAGAAATCTTGCATAATCCAACTTATTTATCTCCATTTCCGACCTCCATTTGAAAGTTATCTCCTAATTTTACCATATATGAAGATATTAATTCTTAACTTTTTTCTATATTCAGAATATATTAAGATAAGGGAAAAGAGGTGGTTATTTGAATGGGCAGGTTGAATTAATCAAGGTTGATCTACAGAAAAAGGAAAAATATAAAGATTTTTTATTAATGGCGGATGAAAGCGAGGAAGTAGTTAACCAATACATATCGAGAGGTGAAATGTTTTCCTTGCAATTTGAAAAGAAAATAGTTGGTGTCATCCTTTTTATGGAGGAATCTCCTGAAATCATTGAATTAAAGAATATCGCAATATTACCAAGTTATCGAGGCAAAGGATTTGGAAAAGAGGCAATAAAGTCCGCGTGTTTGTTTTATAGAAAGAAATCATATAGGAAAATGCTGGTTGGTACGGCAAATTCAAGCATTGATAATATTGCCTTCTATCAAAAATGTGGCTTTAGAATCGTGGGAATAAGAAAGGATTTCTTTATTAGCTATCCTGAACCTATTTTTGAAAATGGAATTCAAGCGATAGATATGCTGATGTTTGAGAAAAAATTATTTATTTAGAATGAGGGGAGTTAAAGGATGATTAAACTAGAATATTTTGAGAAGGTTAATTTTGCTCAGTTGATCAATTGGATAGATTCTCCTGAATTTTTACTTCAATGGTCAGGCTCAACATTCGAGTATCCATTAACGAAAGAACAACTCAAGAATTACATCAATAGTGCGAATCAGGAGAATTCTGATACATATGCCTATAAGGTTATTTTTGAAAAAACAGGTCAAATAATTGGACATATTTCTTTAGGAAGAATTGACAGAAGGAACCAAGCCGCAAGAATTGGCAAGGTCTTAGTGGGGGAGAAAGAAGTAAGGGGTCAGGGAATTGGTCAAAAAATGTTGGAAACGGTCTTAAAAATAGCTTTTGACGAATTACATTTACATCGGGTGAGCCTTGGTGTATTTGATTTTAATCATTCAGCGATTGCCTGCTATGAAAGGGTTGGGTTTAAAAAGGAAGGCCTTCTTCGTGATTCAAGTAAAATAGGAGATTCATATTGGAATATGTGGGAAATGAGCATATTAGAGGATGAATGGAAGAGCCGAAATCAAATGAAAGAGTGAATGTTGAAGTCAACACGATGGTGTTGGCTTTTTATTATGTTTGAACGAAACAATCTGTGAAGCAGAAAGGACGGAGGCAGTTGCAATCTCGGATGTTAATAAGGGATGCTCTTTTCTTATAGAAGTAAACTAGTGATTTCACGAAATAAATATTATATCTAGAGCTGATGATTGTTGTGATTGTGAAGGGCAACACTTCAACTAACGCTGCAAGACCTAAAGATACTGCAATCATTGTTGGTAGCTTTTTTAATGTCATGAACGAAGCATGCTAGTGGAAGAAGGAATAATTAATTTCTATATCGAATGCATTAAAAGTAAGAAAATGTTGTTATAACCAATGGAAGATTATATAGATATAAGACAATTATGATGGGTAGATGAGAATATGGAATCTAAGCTAATAATCATTCGAGGAAATTCAGGGAGTGGAAAAACAACTACTGCGAATAGTCTTCAAAATCATTTTGAACATGGAATGCTCTTGGTTTCTCAGGATGTCGTTCGCCGTGACATGTTGAAGGTGCAAGATAGAGAAGGCATCCTTTCAATTGATTTGATTCGCCGAATCGCAGAATATGGTAAAGATAAATGTGAATTTGTTGTTGTGAAAGGAATTTTAAATTAAAGCCGCTATAGTGAAATGCTGAATAACTTAATAGAGTTCTATAACCAAAAGACATATACTTATTATTTTGATTTATCCTTTGAGGAAATAGTCATACGTCACAATTCTCGTTCGAAAAAGATGGAATTCGGAGAAGATTCTTTACGTGCTTGGTGGAATCCAAACGATTATCTTGGAGGTGATGGAGAAACAATATTGACTAATACTATGTCATAGCACGATGTATTGAAACTGATTTTAAATCAACTGCAAGAGTAATTAGCCGATTGGTATGTTTTATACATTTTCTTCTTCAACTATCGGATCCGGTTAGTTCTAGAAGAAATGAATAAACTTTATTACAAAAAATTGAAATTTATTTAAATAGTAAAACGACATTTTGATCAAACATTTTTAAAAATAGTGGTTTTCTATTTGTTGTTATAAAAACGTAGAGATTAAAATGCAACTTGTTTTCAGTATTGATACGAAGAAGGGGATTTTATGGGGGTATTAAAAATTAACGATTTTGAAAAACAAAGCGAGGATACTGTAATTTTTCCTATGTTTAACTTAGAGATTTCAGAAGGTCAATCTGTTTCAATTTATTCGAATACCAATGTACGAAATGTACTATTAAATACATTTTTGGGTAAAATGTCGGTTACCTATGGAGATATAAGTGTTAATGGAGAAAAAGTGGATATACATAATAGAGCTTACTACATGCAAATTGGAATCTCATTTTTGAATGAAGGGATTTATGAACGATTAAGTGTAAAAGATAATTTTAAATTTTATAAAGGATTATACGGATCGAACTATCATATCGAAGAAGTATTACAACTTGTACAACTTGGGGAAAAGGAGCATAAAAAAGTAAAGAGATTATCATACTCAGAGAAAAAAAGAGTGCATTTGGCACGTATTATTTTTCAAAGTCCAGCTTTATTTATATTTGAAGAGCCTGATCAAAACGTGGATATAGAAACAAAAAACATCTTTATTAAGATACTCAAAGAATTACAACAACAAGGTAAAAGTATTTTAGTGCTGACAGGAAACATGGAAAGTGCCATTACGTTAACTGATCAGGCTTATAGTTTAGACGAAAATGGTTTACAAATTTTAGAGGTTGAAAGCGAAAAAAATCCGAATGATCTAGCTGTATCCCAAGAAAAACATGTATCTAAAGAACAATTAACTCATTCCATTCGATTCGAAAAAATCCCTACAAAATCAAACAATAAAATCATCTTGTTTGATCCAACGGAAATTGATTATATAGAGAGTTCTGTGGGGCATGTAAACATACATATTAAAGGAGAAGAGTTTCTGGGTTTATTCACTTTGAATGAGTTTGAGGAGAGGTTAGTACAATTTGGTTTTTTCCGTTGCCATCGTTCGTATATTGTCAATTTACAAAAAGTTTGTGAAGTCATTACTTGGACAAGAAACAGTTATTGCTTGATTTTAGATGACCAAACAGAAATTCCGTTATCAAAAACAAAAATGGCTGAATTAAAGGAATTAGTTGGGATGAAATAAACTTCATTTAACCTAAAAAAGACTTCATTCACCCCTAATATAACTCTTTTGAATGTAAAAATAATGTTTTAAACTGTTATTTCCCTTATTCTGAGTTTAAAGTAAAAAACAAAAAAGAGTTTATAAGGAGGATATTACCCATTGGAAAATGTCATTGAAGTTAGTTCCTTAATGAAAATTTTTTCAAACCAGGTTGCGTTAAATAAAGTGGATTTCACTGTAAAAGAAATGGAAATATTTGGGTTTCTTGGACCAAGTGGATCTGGAAAAACAACTACAATTAAAATCTTAACTGATCAACTATCTCCAACAGATGGAAATGCAAAGGTGTTTGGAATTCCTTCTACAATGCTAAGAAAAAAAGGTTATCATAAAAAAATTGGAGTTCTTACAGACAACAGTGGTTTATACAATCGGCTAACCATCTATGATAATTTAAAGTTATATTGCAAACTTTATAATGTCCCTTTAAAGCGAATTGAAGAAGTGCTTCATATCGTAAACCTAGAAGATGAAATGAAGATGATTGTATCAAATCTGTCAAAAGGGATGTTACAGCGAGCTATACTTGCACGCTCTTTTTTACATAAACCAGACTTATTATTTTTGGATGAACCAACCTCAGCGCTTGATCCCGTTAATTCACAACGTATTTACAAAGGTTTGCGTGAACTAAATAAAAAAGGCACTACTATATTTTTGACTACACACGATATGAGTGAAGCAGAATTACTGTGTAATCGGGTAGCCTTCTTAAATAAGGGACAAATTCAACTTTTAGATGAACCCAAAAAACTACGACATCAGTTTTCGGACTCTACCATGACCGTGGAATTGGCTGATGGAAGAAAAATAGTGATGAAGAATGGTCCTGAAGATGCTAAAAAAATGTATGAGTACATGGCAAGTAGTCAGGTAGTATCTATTTATTCGAATGAACCCACACTAGGAGATATTTTTGTAAAAATAACAGGGAGAGAATTGTTATGACCTTTTCATTCAAGCGTGTGTATGCCATTTTCCAAAAAGATTTAAAAGATTTAACGAAAAATATATTTGTTGGAACCACTCTACTGATACCCGTTCTATTGGCTGTTCTATATGTTAAATTTGGCGAACAATCAATTGAAATACATTTTTTAGTGATTAATTTGACATTTACGACTGTAGCAGCATTCATTCAATGTACGCTTATTGCAGAAGAAAAAGAGAAAAATACACTGCGTAGTCTTATGCTTTCTCCAGCAACAACCTTTGAGATTCTTGGAGGGAAGAGTCTATTGAGTTTTATCTTTACAATTGTTACTGTTTTTATTTGTGCTCTTATAACAGGTTATGAATCAAAAAATATCTTTATCATCTCTCTTGCTATTTTCATTTCAAGCTTGTTCTATTTAGAGTTAGGGACATTACTAGGTCTTCTAACAAAGTCGGTGATGGAAGCATCTGTGGTGATTCTTCCTGTCATGTTTCTATTTGGATTCGGAACAATGTTTCAAGTGTTAATAGAAAAGTATTCCCAATTATCATTTTTAGAGTACCTTCCGAATATTCAACTACTAGAGTTAGCTAAAAGCGTGGAAAGTGGAGTAGGACTGCTTGATGTATGGATAAAGTTCGCTGTTATTTCTGGATGGGTAGTGGCAGGTGGAATCCTCGTTGTTATTGTGTATAAAAATCGTGCAATGGATGATTGATAGAAATAGTGGTTAACTCAATATATTTTTATACTGATTGAAAGAGGATACTTAGATAATTTAATTCAAAAGGAGAAATGTGTTTTGCAATGAAAAAATTTGTGCTGTGTTGAATGGAAATTATTGGGGTATTCTTATTATTATCATAATGCAAAAGATAATATAGACTTTTAGGATTAACGAAATATCTACACACAAGGAAAAATTTCATTATGTTTTTTCTATAAAGTAGTTAGGAAAGAAAAAAATGATGATTATTTTGATTCCCCTAGAAAGGTTGGTAAAGAGAGAATTGGACATATTTCTTTAGGAAGAATTGACAGAAGGAACCAAGCCGCAAGAATTGGCAAGGTTTTAGTGGGTGAGAAAGAAGTAAGGGGTCAGGGAATTGGTCAAAAAATGTTGGAAGCGGTCTTAAAAATTGCTTTTGACGAACTACATCTACATCGGGTAAGTCTCGGTGTATTTGATTTTAATTATCCTGCCATTGCCTGCTATGAAAGGGTTGGATTTAAAAAAGAAGGACTCCTTCGTGATTCAAGTAAAATAGGAGATTCATATTGGAATATGTGGGAAATGAGCATATTGGAGGATGAATGGAAGAGCCGAAATCAAATGAAAGAGTGAATGTTGAAGTCAACATGATGGTGTTGGCTATTTATTAGGCTATTTTCGTAAGGCTTGTTGCTAATAGCATATAAAAGGGATCTATTTACTATTTTATGGTATCATTGTATGCAGATTTCTTCTTTAACTAACGAGGCAGAAGAGTTGGGGAATAAAATAAATTTAGAGTTATATCTTAAAGTTTTAAATTAGGGGGGGATTATGTGGAAGTTTTCGGAATTATGGGGTTCACATTCGGAACTATGGGATTTACTTTCGGACTTATTGCTTTTACGACAGCATTGACTAGTAGTAATAAACTAAAACAACTTGAAAAGAGAATTGATGATTTAGAGGGAAAATCGTGAACAATGTCTCAAGCAAACGGGTGTGCTATTGGAATAACGAGTACATCCGCTTTCGTTTGGGAGTGGCTGTTTTTAGACCTTACACAAAAATTTGACAGTAATCAAATTGGATTTCTGACACGCACTTAAAAGCATTTGGTTTACTCTTTCTTCGATCGCCATTTTCTTGCTCTGTTAAAGAAAGTTAAACCAATAGAGGTAGTTGCCTAAATATTTTGTTGATATGCCCTGGAACCGTTGCATCCAGTCCTTCAATCGCTTATGGTAGCTGTTAACGTAACGTGCTGTAGATGATATAATGCCTTTTTTGACATATCCCTCTTTGCTAAGGTATCTTTACATAACAAAGAAGATGGGTCTATACAATCCCCAATAACGGCATCAATTTCTTCTGCTCTAACACGTCCAGTGCCTGCCTTTTTAGCAATCACTTGTCCATTGCGGTCTTGTGCCACCACCACAGCGATTTTGAGGTTGCTAATCCCTCACTTCTCATCTTTACCTCCACGCTTCTTTGGCTTTCTATAAACCATTTCACGCCCTTTTAAAGACTCCCTAAAGAAGGTCTCGTCACTCTTCCCACATCCTGAAACCCCTCTTATGGCAGTATTTTAGTAACTAATAGGAGTTTGGTCAAAAAAGCAACAATCTATACGAAAACAGCCTTTTATTATGTTTGAACGAAACAATTTGTGAAGCACATCTTAAAAAATACGGGAAATAAGCAAGAAATAAAATCACGTGAATCAGCGCATTAGGGATTAATCAGAATGGTATAATAATCTGCCAAATTACCAATATTATGTTGCAAATCACTCTCCTATTATATAGATCCCCAATTTAATACATCTCCATTCTTGATAACACTCCATTATTATGTCTTCTGCCTATATTTTTTACACAGTGTCTAATGCAAATCTATACTAAAAGAATTAGAATGTAATGAAATATAACAAGTGAAGAAGCAAAATCTTACAAACAATATTTTAATGACCGTTTATCGAACAAAGTTGCAAAATCGGATGGTGAGGAGGAGATGTCGAATGACGGCAACATTAGATGCAAATCCGGAAATTGTGCTCAAATCTGTAGGTATGTGTTATCAGACAGATAAGACGGAGGTGGTTGCACTATCGGATGTAAGTGTGGAGATTAAAAAAGGAGAATTTGTTTCCTTGCTTGGACCTTCTGGATGCGGGAAGACCACTTTGCTTCGAATAATGGCTGATTTGATTCAGCCTACAAGTGGGGAGGTTGAAATTGGGGGTGAATCCGCGAAGAATGCGCGATTGGCTCAGAAATATGGGATTGTCTTTCAGAGTCCGGTTTTATTTGACTGGAGGAAGGTTAAACAAAATATTCTTCTTCCACTAGAAATGTTGGGAATCAAAAAGATGGAAAGGGAAGACCGAGTGTCAAAGCTTTTAGAATTAGTGGGCTTAACTCAATTCAAAGATAAATACCCTTGGCAGCTAAGTGGCGGAATGCAGCAACGTGTAGCGATTGCACGTGCGCTTGCAATGGAACCTGAAATTTTATTAATGGATGAGCCATTTTCAGCTTTGGATGAATTTAGTCGCGAACGTCTTAATGAAGAATTGCTTTCGATTTGGAGCAACGTTGGGAATACGGTTGTTTTTGTTACTCATAGTATTCCTGAAGCAATCTTCCTATCAGATCGCGTGTTTGTTTTATCTCCACATCCTGGGAGATTATCTTCCGTTGTTGACATTCCGTTACCTCGACCAAGAACGCAAGAGATAAGAAATAGTCCTGAGTTTTACCAGCTTATCTCTCATATTCGCGAACGTTTTGAGGGGGTGTAGCACATGAGAAATCACGCACTTTCCAGTCGTTTGCTCCCAATCTTAATTTGGATTATTGGGTTCTTAATTGTATGGGAAATGTCTTCCTTTCTATTATTACGTGTTTTTGAAGTTCCTTTGGCACAGTCGAAAATCCCTTATATTCATGAGTTAGTTTATACCGTTGGATCGTATGGATCAACGCTATTGACGGAAGGAATGGTGACATTTTCTAATGCAGCGATGGGGTTTATTTTTGGTGTATTGGCAGGTGTGATTTTAGCCATTTTGATGAGTGCTTCCAAATGGATGGAGCAGCTTGCATTTCCATATGCAGTTGCTTCCCAAATGATTCCGATATTAGGCTTAGCTCCAATTGTTTATGGAATTGTTCATGATGAACAGGTTTCACGTGTCCTGATAGCTGCCTATATTACTTTTTTTCCAGTTTCCTTGAATATGCTTCGTGGTTTAAGAAGTGCGGAACCATCAGCCGTAGAACTGATGTATTCGTACGCAGCCAAACCTTGGGTTGTTTATTGGAAGCTTCGGTTCCCGACAGCATTGCCCGGACTTTTTAGCGGCTTAAAGATTGCTGCTCCACTTGCCGTGACAGGTGCCATTTTAGTCGAGCTAATGGGCGCACAAAAGGGGATAGGGGTTTTGATGCTCCGTAATCTCTATTATGGTCCTTCTCATAATTACATGTTCTGGCTCACTGTGATTACGGGTGCCTTACTGGGAATAGTAAGCTATCTCATCATAGGGATGATTGAGCGGATGGTTACGCCATGGCAGCCGGAATTCCGCTCAAATAGGAGGTGAAGATCAATGGAAGGAAAACAAGTGGAAAAAGGCTTTAACTTTCAGGAACAAAAGATCATTGCCAAAAGAAGTTTAAGCACTCAGGCTGTGGTGATACCCATTGAAAGTTTGCGGAAAAGAAAAAGAAAGATGATGAGGCTCCGTCAAATTTTGCTTCCGCTTTTCGCAGGAATCATTGCTCTTCTTTTATGGGAAACTCAAGTTTTTCATCGGATTTTTGGACTGCAAACCTATCAGCTTCCGTTGCCATCGGGAATTTTTGAAGCAATCAAGGAAAATAGCGAAATTCTCTTCTCTTATACAGGTTATACATTGCTTGAAGCCGTCTTTGGTATGTTACTTGGCTCCCTTATTGGCTATTTCGTCGCTTTAATGGCAACCGCTTGGCCGAAATGGGGAAGCGGCGCCTTAACATTAGTTGCTGCTTTAAATGCTGTTCCTATTGTTGCCTTAGCTCCCATTATGAATTTATGGTTTGGTGATGGAATCGGTTCGAGAGTAGCGATTGTTACGATGATAACCATGGCGGCAATGGCGATCAATGCACATAAAGGAATGACGATGGTTGACCCGTTAGCACTTGATTTAATGCATTCTTATGCTGCGAGTGGTGGGGAGGTATTTCGCTATTTAAGAGTAGTTAATAGTTTGCCTTTTGTTTTTACTGCTTTAAAAATAAATACTACATCAAGTATGATCGGGGCGATTGTGGGAGAGTTCTTCTATTCATCTAAGGGTCTTGGGTATTTGTTATCGAACTCCATTAAGGTCGCCAAAATGCCGCTTGGATGGGCGTGTATCGTCATGGCGGCGATCGTGGGTGTGTGCTTTTATCTACTTGTTGAAGGTCTTGAAAAGATTTTTATCAAATGGCATGCATCGGAAAGAGGAAAAGGTGCTTAGCAATTGTGCATGACAAAACCATGTTAAGTACAATGCTTTTATGATAAAGACAAAGTATTTATGAATGAAAAGGGAGATGAATAAATGGAGAGAAAAGTGTTTCGAGGGAAACGGTTTATCTTTTTACCGATGCTGATATTGATTTTAATACTGGCGGCTTGCGGGAAGGAGACGACTTCGGAAACAGCAGAAGATGGCGGTTCTAAAAAAGAATTAAAAACGGTGAAATTACAGTTAAAATGGGTGCCGCAAGCTCAATTTGCCGGCTACTTTGTGGCATTAGAAAAAGGGTATTATCAAGATGAGGGATTAGATGTGCAGATTGTGCCGGGCGGTCCGGATATTGTTCCGGAGCAGCAAGTGGCCAATGGTGCAGCAGATATTGGCATTGACTGGGTAGCAAGTCTTCTTCCGCACCAGGAGGAAGGATTGCCGCTTGTAGAAATTGCGCAAATCTATCAAAAAAGTGGACTGCTCCTTGTGTCTAAAAAAGATGCAGGAATCTCAACTCCTAAGGATTTAAAGGGGAAAAAGGCCGGAAACTGGATGGGTGGAAATGAGTTTGAAATATTAGCGTTATTTGATAAGTATAAATTGGATCAAAATAAAGACTTATCATTTGTTAAGCAAGGATTTACAATGGATCAATTCTTATCTGGTGAAATAGACGCAGCGTCTGCCATGACCTACAATGAATTTCAGGTTGTTCTGGAAGAAGGGGTACCGGAAAGTGATTTATCGGTCATTGATATGAATGAGGAAGGGGTAGCAATGTTAGAAGATAACCTTTTTGCCAATAAAAATTGGTTAGCTGATAACAAAGAGGTTGCTGCGAAATTTGTTCGTGCTTCCATTAAGGGCTGGCAAGATGCGATTAATGATCCTGAAGCTGCTGTTGATGCAGTAATGAAGAAGGCTGAAGCTGGAAGTACCTCTAAGGAGCATCAGTTAAAAATGATGGAGGAAGTAGCTAAGCTCGTCGTTCCAGAAGGATTTGGCCCGGCAAAAATCGGATTGATAGATGATGCGATGTTTAAACAAACGGCTGATATTGCGCATAAATTCGGAGTGATTAAGAAACCGGCCAATTTAGATGAGGCCTATACGCATGAAATTATGGATATGGTATTAGGAAAATAGGATGATAAGCCTTCACCTTTATGAGGTGAAGGTTTTAATTCTGTTTGGCGTACATAAACTTGAATATTGAAAGGAAAATAAGTGGTTTAATTTTCCTTTTATGTTATAAAATATGACATAAATATAGAAGTGGTGAAATATATATGTTACATTAACTCACATAATCGGATGAATGGGGAAAAGTCATCATTAAAAAAGAGTATTTATTTTGGCAGACGGTCTAACAGCTAAACAAAAGGAGGAAAGTGGATTGAATTGTTTGCAATTGACAGTACGCGAAGTTCTAAAACATAAGTGTTTTGCAACTGCAGAGGTCATCGCAGGTCATTTAGGACTTGAGAGAAATGTAAGATGGATCCATGTGATGGAGGTAACTGAAATCGGCCAATTATTAAGTGGAAACGAATTGATTTTGTCTACTGGAATAGGCTGGAGTGGTGATCAGAAAGAAAGAAGCCTTCGATATCTTAAACAGCTAATGGATGCTGGAGCCGCTGGGCTTTGTGTCGAATTAGGGAAATATGCGCAAAAGCTGTCACAAGAAATGCTTGATCTTGCCGATAAATTCCAGTTTCCTATCATCGTGTTTCACGAAGAAGTTCGGTTTATTGATATTACACAGATGATTAATACAAAATTAATGAATATTCAGGCTCGGGTTCTTTCTGATTTAGAGGAGTTTTCTAGTATATTAAAGGATGCTTTGCTTCAGACTGATGCCCTCCATGCAGTATTAAACCTATTATCCTCATATATAGATGCAGACGTATTATACCTCGCAAAAAACAGGGAAAAATTGATTTTTAGGCCAATGCAAACGAAACAAGAACAAAAAAGGCTTCTAGAGTTGGTTATAAAGGAACAAAAAGCAAGGGAATTGGTTGGAAAACAGCCGTTTCTTGAAGAAACTGGCAGTTACGCTAGTCAAACCATTCAAGTCCTTGGGTTTACATATGCTGAATTATTTATTTTTGCGAAGGAAGGGTGGATTGGAAAATGGGAATTACTCCTGCTTGAACAGTGTACGAGAGCCATTTCACAAAATTTATTGAAGCATTTCTATATCGAAGAGCAAAAGAAAAGTAAAGAGAAACAGTTCCTTCATGAATGGCTAACAGGAGAACGGCATGAGAAGGAAATTCTTCAATACTTGACCACAGCGGCTCCTTTTTTAAAACCCAATGGAGCAGTTGTTTGCACATGTGTGATGGACGAAAAATTAAGAGATTCGACCTTTGACTCCTATTATCTTCCTTTTTTTAAAAACATTTTTCAAAATCAAAATCTGTATTTATTTTCTATGTTTGAACGAGAACATTTGATTTTTATCATCGTTAATTTAAGAGAGGATGATTGGAAGGTACGGGTTAAAAATGCTTTAAATCAAATACGGCAAACTGACCTTTTCCAGCATCGATCAAAAAAACTTCCAATTTTCGGGGTAGGAAAGTATCTTACCCTTCCCTCTATTGCAAAGCTATCTGAAAGCTTTTTAACCGCAAAGGAATCGCTTAAAATCCAAAGCAGAGTGAATATGCCGTCTGAATATTTTTTTGAAAATCTTCATATCTATCGATTGGTTTCAATGTTCAATCAGAACGAGGATTTACTAGATTATATTCACGAATATATTGGTCCAATTGTCCAGTATGATCAAAAACATAATAGCGAACTGCTCCATACCTTATCGGTTCTCTTAGAATCTAATGGTTCAAAAAAAGATGCTGCCAAACGTTTATTCATTGTTCGGCAAACTCTGTATCATCGCTTAGAAAAGTTAAAGGATCTCTTAGGTGAAGACTATATGGAACCAACCAAAAGGGCCGCAATTGAATTTTCCCTTTATGCTTATCGTTATCTAAACTCTACTTACGAAAAAGAAGCAGAAATAAGGGCGATTCAATGAGAAATTAATTCATAATAGTTTAGTTATAGGATTTGACATTATGTCTATTGAGTCATCATTTTTGTATCTAATATAATATTATTAATCTAAAAAACTTCTTATATTAATGTAAACTTCTTATCTCATCAATCTATCTCTTCTTTATTCTCATCTCAAGTTTCATCAATTGGTATTTATGACATTCATGAAAAACTGAAGCAAATAATAGTTTAAAAATTGGCATTCTTTATTTTGAGTTTTACTCCATTGCCCTAAACACTTTTATTCGAAGGAGGTTGTCTATTTGAGGACAGCTTATGACACTAGGATTTCATTCGAGAATTTACAAAGGAATTTTCAAGAAGTCGAAACCGGTATGTCCAAACAGGAAGCGCTTGAAGAAGCGAATCGCTGTCTTTATTGTTATGATGCCCCTTGCATTAAGGCTTGTCCAACGGGCATTCAAATCCCAGCCTTTATCAAAAAGATTGCATCAGGTAACTTGAAAGGATCTGCAAAAACGATTATGTCAGCTAATCCTATGGGTGCTAGCTGCTCACGTGTATGTCCAACGGAAGAGCTTTGCGAAGGGGCTTGTGTTTTGAATGATTCAACTAAACCCATCATGATCGGTCATCTGCAACGTTATGTAACCGATTGGGCCATCAAAAATCATCAAGCATTATTTGAAAAAGAAAAGACTAATGGAAAAACAGTAGCCATTATTGGAGGGGGGCCTGCCGGGTTATCCGCTGCTCGTGAGTTGGCTCTACTTGGTTATGAAGTAACGATTTATGAAGCACAGGAGCGGGCTGGAGGATTAAATATGTATGGAATTGTTTCCTTCCGGCTTCCACAGGAGATTGTCTCTTGGGAGGTTCAACAGGTTGAAAAATTAGGCGTACAAATCATCACAAATACGCGAGTCGGAGAAGATGTACAGGTGCAAGATATCATACAGAAGTATGATGCGATTCTCCTTGCTGTTGGAATGTCCGTTGTTCCGAGTTTAGGGATTCCAGGTGAAGAGCTTCAAGGTGTATATGATGCGATTGAATTTGTGAAAGAGACAAAGACAAAACCAGTTATCCATGAATGGCTTTGCAAAAAGGTGGCAGTCATTGGTGCAGGCAATACCGCTATTGATGCCGCAACATGCTCAGCCCGCTTAGGTGCATCAAATGTGAAGATTTTATATCGGAGAACGCAAAAGGAAATGACCGCCTATGAGTTTGAATATGAATTTGCGAAACAGGATGGGGTGGAATTCAGATGGCTCACAGCCCCAACGAAAATTATTGGTGATGAAGAGGGAAAGGTTACGGGGATTGAATGCATCAAGATGAAGCTGGGAGATAAGGAAAAGGATGGGAGACAACGACCCGTACCAATTGAAGGCTCTGAATTTATTTTAGAAATAGATGCAGTGATAAAAGCAATCGGGCAAACAAGATATGTGGATGTAATTGAACAGTTTGGCCTAAAGCATGAAGGCGGAGTGGTTATCGTGAATCCAACTACTTATCAAACCTCTAATGAAAAAATCTTTGCCTGTGGAGATGTGATTTTTGGAAAAGGGGTTGGAGAAGCCATGGTTGTGACCGCTGCGAAGCAAGGAATAGAGAGTGCCCAAAGGATTCATCAATTATTTGAAAAATCAGTACAGGAAACAGCACAATAACTTGAAGGAGGTAAGAGAATGGCAGATTTACAAATAAATTTAGCCGGGATTAGGTCTCCCAATCCTTTTTGGTTAGCTTCTGCGCCTCCCACGAACTCAGGCTATCAGGTCCAACGTGCTTTCGAGGCAGGTTGGGGCGGGGCTGTGTGGAAGACACTTGGCGAACCTATTATCAATACTTCATCCCGATTTGCGGCAGTGAGTTTTAATGGCCAAAGGGTTGCTGGTTTTAACAATATCGAACTGATAACGGATCGGCCATTAGAAGTGAACTTAAAAGAAATCTATGAAACTAAGAAACGATTTCCTAACCATGTGATCGTCGCCTCCTTAATGGTAGAGCCAAAGCAGGAAAAGTGGCATGAGATTGTCAAGCGTGTCGAGGATGTTGGAGTGGATGGACTTGAACTGAATTTCGGCTGTCCCCATGGAATGGCGGAAAGAGGGATGGGAGCCGCCTCTGGTCAGGTTCCTGAACTGGTCGAAAAACAAACCCATTGGGTGAAAGAAGTTGCAAAAACACCCGTCATCGTGAAATTAACACCTAATATAACAGATATCACAGTAACGGCAGAAGCAGCGGCTAATGGTGGAGCAGATGCCATCAGTATGATTAATACAATTAACAGTTTGGCGGCAGTTGATTTAGAGACATGGAATACGGTTCCGCATGTTGGCGGGTTAGGTGCCCATGGCGGATATTGCGGACCTGCCGTGAAGCCTATTGCGTTACATATGGTTGGGGAATGTGCCAGAAATCCAAGAATCCATATTCCAATCTCCGGGATAGGAGGGATTTCTAATTGGCAAAATGCTGTGGAATTTATGCTGATGGGAGCAACAGGCGTGCAGGTATGTACCGCCGCGATGCACCATGGCTTCCGGATTGTCGAGGATATGATTGAAGGCATGAATCATTATCTCGATGAAAAAGGAATCGCTTCTGCTATGGATTTAGTCGGAAAATCTGTTCCTAAGTATGCGGATTGGGGTGATTTGGATCTTAATTATCGGATCATCGCAAGAATTAACCAAGAAAATTGTATTAAATGTAATAGATGCCATATATCATGTGAAGACACCTCTCATCAATGCATTGATCGGTTAATGGATGAAAAGGACGAAGGCTACTTAAAGGTTAGGGAAGAAGATTGTGTAGGCTGTAATTTATGCTCGATTGTTTGTCCAGTTGAGGGGGCTATTGACATGGTGGAATTAGCGCATGAAGTAGCACCGATGACATGGAATGAAAGGCAAACGGTTTTAAAGACATTATCTACAGGTGTAATGACTCCTTAATATGAAGTCCATATAAATGAATAAATGAGGTGAAAGAGATGAAAAAAATCATTAAAAATGGAATCATCGTGACTGCAACTGATATTTACAGGGCGGACCTTTGTATCGAAAATGGCATTATTACGCAAATTGGCGCTGATTTTTCCGAACAAGGGGCAGAAGTAACAGATGCCAAGGGCTGTTATCTTTTTCCTGGAGGGATTGACCCCCATACTCACTTAGATATGCCATTTGGTGGAACGGTGACAAAGGATAATTTTGAAACAGGTACAATGGCGGCGGCCTTTGGCGGAACGACTACTGTGATTGATTTTTGCTTAACACAAAAAGGAAAGTCACTTCAAAGTGCAGTAGAAACGTGGCATGCTAAATCGAAGAATAAAGCGGTGATTGATTACGGTTTCCATTTACAAATTGTTGAAATGAATGAAACGGTATTAAAGGAATTGCCAAAGGTGATGGAGGAAGAAGGAATAACATCTTTAAAAGTATTCATGGCTTATAAAAATCAGTTTCAAGCGGATGATGAAACCCTTTTTCAAACCCTTATTTCAGCTAAAGAACACGGGGCTCTTGTAATGGTTCACGCTGAAAATGGAGACGTGATTGATTATTTAGTTAAAAAAGCGTTAGCAGAAGGGAACACGGATCCCATCTATCATGCCCTCACAAGACCTCCGGAGGCGGAAGGAGAGGCAACGGGACGTGCGGCTACCCTAACAGAGCTTGCTAAATCACAGCTTTATGTTGTTCATGTGACTTGTGCGGAGGCTACGAGAAAAATTGCCGAAGCGAGAAATAAAGGTATCGATATTTGGGGAGAAACTTGTCCACAGTATTTAGTGCTCGATCAAACATACTTAGAAAAACCAGATTTTGAAGGAGCCAAATATGTTTGGTCGCCGCCGCTGCGAGAAAAATGGAATCAGGAAGTTCTTTGGAATGCCTTAAAAACCGGACAGCTTCAAACCTTAGGATCCGACCAATGTTCATTTGATTTTGTGGGTCAGAAGGATTTAGGAAAGGATGATTTTTCAAAAATTCCGAACGGCGGACCAATTATTGAGGATCGGGTGTGTATTCTCTTCTCTGAAGGAGTCAAAAAAGGGCGAATCACTTTAAATCAATTTGTTGATCTTACCTCAACAAGAGCGGCTAAGCTTTTTGGATTATATCCTAAAAAAGGAACGATCGCCATCGGAGGAGATGCGGATATTGTTATATTTGACCCAACAGTTGAGCGCATCATTTCAGCTGAAACCCATCATATGGCGGTAGACTATAATGCCTTTGAAGGGATGAAGATAATCGGTGAGCCTGTTTCCGTTTTATCTCGCGGGGAATTTGTGATTCGAGATAAACAATTCGTTGGCTCACCTGGCAAAGGCCAATACTTGAAGCGTGCCAAATATGGAACCTTCAAAGAGAACAAAGAAAGTAAACCTTTAACTATTTAATGCGGCGTTGGAGTTTCTGCTCATTCATTGACCAAATAGAGAAGGAGGAATGAATTTGAAGGAATACCAGCAATATTTACAGGAAAGAGACAAAATCGATTACTTTATTCAGAAAGGCTACCGAATCAAAATGATTACCGAAAACTTAAGCGGCGCGTTTGTAGAATTTGAAAAAAGAGAAATAAATCAGGAAAACAGTGTCTCTGAAATCCTCCATATTTTGACTGCAGATGCGCGAAAATATTTTAGTGTCAAACTTATGGAGCAACAGAAAACATAGAAATAATAGTAGATTTTAAAGAATCGGATTTTTCTAGCTGACTTATAACAGAAGGGAGCGGATTATCATGGAAAAGCAGCAGGTGTTAATCAATGGGGAACGATTGAAAAATACGCTCGAAAAATTTGCGGATTTCGGGCGGACAAAGAAGAATGGAGTCACAAGATTAGCTTTATCAGAGGAAGATCGCCAAGCAAGAGATTATTACTGTACATGTTGTAAGGAACTAGGGATGTCAATTGAAATCGATGATATGGGGAATATTTACGCAACATTGGAAGGGAAAGAGGATCATCCCCCAATCGTAATTGGTTCCCATTTGGATTCAGTGAAAAAAGGCGGAAGGTTTGATGGGGTTTTAGGAGTGGTAGCTGGACTAGAAGTGGCAAGAACTCTCGTTGAGAATAAAATTTCCCCACGAGTTCCCTTGACGATTGCGAACATCACGAATGAGGAAGGGGCAAGATTTGAACCCTCAATGATGGCATCTGGTGTCCTTTCTAGAAAATTCGATAAAGCCACGATGCTGCAAAAAAAGGATGTCGATGGAATCACATTCGAAGAGGCACTGCACTCGATCGGATATGCAGGTAAAGAAAATGCCCGATTAAAAGAGGCATCAGCTTTCTTGGAGCTCCATATTGAACAAGGCCCGATTTTAGAGCGAGAGGAATTATCGATTGGAATTGTTGAATGCGTCCTTGGGATGGTCTGCTATGAGATTGAAATAAATGGGGAGTCCGATCATGCGGGCACGACTCCAATGGATATGAGAAAGGATGCGCTATTCGCAGCGAACAATATCATCTCAATCGCAAGAGAAAAACTGAGTGTGCTGGATCCTCAATTAGTTTTTACAATGGGGAGAATGAATGTCTATCCTAATGTTCATACGGTGATCCCAAATAAAGTCGTCTTTACATTGGAGGCAAGGCATAAAAATCCCATTGTGATGAAGCAGGTAGAAGAAATTATCCAGGGCTTCACACAGATCCCAGATCATGAGGGATGTACAATCCAGGTGCAAAAGCAATGGGATCGGCAGACAGTTTGGTTTGATGAGAATATCGTCCAAAAATTGGAGCAATCAGCGCAAACTTTAGGATATCCCTACAAAAAGATGGATAGCGGCGCAGGTCACGACGCCCAATTTCTCGCAAGCTACATTCCAACCGCGATGGTATTTGCGAAAAGCATTAATGGCAAAAGCCATTGCGAGGAAGAATTAACGACCTGGGAGGATTGTGAGAAGGGGGTAAATGTTCTTTTAGAAACGGTATTATCTTATTAAAATTGCAAAAAAAAATCTACTATTTTTGAAATGAAATAGTAGATTTTTTTTGGAGTTTAATAGAAAAGGAAAATAAATTGATTGAGGTACATAATGGCATTTCCTATAGGGATAGATGCACATGGCATCTAGTGATTCAAATGGTCGTGTTAGAAAGAAAATCTTCGGTTGAAACTACATTGGCATATATACCGTTAAGTGCACTAACAAAGGCATAATGAACCTGTTCAGCTGGTACGAACTTATCATGATAAGATAAGGCGGTTGTGGTGCATGCGTCTTCAATAAGTGTAGTTACAAAGCCTAGTTCCTTCGCTGCTCTGACGGTGGCATCAACGCACATATGCGTCATCATTCCTACTATTATAAGGTTTGTTACTCCTTTTTCTTTTAATTTGCTTTCTAATTCGGTCTTGAAAAAACTGTTAGGTGTATGTTTTATGATAACATTTTCGTGCTCTAAAGGAAGGACGGCTTTATTTATTTTAGCTCCCTCTGTATTTGGCAGAAAGAAGCTTGCCCCTTTATTAATGGAGATATGCTGAATATGAAAAATATTATTTTTGTCATTCTGTCTAAACCATTCAAGTATTTTTCTAGCATTGGCAGAAGCGGCAACAGGGTTGCTTAATTCCATCTTTCCATTTGGAAAATAGTCATTTTGAATATCAATAATGATTAAAGCTAAAGTCATTTTCTTCACCTCATTGAAATATTTATTATAA
Organism: Cytobacillus sp. Hz8; assembly: GCF_042263505.1. Lineage (NCBI taxonomy): Bacteria > Bacillati > Bacillota > Bacilli > Caryophanales > Bacillaceae > Cytobacillus > Cytobacillus sp. Hz8. The sequence continues at coordinate 29,704 of NZ_JBHKFI010000019.1, read as the reverse complement.
TAAAATGATAAAGATGATCTTGAATTTTATCGATACTTTGGTGAAACACTTTTAGATTAAATCATTTCATGGTGAAAGGAATTTATTATGGAACTTGATAACATTGATTTTCAAATTTTGCGGTTACTAACCAAAAACTCACGCATACAATGGAAGGACTTAGGGGAACAAATTCATATGACGGGACAAGCAGTTGGGAACCGTATTAAAAAACTGGAGGATAGCGGCGTCATAAAATCCTACTCCTTAATCATCGATGAAATGAAATTGGGGCTTCCTTTTACAGCGTTTGTCATTATTCATATGAAAACAACTAATCATGATTCGTTTATTCGCTTTATTCAGGAACGAAATGAGGTTGTTGAAGCTCATCGAATTTCGGGGGGAGGCTGTTATCATTTAAAATTAAAAGTTAAATCACAAGAACAGTTGAATCTTATTCTTAATAACATTCTCGATTATGGGAATTATAGCTTAAATCTATCAATCCAAGAGATTAAACAGAATAATCCGTTGGGGGCCATATAACCCAGAAAGAGCATTCCATGATTACTTGATAATTTATGGTGCAGGCTTCTTTTTCGTTATGGAGATTGGGGGCAGGTGCTCATAAGATGATTTAACCTTAAAACAGATTTTGAAAAAAGTCTGAATGACATAGGAAATAGGGTGGGGATTGCAGAATTAGTAATATAACAAAGAAAAACGGTTTTTTTACGGGAAAGGATGATCTCCTAATGAACGAAGAAGCGACAAAAGTGAAGGCACAAATTATTGTTCCAATTGATGATTCTACTTATTCCCATCAAGCACTTGAATTTGCCATATCTTATGCAAAACAAATAGATGGGGAGCTTATTCTTACGAATGTGCAACCAACCTATTCATCTCCAAATTTGCATCGCTTTATATCTAAGCAAGAAATTCAGGAGTATATACATGATACAGCAGAAGAAATTTTGGAGAGAGCACTGCAATCGATTTCAACCGAAAACGTCCATATTGAAAAGGTAATCCGTATAGGGATTCCAAAAGTGGAAATTACTAAGCTGGCGGAAGAAAGGAAAGCTTATTGTATAGTGATGGGTACTCGCGGCATGGGTGCTGTGAAGAGTGCCTTAATAGGAAGTGTAAGCCTAGGGGTTCTACAGTTATCTCCATGTCCAGTCACCGTTGTTCCTTAGAAGGATTTCTGAAAAGAAGTAGCAAGAGACTATCTTTAACATGATTAAAATGGCTAACATGGATATTAACTTGAGATTAGCCATCTCCTAAAACGTGAGTTGAATAATCGAAAAACATGAAAAAAGAGTATAAATATTTTCATCATTTCCGGTAAGACAGATAGGATGATCAATATTTTTTTCAAACAATCCTCATATAATGATACTAAGTTAATAAGGTTATCAAGAGTGAACGAGAGTACTGGCTCAACGACTTCACAGCAACCTGCCAAGCACGGTAAGGAGCTTCAACCAGTGAATGATAACGTCGGACTAAAAAGGTTCCTTGTTGCATTTACGCTTGCAACGAGGAGCCTTTTTTCTTGATGCTTTATTAAAAATAAGGATAAGGGAGAGGTTTGAATATGATTGTCAACGGAGTAATCAGAAGTTATATTTCAAAATCAATGAAAGCGGAAAGATTCATTTTTTTAGTGGCGGAATTAATCGAAAGCCAGTTACAGGAGTGGGATAGGGCATATGAACTGATTCTTATGAAGCAAGCGGATTACACAATAGTTGTAAAAAATAAAGTTGACTCCTATGAAGTTACCATAGCAGAAAATGAACTGGCTACCCTTCAAAAAAGGAGCCCGTACTCTCTGACAGAAAAATGTGGGAGGAATTAGAGAAACAAGGACTAGAAGTCAAGAAGGAGTATGGGAATTATATCGAATATGTATTTATCGATCGATTCATAGAAAACGGAAAAAACGAACGGGCCTTTTGAGATGATAAATCCATGAACCAAAGGGAGTTGATTATATGAACAAAATGAACAAATGGAATCGATTATTTATTCGTCAAGGGTTTATGGTGGAAGAGAAGAGCTTTAATGTGTTTGATTGTACAAGTAAAACAAATGAGAATATGGAATTTCTCCTTGATGGTTTAAGAAAGCTTTCCATTATTTTTACCTACGAGAATAGTATTTTAACAATAAGCAATGAACCAATATCTGAAGACCTCTGTCTAAAATGTTTTGATCTCAAAGATCGAGGTCGTGGAGAAGGGCTATGGTTTCGACATTTGGTTGAATATTCATAAAGGAGGAGGAAGAAAAATGCCTGTGTATAATAAATTAGTACGTGACAAAATCCCTGATATTATCAAGAATAGTGGAAAAGAAGCCTTTACAAAAATTCTTTCTGACTATGAATACAAAACAGAGCTAAGAAAAAAAGCTCAAGAGGAATTATCGGAGTATTTAGAAGCCGATACTGATCGAGATAGTATAGAAGAATTAGCTGATTTACTTGAAATTATTCATTCATTAGCTAGTATTCATGGAGCAACGTATGAAGAATTAGAAGATGTGCGTCAGAAAAAGGCAGATGAACGTGGTGGATTTAATAATAGGATTTTTTTAACTGTGGTTAGTAATGAAGAAAATTGAATTAGTTACAGAGAATATCATTGAAAAAATAATGGAGGGTTTAATCTCAGTAAAAATGACAAAAAAATCTTGTTTTATTTAACAAAGGAAATTTGTAAATTCCGGTTGCATGAGTATTTCGAGAGAAGAGAAGGTAGAAAATAAATAATATCCAATTATTTCCTGATTTCTATGGAGTTGCCTGTAAATAGGTGGTTCCATTTTCTCTCTCACTTTTAACTTGAAAGAAAGAGTTATTTATTAGTGATTGAATACAAATAAATAATTAGTACAAAATTTTATCTATATGAAATCATTAGCAATAAGCTGAATTAATAAAAAATAGGAATAAACAAATTTTCAAACTTTTTAAAGCTGCAAGGGAAAGATTCATTCAATTAATAATGCTGGTGGTTAGTCGAATATGATGAATAAAGGAGTTATATGAATCTATAGAGAATGATATATCATCCTATAGATTGCTGGGAGGAAACAAGATAAAGTTGATTATCCTTGGTTTGCTAATTGCAATAATCTTGATTGGAGTGATAAAAACCATCGCCAATCGAAATTGGACCCTAATTGCCACTACGATTGGAAACGATGAGTATTTTAAAATAGTTCATCCCTGCAAAGAGAAGGAATTAAGTATAAAAGCGTGTCCCCAACAAGAAGTTTTGGTGTCAATCAGGAAAGATATTTAGAGCAGACGGTGTATGACATTTATGTGAAAAAGGAAGATGGGCATCTAGCCAGTAAGGCAATACATGAGCATCACTAGAGATAATAGGCGATTTTTTTAGCTGAATAAGGGAGGAATAGCACTTGCACATTAGATTATTAGATTCAAAGGATGCGAGAGATTATCGCAGAATCCGACTGGAAGCTTTACAATTTCATCCTGCAGCATTTGGATCGAGCTTTGAAGAGGAAAAAGAATATTCATTTGAAACTATTGCCCAACGATTGAGCAGTGATTTCGCTTTTACTTTTGGTGCATTTAAGGATGACAAATTGATAGGAGTTGTCACATTAGTTTTTGAACAAAAAATAAAGCTAAGGCATCGGGCAACAATTGTAGCTATGTATGTTGTACCTGAACAAAGAAGAACTAAAGCGGGCAAACAATTAATGCAAGAGACAATCCTTCATGCTCAAAAAAGCGGAGTAATTGAACAAATCTATTTAGCTGTTGTAACCACGAATCAACCTGCTAAAAAAATGTATCAATCCCTTGGTTTTAAAACATATGGAATCGATCAAAATGCCTTGAAATTGGATCAAGCTTATTTTGATGAGGAGTTAATGGTGTTAAGATTGGATAACCAGAATGCTTCTATTTAATATTAGTCAGAACACAATTAGGGAGTTGTGAAACGAACCAAAGTAATGTTGTATAGTCTAACAGGATTAGGTGCCCAATTTGTTAGTTGAATCAAGGCAGCTGCTTAACTGAGGAAGAATTTTATCCTTGAACATTAAAGGGTCTAAAACTGTTAGTACAAATAAAAATAATCCCCATTATAATTCCAGAAATGAAGCCGCCAAAATGCCCGGCAATACTAATATTCTTATATAAAAATGTTATGATCCAACCGGAACTAATGAAAAAAATGATAACTATTTTTGATTGGTTATCGAACACATCCTTTTTTAATATGATCATTGACAAATAGATTCCAAAAAGACCAAATTCGAATCCTGATGATCCAACTCCTGCTTCGCTGTTCGGTAATAATATGGTAAGTGCACTACCTAATGTGGTAAAGAAAAATAATTCCATAAATCTTATTTTACCTAAACTTTTTTCAAGTGGAGGGCTAAATAGAAGAATTATGACCATATTCATAAACAGGTGCTTAAATCCACCATGTATAAAGGCATAGCTAATAAGTCTGTAAAACTCTCTCTTTTGCTGGATCCATTCCAATGCTATGCCACCTAATCTATATAAAATATCATCATTTGATAAGCCACCAATAAACGATGTATATAAAAATACGAGAATATTCAGTAGTACTATAATAGATGTAATACTATAGGCGGACAAATATTGTCTAAAAGTTTCATTCCTAATAAATATCATGGGAAGAATACCTTCTTTCTGTTTAACAACTTAACATCGAATATTTAAAAATAAATGTTCATAGCGATAATGAAATCTTTGAATTAAATATATATAAATAATTTTAACATATTTTTCCTGCTATTATCTTTTCTAATACAAATGTTAGATTCTATAAAAAATTGAAAAATATCACTAAATAGATATGGTAAAAGCCACTTAAATATGGCAAAGTTTGAATGAACGGATTTTGGATATTTAGTTTTAAAGGAGAGTCTCACATGGATAAAAAATATACAGAATTAAACTCAAAAACTTTTGATAAGTGGGTGAAGGAAGGTTGGGAGTGGGGGCAACCGATTCATCACGAAATTTTTGAAAAGGCCAAAAATAATGATTGGTTTGTCCTATTAACCCCAACAAAACCCGTACCGAAGGAATGGTTTTGCGAAATGAAAGATGCCCAAATACTCGGGTTAGCTTCTGGCGGTGGTCAGCAGATGCCGATATTTACTGCATTGGGATCAAAATGCACAGTTTTGGATTATTCAGAAAGGCAATTATTAAGTGAAAAGGAAGTTGCCAAAAGAGAGAATTATGAGATTGAAACTGTACAAGCAGATATGACCCAACCATTGCCTTTCGAGGATGAATCCTTCGATTTGATTTTTCATCCTGTTTCCAATTGCTATGTTGAAGATGTACTTCCAATATGGAAGGAATGTTACAGGGTGTTGAAAAAAGGAGGGATTCTACTTTCAGGACTAGACAATGGGCTCAATTTTCTCTTTAATGAGGAGGAAACAACGATAACCTATAAGCTTCCGTTCAATCCATTGAAAGACGAGCAGCTTTACGAGGAATCGATCAAAAATGACTGGGGAATCCAATTTTCCCACACCATCGAAGAGCAAATAGGAGGACAATTACAGGCAGGATTTATGCTTACAGATATCTATCAAGACACAAATGGCTCTGGAAAACTGCATGAGTGCAATGTCCCAACCTTTTATGCTACAAGAGCAATCAAAAGGTGAATATAGCCTAACGTTATACTATTTTTCTAGTTTGATTAATAAAAAACCTGTATCTTTGATTACCTGGTAATTTAAGAAACAGGTTTTTTTATAATGAATGGTATTAATATCAATTCATAAGAAAATTTGTCATCACGAAATTGAAATTCGTGTTAGTTCTGACAACTCCCACCGCTAAAGCAGTGGGGTTCTAGGGTATAATGGCAAATTGTTGCCTTGTTCACTTTTCAACGATATCCTTATCTTTCCTTTGCGGATAGAGTTTCTACCGAAGCACTAGTGTACGTTCTCCTAGAACATTAACGGACGTATTGCAGATTGCAAGACACTTCGCCAAGCAAGCCCTTGAGGACTCCTCGTGTGTTTATCGTTCCGACTTCTCCTGGGCGTTGTCACGACCAATCAAGTTTGTGTTTATGCGACAAACCAACGCAGTGTTTTATTGGATAATTGCTTTAAACGGTTCATTTCATTATCATGCAGTTCAACAAAGTTATCCCAATGTGCGTTACATAAGTCCACGTCAACGGAATTGAGCGTTTCAGTTGTGTGTTCAATTAAGAAAGCACTATATAAATCACGTTGGATACGAAATTCTCCAAAATCATTCCAACGTTCCGAAAGTTGCTTCTTCGTATATTCGCCAGTCAAATGATTGAACTGACTGGCCTTTGTTGCATAGGTATCTATTTTCTTGATTGAACGTCCTTGATAACCAAGTTTTCGGTCTATAATCATTAATAGCAGAGCAGGAGCATGATTTGCAATTGATTTTCCAAACCGTTTCTTATGGTTTATCTTACCGTTCTTCTTATTTCGAGTCGTTTTTTTTACTCGCTTTTGCAGCGATTGAAATCGCATGGTTTCCACTCGTACATCAGAACCAAGTTCTAAGATTTCGTTCGCTAACTTCTCATGTGATTGTTTTCGTTGGACAGCAAATTTACGATAAAGTTCTTTTCGCTCACGGCGAAGTTTGAGATAACGGTTGGAACAGTTCCACATCTTTTTCCCTTTTTTAGTAGTACCATTCTCATGATAGTTCTGAGGGTTGGTGGCCCGTTTTGATCGGTCCATAGCTCGCTGGATACGTCGAAGTTTTTTCTCATCAGTCTTGCATTCTGGAGCCAGTTCTCGAAGCTGCACGTTTTTTTCACTACTAATTGCCATTGTAGATGGACCAATGTCGATGCCTACACGTTTAGTTTCATCATCAGCTATCTTACGATTTTGTTTTGTTGGCGGATAGCCTTCTTGAATAAGCTGAACAAAAAAGCGTACCTTGCCACGCACTTCACGCTTCAAGATACGCACGTACTTTGTCCTATCCATTAAGGCCAGGTGTGCATATTCATCATTTGCGTTTGGTGCAACAGGGATACAAAGCCAGTTCTTAGGATTAGGATCCTTCTTTGTTGGTTTGTCTCCCCAAAGAACGTTGCCATTTGCATACCGCAAACCAGTATTGTTTGATTTGTTTTCAACAGAAATTGGATCATTAAACACTTTGAAATATACTTTTTTTGCTTTCCCAAAATGTAGTTTCCCTACTGCTTGAAAAGCCCTTGTAGCCAGTTTTTGTGCTTCAAAGCTGCCGATATTTTCCTTGAATTTGCGCTGAACAGGTTTCACAAAATCGTGCAAACCATATTCAGAAAAACCGTAGGTTAAACGAATCATTGAAAGCTGTTTATCACGTTCTTTAGACTTAGGTTCACACAGTAAAGCGCGATATTCTTTATCTGCTTTCACTTGCCTATGCCGTTTGAGAGCTTCTCCTAGACAAGAATTGTAGACGTTCCGAGCTATTTTCAATTTCTTATCCAAACGGTGTTGTTGCCAAACAGGAACATTTAATGGAAGTTCGATTGTATAAGTCGGCGTGCTCTTTCTTGCCACGGGTGCTAGCTCCTTTCTAGTTACGTATTTTTGATTTTCAACGTATTGCTTTATCGCTTTACTCAATACATTTCCAGCAGTTAAAACAAAATAAGAACGTGCCCAAAGGCTTAGCAAGGGTTGAAAATGAGGAAATTTAGAGGTCACTTCTTTGATTGTTGCCATAATATCAGCAGGACTAAGCGTTGGTAGTGTGTTCAAAATATGAGTATGATCTTTGTCGCACTCTAAAGCAACGACGACAATTTTCAATTCTTCACGTATTTCATGCACGAACGGTTTTTAGCGTTCCTCCAAATCTGAGTGAAGGAGTATTTTCCTTCGGTATCAAGGACAAAAAACGAAATGATAGTTAATCAATGATACGGTTGTCTTTGTTCGTCTGAATTCCTTCATATACCAATTATATCAGTTTTGGTAATAAACTGGAAAGATCGCATAATAAAAAAAGTAGAATTTTCGGATAATTAAAGCGCTGCAAAACCCTACGGCTATTTGTGGTGCTTCGTATCCGACCTCACTCTCATCCCATGTCTAAAGACGGGCTATCCCCTGCATGGGCTTTCTCGTTCGGGAAATCTGTAAAAAATAAAAGTAGACGAATTCCCAAAAAAGGAGTATGTTATAAACATAAGTTTAATTTTCAAACTTTTGTTCAGGAGGTGATCATATGTTTGAAGATTTGACGGAAAAAGAACAAGCACTTTATCAAATGATTCGAAAAAATCCATACATTTCGCAGCAAGAGTTAGCAGAATTGTTAGGGCTTTCAAGACCCTCGATTGCCAATATGATTTCCGGACTTACAAAGAAAGGATATATCGTTGGTCGAGCGTATGTCTTAAGAGAATCAGAGCAAATTGTTTGTATTGGAGGAGCAAATGTCGATCGAAAGTTTTATATGAAGGAGAAGTCTCAGCTTGGAACATCTAATCCGGTCAAGTCCACGCAAAGTGTGGGCGGAGTAGCAAGAAATATTGCTGAAAATCTTGGAAGACTTGGCATGGACGCTGTTCTCATAACCGCATGTGGGGAAGATTCAGATTGGAAGTTAATTAAGGATTCATCCTCGTTATATATGAATTTGGATCATGTTACCACCATGCCGGGAATGACAACAGGCTCTTATTCAGCGGTTCTCGATTTAAGTGGGGATCTAATCATCGCACTGGCTGATATGGAGGTGTATGATTCTATCTCGGTTGATATCCTTTTAAGAAATGATGCCTTACTTAGCCGAGCAAAGTGCATGGTTGCCGATTTGAATTGTCCGAAAGAAACTTTACAATTTTTATGCCATTTTGCAAAAACGCATCACCGACCGCTTGTTTTAATTCCGGTTTCTTCTCCGAAAATGAGTCATTTGCCGGATGATCTGTCAGGTGTCAGTTGGCTCATTACCAATCTGGATGAAACTGAAAACTTTTTTGGCTGTAAAATAAAGTCCAAAGAAGAATGGGAACAGGCGCTTGTCAATTGGCTCGCTCTTGGAATTGAGAATGTTGTCATCACAAACGGAAAACAAGGTGCCATGATTGGAAATAAGGAGGAGGGAATGTTTCATGTTCCTTCCATTAAAACAGAGGAAATTGCCGATGTGACAGGAGCAGGGGATGCTTTTAGCTCAGCGGTAATTTATAAATGGTTAGAAGGAAATCGCTTGCTTGAGATAGCTCAAGCAGGATCAGTCAATGCATCTAAAACATTGCAATCTAATTATACGGTTCGCCAAGATTTAACAGCGAATCAATTACAACAAGATTTGGAGGAATTAACATGAAACAATATCTTTCTTTTTCAGAAGAAGTGCTTGCAGCAAAGGAACAAGGAAAACCAATCGTCGCTTTAGAATCAACGATTATTTCTCACGGGATGCCTTATCCTCAGAATGTACAAACAGCTCGCGAGGTGGAGCAAATTGTTCGTGATCATGGAGCAGTTCCTGCCACCATTGCAATTCTTGATGGAAAAATTAAAATTGGTTTATCGGATGACGAACTTGAGATGTTTGGAAAAAGTTCAGACGTGGCAAAAGCTTCTCGCCGTGATTTGGCTTATCTCTTGGCAACAAAGAAAAAGGGAGCAACAACCGTAGCTGCGACAATGATCTGTGCGGAACTAGCCGGAATTCATGTTTTTGTGACCGGTGGAATTGGTGGAGTTCATCGTGGGGCAGAGGTTTCTATGGATATTTCTGCAGACCTGGAAGAATTGGCGCAAACAGATGTTGCGGTGATTTGTGCAGGTGCTAAATCGATTTTAGATTTGAAATTGACGATGGAATACTTAGAAACGAAAGGAGTCCCTGTCATGGGATATCAGACGGATGTCTTGCCTGCTTTTTACACAAGAACCAGTGATATTCCAGTAAACTTCCGGGCCGATGATGTTGAAACGGTGGCCGCCACTTTAAAAACAAAATGGGATTTACAGCTTAAAGGTGGAGCCGTTATCGCTAATCCGATTCCTGTCGAATATGCGATGAATGAAAAAGAAATTTCTACCGTGATTGAATCAGCTTTGAAGGAAGCAAATGAAAAAAATATTACAGGGAAAGAAGTTACTCCATTTTTATTAGGAAAAGTGAAAGAGTTAACGGATGGAAAAAGCTTGGAGTCCAATATTGCATTAGTTAAAAATAACGCAGTAGTTGGGACACAAATTGCTGTAAGCTTGCATGGAATGAAGTAAAAAATTGCAAAAAAAAAAGTGGCAAAAGCGATCGTCGTTTTGCCACTTTTTTTTTGGTAATGGCAATCCGTTTATTAATTTATCTTGTGAAAAAGAGCTATTTTTATGGAAAAAATTATCAATTTCAATAATGAGATGGAATCAATTATTTGTTGAAAATAAATTTGGAGGACAAGTTACTTTTTGTCGTCAGAAGGAAAAAAGGTGTAATAGAAAATGGTGCTAAAGGAAATCAGAACATACGTAAGGAAAAGGGAATTAAGGAAGGTTTGCATTCTTTCACCTCCAAAATAATTTAATTTCAAATGACCCGACTGTGTATGAACTGAATAATGTTAACTTGCTTATATTTATTGTAACCCTAAAATGATAAGGATTGGTAAAGGCAGTGTAAATCTTTTATTAATTAAAGAGTACCATTTTTTTTGAAAATTCGTAGGAGGAATCTATTAACAAAGCAGGAAAAAATCTGTTAGTTAGCGAACTATAAGGAAGGTACGAAACTAGGTACGAAGTCGGAAAAATATCAACTTTTTCGTCATGGAACAAGCAAATTTTGAAATAAGAATATAGGGAGTGAAATGACTTGCTTAAAAGGAATTTGACACAAGGTTGAAAGCGCTTACATGAAATTCAAATAACTTATGAGGGGAGATACTGAATTTGAGTCACCCATATTTACAAGAAGAGCATGATATTTTTCGAAAATCTTTAAAAAGGTTTTTAGAAAAGGAAGCTTACCCATTTTATGAAAAATGGGAGGAGGAGCGGATGATTCCTCGTTCCTTTTGGAGAAAGATGGGAACTCAGGGCTATTTATGCCCAGATATTGATGAAGCTTATGGGGGAAGCGGGGTCGATTGGGGCTATTCAGTTGTGATTAATGAAGAGCTTGAAAGAGTAGGGTCAAGCTTAGTTGGAATTGGTCTTCATAATGATATTGTGGTTCCCTATATTTCTTCGTTTGGAACGGAAGAACAGAAGAAAAGATGGCTGTCAAAATGTGCGACAGGAGAAATCATCACTGCTATTGCAATGACCGAACCAGGAACGGGATCCGATTTAGCAAACATTCAAACAACGGCTAAGCTTATAGATGATTATTATCTTTTAAACGGACAAAAAACCTTTATTACAAATGGAATTCAATCTGACTTGGTAATAGTTGCTTGTAAAACCCGTCCCGAAGCTATTCCAAAGCATAAAGGAATAAGTCTACTTGTCGTGGAGCGAGATACCCCTGGCTTCAAAAGAGGAAGAAAGCTGAATAAGGTAGGGCTTCATTCCCAGGATACAGCAGAATTAATTTTTGAGGATTGTAAGGTCCCGAAAGAGAATCTTCTTGGGGAAGAAGGGAAAGGATTCCTCTATTTAATGGATAAATTACAGCAGGAACGACTTTTAGTCGCCATTGCTGCACAGACCTCTTCAGAAAAAATGCTGCAAATGACCATCGATTATGTGAAAAGCCGCGAAGCATTTGGTAAATCTATCAGTCAATTTCAAAACACCCAGTTTAAGATCGTCGAGATGGCAACAGAAATAGAAATGGGAAGAGTTTTTCTTGATCATTTAATTGAAGACCATATCGCCGGGAAAAACATTGTTACTAAGGTTTCAATGGCAAAATGGAAGCTAACGGAGAATGCGAGAAAAATCGCAACAGAATGCATGCAATTGCATGGCGGATATGGATATATGGAAGAATACGAGATTGCCAGACGCTTCCGTGATATTCCTGTTTCAAGCATTTATGCCGGTACCAATGAAATTATGAAAACCATCATTGCAAAAAATTTAGGCCTCTAAAATTATTTCTTTTTGCTACACTCTTAAAAATGGTTTTGCGGATAAAGGGATGATTCGCTCTAAATTATTATCCCTTTATCTTTCTATATCATCATGGGTTTTGCTTAACCCACCAATATCAATGAAATGGGAGGAAAAGGAATGGGTGTAACACTCGGAAATATTTTCGATCTAACCGTAAGGAAGTACCCTCAAAAAGAAGCCCTCTATGATGTTCGCAAAAATCTTCGCTATACGTATAAACAATGGAATGAGCAAGTGCTTAAGCTTGCCAACGCCCTGTTTGATGAGGGAGTAAGAAAGGGTGATCGTGTTTCTACCTTTATATTTAATACAGAAGAGTTAGCGACCACCTTTTTTGCCTGTGCCAAAATAGGAGCTGTCTTTAATCCCATTAATTTTCGCTTAATGGCTGAAGAAGTTTCCTATATATTAAGTGATGCTGAGCCAAAGATTGTCCTATTTGAAAAAGCTCTTGAATCGAGTATTTCCATCATTGAAAATCGTTTTCCTCACATTTCCTTCTGGTCCATAGATGACCCAGCTCCATCCTATGCAGCAAGCTATCATGAAAAGGTTGCTTCTGCTCCAAACACAGCAATTGAAATGGAAATTGATGAAGAGGACCTCTATGCCATTATGTATACGAGTGGGACGACAGGGAGACCAAAGGGTGTTTTACATCGTCATCGGGATATGGCAGAGCAAAGTTTAATTTGTATTCATGGGACAAGGCTTTCATCTAATGATAACGGATTGGTGATGGCACCGATGTTCCACTGCGCAGAGCTGCATTGTGCTTTCCTTCCAAGAGTACAGATTGGCGCCAAAAGCACCATCATCCACCACTTTGAACCAAAGCTCGTCCTTCAGCTGATCGAACAGGAAAAAATCACAAAGTTTTTTGCGGCTCCCACCATGTGGAATATGCTCCTTCAAGAGGACCTAACACAATATGATGTATCGAGCTTGAAATTTGGGTTATATGGAGCTGCTCCAATGGCGCCAACGCTTGTATATGCATGTCAAGAAAGACTCGGAGTTCAGCTCGTTCAAGCCTATGGCATGACCGAAATGGGGCCAGCAATTACCTTTTTAACAGAGGAGGATCAAATTCGCAAGGCAGGATCTGCAGGCCAAGCCCTTATTAATCATGAAATACGGATTGTGCGTCCGAATGAAGAGGGGCCATCTGACCCCGATGATATTTTGCCATCTGGTGTGCCTGGAGAAATCATTGTCAAAGGGCCTTGTATGATGAGCGGTTATTTTAACCAAGAGGAGGCAACGGAAAAAGCCAAGTATAAGGGATGGTATCATTCCGGGGATATTGGCTATTTGGATGAGGAAGGGTACTTATGGGTCAAGGACCGCGTTGATGACATGATTATTAGCGGAGGAGAAAATATCTATCCTCGAGAAGTGGAAGATCTTCTGTATGAGCATGACGGTATCTTAGATGTTGCCATAATTGGAGAACCAGATAACCATTGGGGTGAGAGAGTCATAGCCTTCGTTGTGAAAAAGGACGCTGTTTTAACAGAACAAGAATTAGATGAATGGATGAAGAGCAGTGCGAAATTGGCCCGCTATAAAAGGCCAAGAAAATACATTTTCTGTGATGAACTGCCCCGAAATGCGAGTGGAAAAATTCAAAAATTTATTTTGCGAAAACAATTAGAAGAACTTTTGAGTGGAGAATAGGTCTTTAGAAATCAGAAAATTAAAATAACTTTCAATGGAGGAAAGAGCAATATGATGAATACCCCACTTTTAATTGGAGCTTTATTAGAAAGAGCGGAACAATTTTTTCCGAAAAAAGAGGTTGTATCAAGAACCCTATCTGGAATTCACCGCTTAACATATCGTGAAATTGGAAAAAGAACGAGAAGACTTGCAAGTGCACTGGAAAAATTGGGAGTCCAGCGGGGAGACAGAGTAGGAACCTTTGCTTGGAACCATCATCGTCATCTTGAAGCTTATTTCGCTGCACCAGGAATGGGAGCAGTTCTTCATACCGTCAATATTCGTTTATCACCTGAGCATATCTCTTATATCGTTAATCATGCGGAGGATAAGGTTCTCCTGATTGACGAAGACCTTCTTCCTTTAATTGAACGAGTAAAGGATGAGCTAACAAATGTGGAAGCCTTCATTATTATGACGGATCAGGAGGAGCTCCCCGCAACAACGCTTTCACCCGTTTTTTCTTATGAAGATTTACTGGAGATGGGAAATGAAAATTATTCCTTTGTTACGGATTTGGATGAAAATGATCCGGCTATTATGTGTTATACTTCTGCAACAACCGGGAATCCAAAAGGTGTTATCTATTCACATCGCGGTCTCGTTCTTCATAGCTTTGCCCTTGGATTGTCTGACACAATGGCCATTTCTGAAAAGGATATCGCGATGGCGATTGTCCCCATGTTTCATGTAAATGCCTGGGGGCTTCCATTTGCTGCCACTTGGTTTGGAACGACTCAGGTTATGCCTGGACCACAGTTTACACCAAAGCTGCTTCTTGATTTAATCGAACAAGAAAAGGTCACATTCTCAGCAGGTGTACCAACCGTCTGGTTAGGTGTCTTACAGGTGCTCGAGCAGCAGAAATATGATTTATCGTCGCTTCGAGCACTGATATGCGGAGGTTCAGCTGCACCGAAAGGAATGATAAAAACCTTTGAAAAAAAATACAATATTCCATTCCTGCATGCCTATGGAATGACGGAAACGACACCAATGGTTACCGTTTCGCGTCTGAAAAGCTATCAAGTGGATTTGGACGAAGAGAATATTTTAGAAATTCGTTCAAAGCAAGGCTTACTCGTTCCTGGTGTGGAAATGAAAGTCATTTCTGGGGAGGGGGAAGTGGCTTGGGATGGCAAAGAAATGGGCGAGTTGTGTTTGCGCGGAAATTGGATTGCAGATGAATATTATAAGGATGCCCGGACGAGTGAAGCGTTTATCGATGGTTGGCTTCACACAGGTGATGTAGCTACGATTGATGAGGAAGGGGTCATTAAACTTGTAGACCGAACGAAGGATTTAATCAAAAGTGGAGGTGAATGGATTTCTTCAGTGGATATTGAAAATGCCCTGATGGCACATGAGGCTGTATTCGAAGCAAGTGTAGTGGCGGTCCCTCATGAAAAGTGGCAGGAACGTCCGATAGCCTGTGTCGTTCTGAAAGATACCTACCGCGCGAAAGTAACGAAGGAAGAATTATTAGAATTTCTCCGTCCACAGTTTGCCAAATGGTGGCTTCCAGACGACATTGTGTTTATGAAAGAAATTCCAAAAACATCGGTCGGGAAATTTTTGAAGCGGGCTTTAAGAGATCAGCTTCAGAATCATTTGTTGGGTAAATTGTGAGACAATTGAGATTGGTTCCTCATCTCCAAAATCATCAATAAAGTGAATTGGTGATTAACTTTATGAAGAAAGCTCTGCGGAGAGTATCTCTGTAGGGCTTTTCTTTATCGATAGAATAAGGGGGTTCTGCCCTTTACTCTGATACAAAAGCCTGTGGTTACAGACCATTTTTTTGGGGAGTATTCTTGTAAATATGCCCCAAAGCTTTATGGAAATTCAATCAAACGTTTGATTGAGAAGTTTAATCCAATTATTTTGAAGCCAATCCCATGATTTTTCATTCGTGGCATTTTAAATATTTGTGCATCCTTTTTTTTAGTCAGCGTGGGTTTAATGCTTGGATTGCAGATGGATGTTGAACTATACATTTTTTTACTGGAAAAATATGTCCAAATCAACTCTATAAGTAGATGGATTTAATCATATAAAAATGAAAAGGCTATTGATCATGAATCTATTTTTGGATTTATCTTTGGAGACTGTGTTTCTTTGAAGCAAAGAACCGTCCCCATGCTTTCGAGACTTGACAAATAGCGTGTTTATACTTTAATATAGTTACCTATGATAACTATTACTTTTGGTAACTATTTTTAGAAAGAGGTAAGAATGGAAAATTATCGTCAGTTTTTTTATGAGTTTATGATGACGTACCGGTTATTTTTGAATGAAACAAATGCGCTTCTTGCACAATATGACTTGCATCGAGCTCAATGGGCAATTATGGATATTCTAGAATATTCCCAATCAGCAACGCTTGTTGAAATCTCGAAGCATCAAAGAGTGGAGAAGCCAACTGTGACAAGGACCATCAATCGCCTGGAGGAGATGGAATTCGTTGAACATATTCCTGGAAAAGACAAGCGAGAAAAAAGAATGCAGCTTACAGCAAAAGGAAAGAAAGTATTTGCTGAAGTTCGGAGCAAGCTTGATCAAATGGAAGTGAAATATTTAGAAGGACTTTCTGAAGAAGATGTTCTTTCTGGATTACGAATTTTAGGGGAAATACGGGAGAATTTGAATAAGGGGAAAGATGTATGAGTCATTTAAATCCGAGACTATGGACGAAGGATTTTATTATCGTTTCGTCCATCAACTTTTTTTTAACACTAGTATTTTATTTATTAATGGTCACCATTTCCGTTTTCGCAGTGGATGAATTTCATGCATCTACAAGTGAAGCTGGACTGGTTACCGGAATCTTTATTATTGGGGCACTTGTCGGAAGACTTGCTACTGGGAGAATCATCGATTCTGTCGGCAGAAAAAAGATCCTCATAGTTGGCTTGATTCTTTTTACATTGGCAACTCTCTTATACTTTGGCATTAATAGCCTTTCGTTTCTGCTTGCGAATCGTTTTGTCCACGGGATTGCCCTGGGGATAGGAAGCACTGCAACTGGAACGATTGTAGCACAGGTCATACCGGAAGCTAGACGCGGGGAAGGTGTTGGCTATTACAGCTTGAGTGCAACATTAGCGACAGCGATTGGTCCATTTGTTGGTTTGTACTTGAGTCAGCACACCAACTTTCATGTGATTTTTATATTTTGTGTGGCCTTAGGAATCATTAGTCTATTGACCTCCTTCATTCTTCAAGTGCCGAATCTCTCATTTACAGAGGAGAAAACCGGAGAATCGAAAGGCTTCAAGTTTACTAATTTTGTAGAAACAAAAGCTCTCCCCATTGCTTTTGTTACTTTAGTTGCCGGTTTTTGTTACTCAAGTGTGATGTCGTTTATTACATTCTATGCAATGGAAATCCATTTAGTGGATGCCGCTAGTTTCTTCTTTTTAGTTTATGCCGTTGCAATTTTGGTATCGCGCCCTTTCACAGGACGATTGTTTGATCTGAAGGGGGCCAATATGATTATGTATCCTGCCCTTTTTATTTTTGCGATTGGAATGCTCTTGTTAAGTACTGCAAATCATGGAATTATCCTTTTAATTGCTGGTGCTGTAATCGGGTTTGGCTTTGGTAATTTCCAGTCAAGCGCCCAAGCCGTTGCAATCAAGGTGACACCAGCGCAT
The DNA here is from genome assembly GCF_042263505.1 of Cytobacillus sp. Hz8. Classification (NCBI taxonomy): domain Bacteria; kingdom Bacillati; phylum Bacillota; class Bacilli; order Caryophanales; family Bacillaceae; genus Cytobacillus; species Cytobacillus sp. Hz8. The sequence continues at coordinate 12,203 of NZ_JBHKFI010000019.1, read as the reverse complement.
CGAATGGGATTAGCAACGTCCACCTTCTTTATCTTTATCGATGTAGGATATGGCATTGGTCCGTATCTTCTTGGATTTATGATTCCGTTAACTGGATACCGCGGCATGTATGTTACAATGGGAATCTGTGCATTAGCAACCATTATTTTATATCATTTCATGCATGGGAAGAAAGAAACAGCGGAAAAAAGAAGCAGAAATGTTTCTGTTTCTCTATAAACAATATTATCATTGTGACATAGATGTTTTATTAGTATAAAGAATAACCTAGTGAGTGATGCTGCTTGCTAGGTTTTTTCTATGAATCTCTGACATACATACTTAATCATTAAAATGAAGGATGTTTTATGGTTATATATTTAGCCACTGAAATCATTTCGTTAATCAATACATACTTATTGTTCAATTTACCATAGTGATGAAGTGAAATTTTGTGAAGATTTTATGAATAAAATTGAATTTCACATCGATATGTGACCTACTTCACAAATTTTTAAAAGTAAAACGAATAAAATGGGTACATAAATAACATATGTGAAGTGTTGAACATATAAAAGTACATCAGGGGAGGGCCTAATCAATGAATAAAAAGAAATTAGTCATGATTGGAAATGGAATGGCTGGCATTCGGACGATTGAGGAAATTTTAAAAATAAATGCGGATGCATTTGATATAACTGTTTTTGGAAATGAACCTCATCCCAATTATAACCGCATTCAATTATCAACCGTTCTTCAGGGAGATACGACGATTGAAGATATTATTATGAATGATTGGAATTGGTATAAGGAAAATCATATTGAGTTATTTACAGGAGAAGCAATTACAAAGATTGATCCCAATAATAAGATCGTCACATCAGAAAATGGAAGAGTGGTACATTATGACGAATTAATTATCGCTACTGGCTCAAACTCATTTATTTTGCCGATTCCAGGTGCTGATAAAGAGGGTGTGACAGGATTTCGTGATATCCAAGATTGTGAAACAATGATCAAAACAGCTAAAGATTATAAAAAAGCGGTTGTCATCGGTGGTGGACTTCTAGGATTGGAAGCTGCCAGAGGATTATTGAATTTGGGAATGACGGTTGATGTGGTTCACTTAATGCCAAACTTAATGGAAAGACAACTTGATGAGACGGCATCTCAAATGTTAAAAGAAGAATTAGAATCCCAAGGGATGAATTTCCTTATGGAAAAGGAAACAGTTGCAATTTTGGGCGATACAAGGGTTACGGGAGTTAAATTTAAAGATGGATCGATTGCTGATGCTGATTTAGTGGTTATGGCAGTTGGCATTAAACCAAATGTTCAATTAGCAAAAGATGGTGGAATTCCCGTCAATCGCGGGATTGTCGTTAATGATTTCATGGAAACGAAAGTAGCAAATGTTTATGCTGTTGGCGAATGTGCAGAACACCGAGAAATCGTCTATGGAATGGTCGCTCCATTATATGAGCAAGGGAAGATCCTAGCAGAAAAGTTATGTAGTAATATACCAAATCCATATGAAGGATCTGTTGTCGGAACAGGTTTAAAAATTTCCGGAATTGATCTCTACTCTGCTGGTGAAATTTTTGACGATGCCACCACAAAATCCATTAAAGTTCATAATGAATTTGAGGGTGTCTATAAAAAGGTTCTTATTCGAGATAAGTCTATCGTTGGCATCGTGCTTTATGGTGACACGAAAGATAGCACAAGATTATTTAGAATGCTATCGAAGAAGGAAGATGTGAGTGGTTTAAATAGCGGCTCTATTCTGCAATCCGATGCATGCGGTAGTGCTGAAGCAAGTGATGTATCAGCAATGCCTGATGATGAACTGGTTTGTGGGTGTAATGGCGTAACGAAGGGTTCCATCGTTGAAGCCATCCGTACCAATGGCTTAACTACAGTAGATGAAGTTGGTGGATGCACCAATGCAGGTCGTTCATGCGGACGCTGTAAACCAATTATTGCGGATATTTTGGCCTATACTTTAGGAGATGAATTTGATTCTGCTGCAGCAACAAAAGCAACTCTATGTGGATGTACGACTTTAAGTCGAGATGAGGTAGTCGCTGAAATTAAAGAAAAAGGTCTTATGAGCGTAAAAGAAGTGATGAATGTTCTTGGATGGAAGGAAGAAGAAGGCTGTTCAAAATGTCGTCCGGCATTGAACTATTTTCTTGGAATGATTTATCCAGCAGAATACGCGGATGATCGTGACTCCCGTCTTGTCAATGAAAAAATGCATGCCAATATTCAGAAGGATGGTTCTTATACGGTTGTTCCTAGAATGTACGGTGGGGTTACGACAGCAGAGGACTTGAAGAAAATCGCCGATGTTGCAGAGAAATATGAAGTTCCGCTTGTGAAGATGACAGGTGGACAACGGATTGCCTTAATGGGAATTTCAAAGGAAAACCTTCCTAATGTTTGGGAAGATCTCGGAATGAAATCTGGTTATGCTTATGGAAAAACGCTTCGTACGGTGAAAACTTGTGTTGGCTCAAAATTCTGCCGCTATGGCACACAGGATTCAATGGACTTAGGAATTGAATTAGAGAAAAAATTTGAAAGACTGGATACCCCTCATAAGGTGAAAATGGGTGTTTCCGGCTGTCCAAGAAACTGTTCAGAGGCCGGAATTAAAGATATTGGCTTTGTTGGCATCGACGGTGGCTGGGAGATTTATGTCGGCGGAAATGGCGGAGTTGATCTCCGAGCAGGTGATTTATTAGGTACGGTTAAAACGAAAGAAGAAGTAATGGGGTTAACAGGAGCTTATCTTCAATACTATCGTGAAACAGCGAATTACTTAGAAAGGACTTCTAAGTGGTTAGAACGTGTTGGCCTTGATCATATTAAAGAAGTTTTAGCGGATGAACAAACAAGAAAAGAGCTTAATGAACGAATTGATAAAACACTTGAAAGATATGTTGAGCCATGGAAGGAAGTACTAGAGAATAAAGACCTTCGGGAAAAATACTATGAAACTCGTTCAATTCCTGTTACAGTAAATTAATTATGGAGGGTGAAAGTCAATGGAAAAAACAATACAAACAATAGAATTAGCTAGTTATTCTTCTTTGCCGGAGCGAATGGGACAAGTGGTTCGTGTAAATAGAGAAGAAATTGTTCTATTTCGCCTCTCCAATGGACATGTCAGAGCAATTGAAAATCGAAGTCCATCACCTAAAGGGGGAACTTTGGCAGATGGGTTAGTTTCTGGAGAATATATTTACTGTCCAATTTCTGATTGGAAAATTTCATTACTGGATGGTACGGTTGAATCACCTGGTTACGGGAAAGTAAAAACCTATCCTATTGAAGTGGTTGAGGATTCTGTCCTCTTAAAAATGTAATAGAAGAAAGGAGGCGACGAGAGTCCTGCCTCCTTTTTGAACAAAAAGATCATGAGACAACTTGGAGGATGACGAAATAATGAGCAAAGGGAAAGTTTATTTAGTGGGGGCAGGTCCTGGAGATATTGGACTCATCACGGTTAAAGGGAAAGAAGCAATCCAAAAAGCAGAAGTAATTCTTTATGATCGACTTGCGAATCCAAAGCTGCTTGAATTCGCGCAAGCAAACTGTGAATTCATCTATTGCGGAAAATTACCAAATCGCCATGTTTTACGCCAAGAAGTGATTAATGAGCTTCTTGTGAAGAAAGCATTAGAAGGGAAGAGCGTCGTACGCCTAAAAGGGGGAGACCCTGGTGTTTTTGGCAGAGTAGGGGAAGAGGCAGAGGTTTTGCATCACCATCAGATCCCATTTGAAATTGTTCCAGGTATATCCTCAGGCATTGCCGCTCCTCTTTACGCTGGGATTCCCGTAACTCATAGGAAATTCGGAGAGTCATTCGCAGTTGTCACCGCACATGATCAAACGAAAGAAGGAAAGTCGCGGCTGGAATGGCAAGGACTTGCCCATGGAATTGAGACGATTGCCTTTTACATGGGGATTGCGAATCTGCCATATATATGTGAAAATCTGATAAATAATGGAAAGTCGGCGGATACTCCCGTGATCCTTATTCAATGGGGAACCTTTGGCAGACAAAAAACATTAGAAGGAACCCTTGCCACTATTACAAAAAAGGTGGAAGCGGAAAAGTTTACGAATCCAGCCATCACATTAGTTGGTAATATTGTATCTTTAAGAGAAAAAATCAGTTGGTTTGAAAAAAAGCCTTTATATGGTCGTCAAATAATATTGGCACGGACTGGTATAAAATCAAGCAATCTTGCAAAAAGTTTAATGGATCAAGGGGCAGATGTGATTGAGTTTCCAAAATGGAAGAAAAACACCTTTGCCATCGATCAAAATATTTTATCCATGATCGATACGTACGATCGCATCCTTTTTACTTCAGATGAAGCAGTGGAAGAATTTTTTGAACAATTATTTGAAGTTGGAATGGATGTTCGTAAAATTAAAGCAGTCTTTTACGGGTGCTCTTCGAAATCAATCAAAGCTTTGAAACAAAAAGGATTTGCCGCTGCACATGAACAGCAAATGCAACCGGATGGATCATTATTAATTGTTGGCCCTGAAGGTGTGAATCCGAGTTTCGATGACAAATATGGGAATTTCGACTTCTTGCAAACAAGTGAAAAATGGATAGATGAGCAATTTATTCCCATTTTTCAAAGAATGGTTAGTGAAGCAGAATTGAATACCGTTATTTTTCCAAGCAGTGCTTCAGTGGAAATTTTTTATCAAACAGTTTTAAGTCAAGGTTTAATATCAGAAGACAAATTTGCAGAACTTGAAGTGGTATGTATGGGTGAGAAGACCTGGGAAACAGCTGTTCGATTTGGTCTTAATCCGGGAAGAATGCCAGTAAGACCTACAAATGACGCCATTGTAGAATCTTTAAGCAGTTCATTTTAAAAGAAATAAGAAGGATTTAGGGGAGTGATTAAAATGAAAGCTGTTATCTTAGTTGGACATGGAAGCCGCACTGAAAAGGGGAATCAAGATTTTATCTGGTTTGCTATGAAAGTAAAGAAGGCAATTAACGTACCGATTCATGGTCTTGCATTTCTCGAAAAAGCCTCTCCATCAATTCCTGAAGCAATCAATAAGTGTGTCAATCAAGGTGCGACAGCTATTACGATACTCCCAATTCTTTTACTCCCGGGTATACATGCGAATGTGGATATTCCATTTGAAATGGAACAGGCAAAACGACAGTTTCCTCAAGTTTCATTTCATTATGCTAACCCTATTGGCGTAGATGAAGTTATGGTAAAAATAATCAAAAAAAGGCTAACTGAAAAGAAATTTGAAAATCAAGTGGATGAGCAAGTTCTATTAATTGGTCATGGAAGTCGTGAAGGACAAGCAGCAATAGAATTTGAACAAATAGCGGTTTTAACAAGGAAATCGATTCAAAGCAAAGTTGAAATCGGATATCTTAAGGGGAATCCTTCCTATCGGGAAGTATTACAAAATCAAGTAAAAGCAAGTACTAATAAATTATATATTGTTCCTTATTTGCTGTTGTCAGGAGGATTTACCGTTCAAATCGAACAATTTGTATGTAAAAAAAGCCTTCAATATTCGAACATAGACATGATATTATGTAATCCAATAGGCTTTGATGACGCTTTAATCGAATTGCTTTGTAAAAGAATGAAGGAAGTCAATCATTCTCAATCATTCTATTGGAAGGGAACGGACGTTCATGAAAGAGTATTATCCGCTTCATATTGATTTAGCAAACAAAAAAATTGTTATTGTTGGTGGGGGAGCAGTGGCAACCCGTAAAGTGAAGGGCTTCCTTGCCTCACATGCACAAATTCAGGTCATAAGTCCCGAAATTACTGGGGAGCTATCACGACTTGCTCAAGCTGGGGAAATTATCTGGAAAGAAAAGGGGTTCAATCCTGCTGATCTTCAGGATGCTTTTCTTATTATTGCTGCAACCAACGATTACGAGACAAACGAACTTGTTCGAGCTTCCGCAGAAAAAAATCAGCTCATCAATGCAGCGGATGAATTTGAAAAATCGAATTGCATTGTCCCTTCCATAATAAAAAGAGGAAAGCTGACCCTTTCAATTTCTACATCAGGCGCAAGTCCCATTCTTACTAAAAAGCTTCGTCAAAACTTGGAGGAGACCTTTGATGAACGATATGAAGATTATATTGATTTTTTAGCTGAGTGCAGAAAAACGATTGCGAAGCTTGTTCAAGATCCCGGAAAAAAGCGGGAAATTCTAAAGGCCATTGTGGAAGATCCGCGGTTTTTAGATAGTGAAAATCGGGATCATCTTTTTCGTCAATTGTTGAAAGAGAAAACCTAAGCTAATGATTAACAATAATAATTTTATGTAAACTAAAAATAGGAATAATTATCCATCAAAAGTAAGATGTAAAATAGTCCAAATTTTGCTATAATTTACTAACACAGCTAAGGCAGAGTGGGTAGCGGCACACTTCCGAGAAGGGAGGTGTCGCGTTGATAACAATTTATGAAGCGTTAACGTTAATGGTAACGTTTTCATCTTTGATAGTTTCAGTGATTGCAGTAGTAATCTCTACTCAAAAAAAGAAATAACCCACTCCGCTATGGCTAGTTGTTAGGGCAAAGGTTATTTCTTTCCTTATACTGGCCGCTACACTACTTGTAGTCAGCTGTGTAAGAGCCTTCGGTGCCAGCCGAAGGTTCTTTTATATTCTATTTCTTAAACCTAATATAATACATTTAATCTTCATATTTCAAGCATTTTGAGAGAATAATCACAATTTCAAAATTTATCCACATTTCACATTTCTTTGTTTAAAATTAGGCAGAAAAAGAAAACAAGGAAGGAAAAAAGACTCAATCCTTCATTGCTTTTTGCCTAATCTTCATGATGCTCTTGGCTGCTTGATTCCTCTGTTTGCTCTTGTTCATTAAAGCCAAAGAATGGACCTCGTCGTCCGAAAACAATACGGAATAAAGCGACAATTAAAGCAATTCGAATGGCAATTCTGGTTTCACGACCTCTTATTCTTGATTCCAATACAAGATGATCGCTATGGACAGAAATGAGCGTACCTGTGAAGGTTCCATCACTTGTAACAACTTCTACTTCTTGATGGATATGATCACGGGCAAAATCAATAAAATTCTGTTCTCTTCTTGACATTTTTTCATCTCCCTTCTTATTTAATTAATGCCATGCAAATAAGAAAGGTTTAGGCTTTTAACTAGAAAACACGTTTTTTCTCATTATTTATTTATCCCACTCTTAACGGACATTTTGACTCCCACTTTAAGATTCTGAGAATACGAAGAAGATAAGTGGGAGATCAACTGTCCGTAAAGGTCCGACGAGGGATTAAGGTCCTAGTCAGGCGAAGCCACAGGACGTGGCGTTATGAGCTTGATAAGTGAAATAAGATTTTTCTTTGGGCTTCAGCCCTTAGAAAAATTAATCAGGCTTTGCGTGACTAACCATCAGTGGGGGAGGAATGGCAGACTAAAAGCGCGACGTCAATCGCGACGTCTGCACACTTCACGTCCTGTGCTTCGAAAACCCCCACTGATGGAAGTTTCACTTTATGTAGGTAATAAAAAAATGAGAACCAGTTTATGGCTCTCATTCATTCATATTGATTGATTAAACTTCCATTTCCGATTGGATGTAATGGAAGAGCAATTTATATGTATTTTTAATCGAAGACTTATGCGTGCGTTCATAGGCATGGGATGAATCGATTCCAGGTCCAATCAGCCCATGGACGATATCATGACCCGAACGAATTGCAGCGGATGCATCTGATCCGTAATAAGGATAAATATCCAGTTTATAGTCAATCCCATTGTCTATGGCAAGATGCGTTAATTTTTTTCGAAGTGAGTAGTGATACGGACCGCTTGCATCCTTTACACAGATGGAAACGGTATATTCATCGGTTTGTTGTCCATCCCCGATTGCCCCCATATCAACAGCTAAATATTCCACCGTTTCAGGGGGAATATTGGAATTTCCGCCATAGCCAATTTCCTCATTGTTCGAGATGAGAATGTGAGTGGTATAAGGAAGTTGAATATTTTCTTGTATGATTTGTTTGATTAATTGCAGTAAGATGGCTACGCTTGCTTTGTCATCAAGGTGACGAGATTTAATAAAACCACTCTCAAGAATTTGAACACGCGGATCGAATGATACAAAATCTCCAACTTCTATTCCTAATTGACGGACATCCTCTGCATTATGAACTACTTCATCAATTCTAACTTCGATATTCTTTTGATTGCGTTCCTGCTTTCCGGCATCCTTATATACATGGACAGAGGTTTGATGCATGAGAATCGTTCCTGTGTAGACTTTTCCGGCGTTGGTTTGAATTTGACAATATTCGCCTTCAATCGAATTGTATGTAAATCCGCCTATCTGGTCGATTGTTAATCTGCCAGATGGTTTAATCTCTTTTACGATCGCTCCTAATGTATCGACATGGGCAGTTAACATTCGATGGTTTAATGAATCCTTACCTGGTAATGTAGCAATAAGCGCACCTTTATGGTTCCTCTGAGTTGTAACGTCCAGTTCAGATAGAAAGGACTCAACAAATGTAATTACTTCAGACGTATTGCCAGATGGACTCGGGATGGATACTAATTTTCGTAGTAGTTCCAATGTTTCATTCACATTTGGGATATTCATTATTTTTGCTCCTTTCAAGCCAATTCCACTATTGATGTAAAACCTATCTTCTATTATAACGTTCCCACTTTTAATAACCAATAAGAACACATATTATATAAAAATGATTCTTACGAAAAAAGGCTGATATAATATCAGCCCTAAGGAACTTCATGATTATAGCCCTTGTGAAAACAAAGCTTTAAAGCCAAGGTATAAAAGTGCTAATGAGAAGATGATGATGACAATAACTCCGACTACTTTAAGGAATACAAGGAAGCTGCCTGCAAATATCCAAACAGCTGGTATTTTTATTAAACCAAAACCAGCTAAAATACAAGCAAAAAACACTAAAGCAACTTGATACATATTGATCCCTCCTTCTCTATATATTTATGAAAAAAAGAGATCGAAGCATGGATGAATAACTATGTTTAAAAAATAAAAACAAAGCTGTGGCAGCCTTGTTTTTGAGTCCATTAAGATTCCCTAATTTCTTTAATCCCTTTCCCTCTTAAAAAGGCATGCCCTGTTTTTATTTTCGCTATGGTTTGAAAGCCGTAACGATTATAAACCTTTTCGACTCGTTCATTGATGGGAAATACCCAAAAAATCCTGATTCCTTTTTCCTTCACAATTTGTTGAAGAGAATAGATCAGTTGGCCAATTAGGCCTTGACCACGATATGTCTCCAATGTCGCAACACTTTCAAGCCTTGCTTGCTGACCATCAAAAAAAATGCAGGCTGTGCAACAGGCGACTCCCATCTTTCTTAGCAAGTAGTAGGTAAAGGCAGGATGAGCAAATTCGGATTGAAATGCTGATTTTCGAATTTCCCTTCCTCCAAATTCTGTAATGGAGCATTCAATATTTAAGACTTCTTGATAATTGTGTTGATCAACAAGTTCAAATGAAATTTGCGGATCCTGATTTACTTCTGAAATCTGGCCATTCCACTGCTGTACCGATTGAGAAAAATCTTCATAGCCAAAACCACTTGCTTTAAGTTTAGCTATGAAATCCTGTAAATTATCAGCCTGATAAAGGTAAAAACGCGGAGTTAGCCGTTTCTGTTCGTAAAACTGAATGACTTCATTAATTACTTCCTCTGGTTTTTCAGGAGCATTGAGGAGTTGAGCGTGATTGGCATCATAGTAGTTTGGTTGAGCTTCATTAAAAAACATGTGGCCCCAACTGGTCTTTTTATGATTAGCAAATGTTTGAATATAAGCAGTATCTAATTCTTCTACTAAATCTGTGATGTTCATATTTCCCCTCCGTTTCTTATAGAAAAAATTATATCATGAAAATTCAGGAAAATTATTTAATCATTTTTTTAAATGCGAAACTCGTGCGGGCGAAGTTCATTTTTTTCTCATAAAAACGATGGGCGTCCATTCTTTGCAGACCAGACGTTAATTCAATTATCGATGCTCCATGATTTGCTCCATATTCTTCTATGAAATGTAGCAGTTCAGCCCCATAGCCTTTTGAGCGCATTCCCGCTTTGGTCACTAAATCATAAACAAAGACATGTTTTCCGTTATAGAAGTTGGTTCGTAAACAAATCCCTGTAACTGCCCTGATTTCACCCTTATCATAAAGTGCAAACATTTGATAGCCTTCCTTTTTCATTTCTTGAAGAAGGGTACTATATTCTCGTAAATTTAAATGGGTCCTTAATTCTTTCATGATCGAAAAACCATCCATGAATTCTTCCTCTGTTTGCAGCTCTTTGATAATTCTCATATGAAAAATCCTCCTCATTTTCTCTTTACATTTTCTATTTTTTTTTACAAAATGAGTGTAGTTTAGTTTTGAACCCATCAAAAGTACCAGTTAAGAAAAATTTAATGGGGTCAGGAATGAGGAGGAGCGAGATGGATATTTCTCCATTTTTAAATGAAAACAGTCCAAAGCCATTATATGTACAGTTATATGAGTATTTGAAGGAGCAAATAGAAATAAAGAAGCTTAAGGAAGGCGGGCGTTTGCCACCTAAACGAAAATTAGCTGAGCATTTGCAACTTAGTATAAATACAGTGGAAAATGCCTATGCTCAATTGATGGCGGAGGGTTATCTAATTAGTAAGCCTCGAGTAGGGCTATTTGTTGCTGAGTTGGAAGGTTCCTTATCCAATCAAGTTCCATTTAAAGTGAGTTCAGGAGAAAAACTAAAGGAAGAAAGTGCTGGAAAAATTCAATATGATTATAATCAGGGATTCGTCGATACAGAGCATTTTCCTTTTTCTATTTGGAGGAGATTAACAGATGAATGCTTAAGGCCGGAGTATCGAGAGCTTCTATTAGGAGGGCATCCTCAAGGAGAGAAGGGGCTGAGGGAGGAGATTGCTTCCTATCTTTATTATTCTCGAGGAGTAAGATGTGAGGCAAATCAAATTGTGATCGGTGCAGGAACACAAATTTTGCTCAGCAATCTTTGTCGAATAATGGGGCAGAATTGGAAGGTGGCAATGGAAGAACCTGGATTTCACCGTTCAAGAGAGATGTTTCTTTCTTATGATTTAGGTGTATCTCCCGTTCATATTGAAGAAGATGGTTTAAATATGATTGAATTAGAAAAAAGTAAAAGTAATCTTGTATATGTAACTCCTTCTCATCAATTCCCAACTGGATCGGTTATGTCGATCCAAAAGCGCCGAAAGTTATTGAAATGGGCTAATGAACAGAATTCGTACATATTAGAAGACGATTATGATGGGGAGTTTCGCTATCGAGGAAAACCCATTCCTTCTCTTCAAGGATTAGATCAAGCAGGAAGAGTGATCTATCTAGGGACGTTCTCGAAATCACTCATTCCCTCGATGCGCCTAAGTTATCTTGTATTTCCAACTCAGTTAATGGAAAAATACCAACAGGAAATTAACTTTCAAAAGCAAACGGTTTCCCGAATTCATCAAAAAACCCTGGAGCTTTTTATGAAGCAAGGTCACTGGGATAGACATTTAAATAAAATGAGGACACTGTACCGAAAAAAACAAAAGGTGCTTGTCCAAGCAATCCGTGAATATTTTCAGGATCAAGTGAGGATTATTGGAGATCAATCAGGGTTACATCTCTTGTTAGAAATTCAGAAAAAGGACAGTGAGGAAGCGCTGATTGAAAAAGCTGCACGGGTAGAGGTGAAAGTGTATCCGACTTCGATTTATTATCAAGATCTCCCAATGCTTGATAAACCGCAAATCATGTTAGGGTTCGGGGGATTAAGTGAAGCGGAAATCAAGGAAGGAATCCGTCTTCTCTATGAAGCATGGAGATAGGGCAAATTCGGACGACTAAAAAAAGGATGCCTCATTTTCGCGAGCAACCTAAATATTTCGCGAGTATTTCATGAAAGTCGCGAGCATTATTTCAAAATCGCGAATAAAAAAGGCATTCGCGAATAAAATGCCTGTTTTCGCGAATAAATTTAAAAAAGTCGGTTGTGTCAAGAAGTTTGTGTATGAAGAATATACTCTCAGTAATCCACTATTTATATTATTTTATTGAGGGGGAGTATGAGGGAAGCTTCCCTCATACTCCCCTTTGCGCTGAATTTATTCCTAAA